>NZ_JAEUPY010000791.1 GCF_016790065.1 Steroidobacter sp.
CTGAGCCGCGGTGATCCCAGGGACACCAGCTGCACCCACTTTCGCACCTCATGGCCAGCGGGTATTCATTGAATACTGGCCCTCCTACATAACGGCAGGTGCACTCATGTCAGGTCGGTTGTTTGCTCCTCGTGCCTGGCTGTTGCCGGCGATGATGATGGGTATGGCCACCATCGCCGGGCCGGCAGCTGCCACAGAAAGCTTCTCGGATTGCGATATCTGTCCTCGCATGCAGGCCATCGCGCCCGGCTCGTTCGATATGGGAGCCGAGAAGACAGACAAGGAGGCCAGCGAGGACGAGTGGCCGATGCACAAGGTCACGATTGCCAAGCAGTTCGCAGTGGGAGTGCGCGAGGTCAGTCGCGACGAGTTCGCTGCATTCGTCACGGCGACCCGCCACGACATGGGCCGCAGCTGCAATGTCATGGAGAACAATCAATGGGGAGACCTGCCCGGGCGCAGCTGGCTGAACCCTGGCTATGCTCAAACCGGACAGCACCCCGTGGTTTGTGTCAGTTGGAATGACGCTCAGGCATATGTTCGCTGGCTGAGCGAGCGAACCGGCAAGCGCTATCGGCTGCTGACGGAATCGGAGTGGGAATACGTGGCACGTAAGGGGCTTCGTGCCTCGGTGCCTGTCAGTCATGAAATGGCCAACTACGGTGCCGAGTCCGACTCGTTCGCGCCACTCGCATCCGGGCGCGATCGCTGGCTACAAACAGCACCGGGCGGCAGTTTTCCCGCTGACGCACTTGTACTGTACGACGTGCGCGGCACTGTGTGGGAGAGGATCGAAGACTGCTATCACGAAGACTACTTCGGTGCGACCACCGAAGGCAGTGCACGCACCGAATGTTCCATGGCCGATCGTCGCGCCGTGCGTGGCGGCGGGTGGGGAGATGCTTCGAAGTTGTTGCGGCCGAGTTATCGACTGCGGGGCCCGGCGGCGGAGCGCTATTTCTCGCTGGGGTTTCGCGTCGCGCGCGACTGACTGTAGGGAGAATCACGGGAAACGACGATTCGAGCAAATGGACTCGCAGCCGGTGTTCTGAGAACATTCTGGACCGCGTGCGCTAGTGGATGCGCGTCCTCACGGCTAGGGTCCTGATATGAAGCTCTATTATTTGCAAGGCGCTTGCTCGCTGGCTTCGCTCATTTCATTGCTTGAAGCTGGGACAAAGTTCGAGGCGGTCGCGGTTGACCGCAAGACCAGGAAACTCCCCGATGGCCGGGATTATGCCGCCGTGAATCCCAAGGGCTACGTGCCGGCTCTGGAACTCGACGATGGAGAGGTGCTCACCGAGAACACCGCCCTGCTGCCCTACATCGCCGACCTGAATCCCAGCGCCAACCTGGCTCCGCCGGTGGGCACACGAGCACGTTTCCGTCTACAGGAATGGCTGGGCTACTTGAATGGCGAAGTGCATAAGAATTTTTCCCCGCTATTCAATCCGGCGGTGCCCGAGGCGATGAAACAGATTGCCAAGGACAACATTGCGCGACGTCTGGCTCTCATCGAGGACCGAATTGGCGATCAGCCGTTTCTATTGGGCGAGGCTTTCTCGGTGGCCGACGCTTACCTGTACGTCATTCTGAGTTGGCGTCAGAAATTGGGCGTGGACATCAGCGCGTTTCCCAAGGTCACGGCGTTGTATGAACGCATTCGCGCCCGTCCCTCGGTGCAAGCCGCCAGAAAGGCCGAAGGCTTGAACGACTAACTTCTTGTCAAAGCTCCGCGGCCAGGAGGTCGCCTACAGAAAGTTGCGGTGCTAGGAACTAGTCGGCCCGTCAGTGTCGTATACCTCATATGACCCTGTCCAAGGCTCGATTCGATGTCGTAAGTCACTTACCGGCGCTGCGCCGTTATGCCCGGTCGCTCCTGCGCGGCGAGGCCAATGCCGAGGATCTGGTGCATGAGACCCTGGTGCGGGCTTATGAAAAGCGCGCCAGCTTCCAGGAAGGGCGCAGCCTCAAGCCTTGGCTGCTGTCGGTCATGCATAACGTTTTCGTCGATGGCCAGCGGGCGCATCAGGCCGAGGCCAGGCGCATCGAGCGGGCCGCAGACTTGAGTGCGCCGTTCGAGCCGCCCGTGCAGGAACATCACGTGCGTCTGACCCAAGTCTACAACGCACTGATGCAGTTGCCCGAAGACCAGCGAGCGGCCCTGCATCTCGTCGCCATAGAAGAGTTGACCTTTGCAGACGCTGCCGGCGTGCTGGGCATTCCACTGGGCACGCTCATGTCGCGCTTGGCCCGGGCACGGGCGGCGTTACGCGATCTCGAAAGTCCCGCCAACGGATCCTCGGCGGGCAGTAACAAGCGAGCACACCTCAAGATCGTCGGAGGCTCCGATGGCACATCCCACTGATCCCGCCACCGAGGCCGATCTGTTGGCGTACGTCGAAGATCAGCTGCCGGTCACGCGGCGGATCGAGATCGAAGCGCACTTGTGCAATCACCCCGAGGATGCGATGCGGGTCATGGCCGATCTGCGTATCCGCGATGAACTACGGTTGGCGCTCAGCAGTGAGCAAGCGAGCGAGCGGGCCGACGTTCTGAGTGCGGCTCGTCGCCTCGAGCGGGGTTTCGCACGTGGCAGATTTTTTCGCCAGTTTCGCCGAGGCGCGGTGGCGGCAGCTTTGGTAGGCGTTGGCTGGTTCGCTCATACATTGGTGGGGCTGCCGGGCACCGGAGAAGTGGCTGCGTCGACGTTGCCACCGGTCTATGTCGGCGACGCAGTCAGCGCGCATCGCACGTCGCTGTTGCGAGCGGTGATGCGTTCTCAACCGGAAAGTCCCGAGTACGACGCCGCTGAGATTCGTTCGGCCACAAAAATCGTGATGCCGGCGTTGCCCGATGATTGGTCGATCACCGACGTGCAGGTGTTTCCCTCGTCATTGGGACCGAGCGTCGAGGTGGCCATTCACACCGCAGAGTTTGGTAACGCGTCGCTGTACGCGGTTCAACTCAGTTCGCCGGGGGCGATTCCGCCAACGTCAGCTGCGCGGGAAGACTTTGCCGTTGCCTACTGGCAGCACGATTCGATTGCTTATGTGCTGGTCGCGCACACAGCGTCAGCGGATGTGGAGCGAGCAGCGCGGCTGCTGTCAGCGGCCACTCACTAATTACCCCTCAGGAGAGCAGCATGGAAAATCAAGACCGTCAGGTCATTCAAGGCCTGTTCGGCCGCCTCGATGATGTGGCCCGTCAAGCGCCGCCGCGCGATGTGGCCGCCGAGGAATTCATCAATCAACAAGTCGCGCAGCAGCCTGCAGCTCCTTACTACATGGCGCAGACCATCGTCATGCAGGAGTATGCGTTGAATCAGGCGCAGCAGAAGATCGAGGAGCTCGAGCGTAGCGCTCAAGAAAGACCCAGTGGCGGCGGAATCTTCTCGGCATTGTTTGGCGGTGGCCAGAAGAACGCTCCAGAGAGACGTCTCGGCGCGAACGCGGCACGAGCCCCGGTTGCTCCGCCCGCTGGTGGTGGCGGCTTTCTCGCGGGCGCGGCTCAAACGGCGATGGGTGTGGCCGGTGGCGTGCTGCTTGGAAATGCGATTGCCGGTATGTTCGGTGGCAACGATGCCGCGGCGGCGGAAAATACCGAAGAGCCGCCGCCCGAAGAAAATGTCAGCGAGGAGGGTGGTGGCTTTGACGATGGCGGATTCGGCGACGATCTCTGATTAGCCGCACTGACGATGATATCGGCCCCATCGCATGCTGCGATGGGGCTCGCCTCGCCGAGAATACCTAACGATGTTGTTTGAATGGATGTCCGACCCGGCCGCGTGGGCGGGCCTCGCGACCCTGGTGCTGCTGGAGATTGTGCTGGGCATCGACAATCTCGTCTTCATCGCCATCCTTGCCGACAAGCTGCCGCCCGAGCAGCGCAACCGAGCACGTATCGTCGGACTGTCGTTGGCCCTCGTCATGCGCTTGGGGCTACTCGCGTCGATCTCCTGGCTCATGACGCTGACCCAGCCGTTGTTCACGATGTGGGGGCTGGAGATTTCCTGGCGCGATGTGATTTTGATTTTCGGCGGCGTGTTCCTGCTGTTCAAGGGCACGATGGAATTGCACGAGCGGCTCGAAGGCGCTCACGAGGTCAAGGCGAACGACGCCGCCTACGCAGTCTACTGGCAGGTGATCGCGCAGATCGTGGTACTCGATGCAGTGTTCTCGCTCGATAGCGTGATCACCGCAGTCGGCATGGTTCAGGATCTATCGATCATGGTGATCGCGGTCATCGTCGCTATCTTGGTGATGATGCTGGCGAGCCGGCCGCTGATGGCGTTCGTCAGCCGGCATCCGACCGTCATCATTCTATGTCTGGGCTTCCTGCTGATGATCGGCTTCAGCCTGATCGTCGAAGGTCTGGGCTTTCATGTGCCCAAGGGCTATCTGTACGCGGCGATTGGTTTCTCGATACTCATCGAAGCCGCCAATCAGTTCGGGCGGCGCAATGTTCTGCGACGTGTGACTGGCACCAACGCCCGTGACCGCACAGCTCGAGCCGTTCTGCGAATCCTGCGTGGCGGTCAGTCGGCGCCGCAGGCATCGGAGGAGGTCGCAGCGATCATCTCTTCTGCTGGCGACACTGTCGCGTTCAGTGCAGATGAGAGTTCCATGATCGAGCGGGTACTGACTCTGGCCGAGCGTCCGCTGCGCTCGATCATGGTGCCGCGAGTCGATGCAGTTTGGTTGGACATCGAAGACTCGCCGGCGAATGTCATCGAAGAGATTCGTCATAGCGGCCATTCTCGTTTTCCAGTGTGTCGCGGCACCGTCGACTCGGTGATCGGCGTGGTGCACGCTGAAGATTTGCTCTGGCAGGATCGTCCGGCTGCGGGCTTGGATCTCGGCGCGGCGTTACGCAAACCATTGTATGTCAGTGACACCATGCCCATCCTCAAGCTGCTGGAGCAGTTCAAGACATCGCCGGTACAACTGGCGGTCGTCATCGATGAGCGCGGCGCGTTCGAGGGCCTGGTCACGCCGACAGATATTCTGGTGGCCATCGCCGGCAACTTACCCGATGCAGGTAGCGAGCCGCCGCCTACTGCAATCAGGCGCGACGACGGTAGTTGGTTGCTCGACGGTCGTTTGCGTATCGCCGAGGTCGTTCAATCGTTGGCGGTGAGCGATCTACACAGCGATGCCAAGTACACGACGCTGGCCGGCTTCATGTTGCATCACCTGGGGCATTTGCCTCAGCCCGGCGAAAGCCTCACCTGGGAGCGCTGGACGTTCGAAGTGCTGGAGCTGGACGGGCAGCGTATCGAGAAGGTCGTGGCTTCGGCGTTTAGTGGTCCGGGGCACCTTTGACTACCAATGGACGGAGCGGAGAAATGTCACGCTCGAACAGCAAAGCATCAAACGCTCGAGCGGGGCGGGTTAGGTCGTAGCCCTCTCTGATATTGATGTTGCGAATACGACGTTCTGCGGAGAACCAATCGTAGACAGTTCCTTCGCTCGGCAGCGCACGCAGGTCCAGCAGCAGCGTAGAGGGACCAAGGCGTGCCAGCATGTCGTTCAAGCTGCTTGGGGTCGACGGCTCCAGTGTGCGTGTTTCCCGGCTCATGCCGAACATCCCCAGCCAATCTTTGGTGCTGCCGGTGTCGTAAAGCGAGCCGATCGAGCGGAGTTCTACGTCCAGAGTGCTTCTGGCGAGTTCCACCATCGTGCTATGAAGTTGGCCATCGTCGGCGGGCAGCTTGCGCCACTTCGCGACGTGTGAATTGTGAGCGAACAGAAAGACGCGACCTCGTTGTCCTTGCTGTTCAAGCACCCAGCGGAGGTTGTCGGCCGCAGCGATATCGCGGCCATCGCCGTTTAGCTTGAAGTGTTCCAGCAGTTGTCGTGCGACGACGGCGTGACGGTAGGCCCTGTCGAAGGCTTCGCGTGAGCCTCGTTCGATCCACACGACTCGAAAGCGTTCAAACAGTGTCACGAGGTCCTGGACGGCGACGGACAGTTGGTTGCGACGAGCATTGGAGAGCCGTGAGTAGCGCTCCATCTCGAAATCGGCAAGCAAAGGTTGAAGCAGGGCACTGGCGGCTGCAGCCCGTTTGGCGTCCATTGCCCTGAGGTAGTCGAGCGCGGGTTGCACTAGCAAGGCACCCTGCGGGTCGAGATTGCCCGTCATCTCCAAGCCATAGAATCGGACCTGGCGAGCGGGCTCAGCGCGAGCATTCCAATCGCGCATCCAGTCCAGCAGCTCGCGATTCTCTTCGAAGGGAGTATCCACCCAAGAGAACACGCCGCGCACTGCTAGCTCTGCGGGAACTGGCCGACCCAACACATAATCATCGGCTGCGATGGCCTGCGCGTAACCCGTCTCGGCGGCCAGAGCGGTGAAGCCGAGGTGCTCGACGGCGTAACGAAACAGGCGATTTCGCCATTGCCACAGTTCGTGAGCATTGTGTGTCCCTTCGCCGAACGCGAGTACTCGCGCGTCACCAACGATCTCTTGCAACGGCTCCAGCGTCTTGGAAGGATCGAAGGAATGTTGTTTGCTCCAGGCGGCAACGGGATCGGGAGCGCGGTGGAAGGGGAGGTCGGTGATCCAGCCAAACTGGTAGGTAAGCTTCAGGCCGACGATGGCGCCTCGGCCGTCGCGGTTGAATGCGAGCACCAGCCGATCGGGCATGGAGACAAACTCATCGCGCAACAGCGGTTGCAACTGGAAAGCATCGCTGTCGGGGCCGGCTTCGGCGATGCGCGCGACCAGCTTGCCGTCCTCGACAGTGAAGCGGTAGGTGGCTTGCAAGTCTGTGCTGTAATAGTCGCCGGTGTAGGCCTGCAGTTCCGGCGGCGTCAGCTTCACTGGTTCGATGCGTTCGAACACTCCCGAGCCATACTTGCGGCCTTGTACTTGCCGCAGTTGTGGCGATTGGCCGGGGCCCGCGGCGGCGAACTCGATCACCACGTTTTCTTCGTTACGAAAGCGCAGCGGGGAGATGGGTTGGAAGCGATAGGTCAAAGCATCGCCTTCGATGGCCAGCGCCGACTCCTCGGCCCGCACGCGCATCGGCAATCGCAACACCGGTTCGCGATAGGTGCCTTCGAACTTGCGCAGCTCCGAGAGCGTTGGCGTGACCGTGTGTTCGTTACTCTCTGGCGGCAGATGCAAGTAGATGTCGGCGAGCGCCATAACCACAGGCTGCGCATAAGCGCCGTTGTTGCAAAAGCCGATCACTGCCAAACGCTGCTTAGGGAACATCATCGCGAGCGCCTTATAGCCCGCGCCTGAGCCGCTATGTGCGATTGTCTCGATGCCCCGATAAGGATCGAGACGCAAACCAAATGCGTACGGCACCGCCGTGCCATCGCGCAATTGCCCGGGAGAACGAAGCTGGGCTGTCAGTCGAGTTCCGCCAAGCAGTGGGCTGCTCAATGCAAATAAATTGCGCGCCCACTTGCCGTAGTCATCGAGCGTCGTCAGCAGGCCGCCCGATCCGAAATCCGCAGGCTCGGCGACTTGAGCGTCGGTGTTGCGCCAACTGTTGCCGTCATGGCTGTAGGGAAGGGCACGTGCCACGTTCTTTCGCGTGTCAGTTCCGAAGTAGGTGTCACGCATCCCCAGCGGTCTGAAGATGTTTCTTTCAGAGAACTGGGACAGCGATTGGCCCGTGGTGCGCTCGAGGATGGCGGCGAGAAACAGATAACCGGTATTGCCGTAACGAAACTCGGTGCCCGCCGGAAAGTTGGTGCCGGTTTGCCGAAGCAGCAAGGCCAGTCTCGCTTCGAGCGTTTGGTAGCGTTCGGCGTGACCGCTGAGGGTGACCAGGCTGCCATGATCCCGCAGCCCGTTGGTGTGATGAATCAGATCCTGGATGGTGATGCCAGTCAGGCCCTCGGACAGCTCAGGCAGATACTTGCGAATGTCATCATCTAGAGAGAAGTACCGCTGCTCAGCGGCGATGGCCGCCGCCGCAGCGGTAAATTGCTTGGTGATCGACGCGATGCCGAACACGAGCTCCGGTGTGTTCGGCGTGCGCTTGTCCAGATCGGCGAGCCCGTAAGCCTCCTTCAAGATCCATTGTCCGTCCCGCATGACTCCGAGTGCGCACCCGGGCTCTCCGGGTCGATCGAGAGAGCGCACGAATTCACGAGCGCGCTGCTGGTCGGCTTGATCGATCTGGGGGCTAGCCGTCACGACATCGAGGCGGCCTAGCAATAGACAGGCCGCCACCATCAAACTCGTGAGAGACCGCATGAACTATAGCTTGTACTTGGCGCGAAACAGGAACGTGCGCGGCAAATCGAGCGACACCCAGTTCTCGGAGAATCCGGCGAAGATGTCTTCATCGGTGACGTTGTTGATCAACAAACTCACATCGACATGCTCGTTCACTTGGTAATAGGCGCCCAGGTCGACGCGCGTATAGCTTGGCAGCAGTACTTTATTGCCATCGTCCGCGAAGCGGCTGTCGGAGTACTGCAGAGCGAAGGAGAACCCGAGACCGTCGAGTGCGCCGCCTTCGATGTCGTAGCGAGTCATGGTCGAGAACGTCGTTTGCGGAGCATTGGATAGCTCGTTGCCGCTGAGCGCGGGATCGTTGCTGTCTATTTCGGTGTTCATGTGCGCGTAGGCGGCGTACAAGGTCCAGTTCGGCGCAAGTCGCCCGGCCAGCGATAGCTCCACGCCTTCGGACTTGACTGCGCCCAGTGGCACGTCGAAGCCGAAGTTGTTCGGGTCGGGAGTCAGCACTTCCGGCTTTTCCACGCGAAACAGCGCCACGTTGGCTGCCAGTCCCGAATCACCCAGGTCGAACTTGGTGCCCAGTTCGGTCTGCTCGCCCTTCTCGGGATTGAATGCCTCGCCACCGGCGGTGGTGCCGCCGCGAGGCAGGAAGGACTCCGAACGATTGGCGAAGAGCGAGATGCGATCCGACAGGTCGTACAGGACGCCGTATTGCTTGGGCACGGCAGACTGCGAAATGACATCCGGGGCGAGCGGTGCTTCGCCTCCCGGAGTGAACGTCGACGACGAATCGATCTCCGCGTAACGCACGCCCAGGATCACATGCAACTTCTCGCCCATGCTCATGCGGTCCTGGACGAAGATGCCGCGGGTTTGATCGCGGGACACGGTAGCGTTCTGAATCAAAGGATCCGGTCGCACGAAGGCGAACGTAGGATTGTAGATGTCGATGACATCCGCGAAGCCGGCGCCACGGCCTTTGCTGGCATCGAAGTGCAACGAACGATACTCGGCGCCGAACACGAACTGGTGACGAATCGGGCCGGTCTCGAATTCGCCGGCCAGATCGGCGTAATACGAATAGTTGTCGTCGGTGGAGTCGCGACCGACGAAGAACAGTCGCAGTAGATTGTGATAGTCGCTGCCGTCGATCACACCGTTCTCGTCGGCGTCGATGAAGCCGTACGGAATGATGTCGCTGTCGTTGGAGACGCCGTGTGTGTACGAGAAGGCGACGCGCCCGGTCAGCGAAGGGCTGAACTCATGGGTCAAGCGTACATCCGCCGTGGTTCCGGTGCGTACGGTGCCCAGGCCTTCATCGGTGCGAGGATCGCCGGGAAAGAAGGAGCGATCGTAGTAGCCGAAGGGCGTGGCGCTCAGCAACCCTTCGGGAGGACCGCCGAGCCAGCTGCCTGCGCCCCATTCATTGCGAGAATAAAAACCTTCCAGCGTGAGCTGAGTGGCATCGCTCAGATCGGCGACCAGCACCGGAGCGACGGTGATCTTGTTCAAGTCCCAGGAATCCAGGAACGACTCACGCTCGCGGTAGCCTGCGTTGAGGCGGACGCGCACGCTGTCGG
>NZ_JAEUPY010000805.1 GCF_016790065.1 Steroidobacter sp.
GGTTGTCTGGTGGGCTGGCTGTCGTGGATCTCGCGCCTGTTTTCGTTCGCGACCATTGCCAACCTGGCCATCACTTATGCCGGCGGTTTCGCGCCGAACATCGTCAGCGGTTGGCCGCGAGCGGCTTGTATCGTCATCGGCTCGGCGCTGCTGACGTACCTCGTTCTGAGCGGCGTGCGTCGTTCGGCCGTGCTCAACAATGCGTTGACGGCCTGCAAAGTGCTGTTGCTCGGCGGCTTCGTGGCGGTTTGTTTGCCAGCCGCGGATTTTTCTCAGATTGAAGTAACGGCGCCGCCATCGCTGGTTGAGTGGCAGACCGCCGCGATGCTGATGGCGTACGCGTTCCTCGGTGTCGAGTCGGCGATGATCACGTCCGGTGAAATGAAGAATCCGCGTGCCGACGTGCCATTCGCGCTTGGCGTCGGGCTGGCGTGTATCGCTTTGCTATACATTGCCATCCAGATTGCTTGCATCGGCACGTTACCCGAGCTGGCGTCATCGCAACGGCCGCTGGTCGATGCCACCGAGCGAGTGCTCGGGCCGACCGGAGCGCACATCGTCAATGTCGGCGCGTTGCTCACCATGCTGGGCACGTTGTTCGCCATCCTGATGACGGGCGCGCGATTGCCGTTTGCGTTCGCAGAGCAGGGCCAGTTGCCGGCAGTGTTTGCATCGGTGCATCCGGAATCGCGCGCTCCGCATGTGGCCATCGTCGTGAGCGGTGTGTGTGCCTGCTTGCTGGCGCTCTACACGTCTTTTCTAGGGGCGCTGGTGGTGTCAGCGCTCACGCGGCTGGTCGGCTACGTGACGACGTGTGCCGCGGTGATTGTCTTGCGTCGGCGTTCGGGCGCGACCGATCGTGCCGGCTTTCAGGTGCCGGCGGGGGTAGCGATTGCGACCCTCGCCATCGTGGCGTGTGTCTGGATGATGCTCGGCTCGTCGCTCACCGAAGCCGTCGTCGTCGTGGGGCTGGGCTTGCTGGGGCTGGCGCTGTCCGGTGGCTATGTATGGCTACGGCGCAGAGGCGGGAAGCTCGCTTGATCGGGCTGGCTTTGTCGCTTTCTCGATAGTGTACGGCTGACTCGCGCGATTCCCCTGGGGGCCGCCTACGCTATAACCTTGGGCGAGGGGCGGCCCATTGCCGGAGACTCTGTGAGCACCTACACGAGCAAGATACCTTCGATACTCGGGCGGGTTCGCCAACTCGAGGACCTGCCACAAGCCATCGTCGCGTTCGGCCGCGACTATCCAGCGGGTCATCTGATCGAGCGGCACAGCCATCTGCGGGCGCAGCTGATCTACGCATCCTCCGGCATCATGCGCGTCGACACCCCGCAGGGCATTTGGGTGGTGCCGCCGATGCGCGGTATCTGGGTGCCGCCGCTGGTGCCTCATGAGATTCGCGCCAATAGCACGGTCAGACTTCGGACCTTACTACTGCGCGAAGATGTCGAGGCCGGACTGCCCCGCGAGTGTTGTGTCATCGAAGTATCGCCGCTGCTACGTGAGCTGATCTTGCGAATGATCACCTTGGGCGAAGCGCAGCCGCCGGTGATGCCTTCACCGCATCTGGTGAGCCTGATCCTGAGCGAGATCCACGAGATCGGCGCGTTGCCGCTGTATATCCCGATGCCTGAGAACATTCGGATCCGTCGCATCTGCGAACGCATCCTGCAGAACCCTTCGGATATGCGCAGCAGCGCCGAGTGGGGCGCCAACGTCGGTGCCAGCGCACGAACCTTGGAACGTTTGTTTCAAAAGGAGACCGGCATTTCGTTCGGTTCCTGGCGGCGTCAAGCTCGACTGCTCGCGGCGATGACTCAGCTCGCTGCAGGCACGCCAGTCGCAAATGTTGCTATCGATCTGGGGTACGAAAGTCCCAGTGCCTTCACTGCCATGTTCAAACGAGTGCTGGGGCATCCGCCGAGTCAGTATTGCCAACATCCAGCGCTTTGATTTGTTTGCAAGCGTCAGACGTTGTCAATACCATCCGGCAACGTAACGGACGCGGCGAGCAAATTCTGCATGAAAGCCCTGATCACGAGCGCGTGTACCGCGCTGCTGTTGTTCGGTTTGAGTCTGGATAGTTGGGCCGCACCCTCCCGCGCATTCACCATCGACGACGTCTTCAAGTTGAACGACGTGGCCAACGCGCAGCTTTCGCCGGACGGCGAATGGATCGCGTATGAAGTGAGTAGCGTCGACGTTGCCAAGGAACAGCACGTCACCCAACTGTGGATGGCGAGCTGGAACGGCAAAGCCGTTCGACAGTTGACCCAAGGCGAACGTGGCGGCAGCGATCCGCAGTGGAGCCCGGACGGCACCCAGCTCGCGTTCCTGCGCTCCGGCGATGCGCCCAATGAAGATAGCCAGATCTGGCTGCTGGATCGCCAGGGCGGTGAAGCACGACGCGTGACCGATTTGCCGGGCGGCGTCGATGGCTTTCGCTGGTCCCCGGATGGCAAGCGTTGGGTGCTGGTGCATGAGCCCAAGCCGGCCGCGCCCAAGGATGCCGACGGCGAAGACATTCCTCAGCCCATCGTCATCGATCGTTTCCAATTCAAGAACGATCACGACGGTTACAAACATCGGCGCACTGAAGGCCGCTTGTATCTTTTCGACATCGGTGCGGGCCGCATCCAGCAACTGACCACGGGCGACAACTTCGCCGAATCACAACCGGCCTGGTCGCCGGATGGCACACAGATCGCGTTCGTGAGCAATCGCGATGCCGACGCTGAGCGCAGCCAGTACGCCGATATTTTCGTGGTGTCGTCAACGGCGGGCGCGACGCCGCGGCGACTCACTGACTTTCCTGGCGACGACACCGGCCCGCTGACCTGGAGCGGCGATGGCAAGTCGATTGGGTTCTTGCGGGGCGATGAGCCTCGCTATTGGTTGTACAACCAATCCAAGTTAGCAATCGTGCCCGCGGCCGGCGGCGCTACGCGGTTGCCGGCGCTGGCATTGGATCGCGATGTCGGCTCGCCGACACTGAGCGCCGATGGTCGCTCGGCATATGCGTTGATCACAGATAATCGCATCGTGTATCCGGCGGAGATTGCTACGTCGGACGGCAAGGTGAAGCGACTGCTCAGCTCACGTTCCGTCGTTAGCTCATACACCAAAGCGCGCGGGCGCGTGGCCGTGGTCGCAAGCGAAGATGGCGCACCCTCAGAGCTCTATGCGCTGGAGAGCGGCAAGCTGCGCCGGCTGTCATCGCATAACGAAGCGTTTGTGAAAGAAGTGCACCTCGCTCCGAGCGACGACGTTGAGTACAGCGCGGCTGATGGTCAGAAGGTGTATGGCCTGTTGACGCGACCGTTGCATGCAAGCGCAGGCAGCAAACTGCCGTTGGTGTTGTGGATTCACGGCGGTCCGTACGGACAGGACGAGCACAGCTTCGACATCGAGCGACAACTGTTTGCTGCGAATGGCTACGCGGTGTTGCAGATCAATTATCGGGGCAGTAATGGCCGCGGTGTCGAGTTCGGTCGAGGCATCTTCGCCGACTGGGGCAATAAAGATGTGAGCGATCTGCTCTCGGGCGTGGATCATGTGGTCGCGAGCGGCGTCGCCGATCCGAAGCGCCTGCTGGTCGGTGGCTGGAGCCAAGGCGGCATTCTGACCAACTACATCATCGCGCGCGATCATCGCTTCCAGGCCGCAGTGAGCGGAGCGGGCGCGGGCAACCAGATCTCGCTCTATGGCTCCGATCAATATGTGTTCGGTTACGAACAGGAGTTCGGCACGCCTTGGGAAAACACCGAGACCTGGCTGCGGATCTCGGCGCCGTTCTTCAAAGCGGGTGCGATTCGCACGCCGACGATGTACGTCGGCGGCCAGGCCGATTTCAACGTGCCCATCGTCGGCAGCGAGCAGATGTATCAGGCGCTACGCTCGCGCCGCATTCCGACCCAACTCATCATCTACCCGGGCGAACATCATGGCATTCGGCGCCCGAGTTTCGTTCGCGATCTGCTGACTCGCTACCTGGCCTGGTTCGCAGAACATGTGAAGGCGGCGTCTGCGCAGCCGTCCACGGCTTCTGGCTCATAGGCGGGCTGCGACGATTGGGATCGCTGACGACGGCAAAATGACCGATCGGTTACCCGGCCGTGTCGGACCTGGTGGGAAATAACGCGGCTATGGGGCGCATCGTCGGCGTCTGGGGGTCTCCATGGGGCGGAGGGCGTCACCGGCGCGCCTCGTGTTAATGTTGTCCCCCTAGCGTCCAGCCACACCTCGAGCCGGCATCCACTATGAGTAAAGACAGCGACAGCGGCCTGCTGGCCGGCTTCATGCGCTCGCTTTCCAAGATCGAACCCAACGAGCTCAAGGCCAGCTTCGCCTCGTTCGGCTTCGTGTTCATCTTGATGGCCTCGTACTACATCCTGAAGCCGGTGCGCGACGCCATGGCCAGCGACTGGAGCGATGCCGAAGTCGCGACCTTGTGGACCATCAATTTCCTGCTCACCTTCATCGTGACGTTTTTATATGGCGCGGCGTTGTCGGTGTCGCGTTTGAAAATCGTGGTGCCCGGCGTGTACGCGTTCTTCGCCATCACCTTCATCGTGTTCGCGCTCGGCAACGGCCAGGTGCAAGACCCCACCTTGGTGGACAAGGCGTTCTATGTGTGGGTCAGCTTGTTCGCGCTGTTCCATGTGTCGGTGTTCTGGAGCTTCATGGCGGACCTGTTCAATAAGGAGCAGGCCAAACGGTTGTTCGGTTTCATTGCCACTGGCGCCAGCGTCGGTGGCTTGGTGGGGCCGCTGATCGCCATCGTGCTGGCCGAACACATCACCAGCAACGAACTGGTCGTGGTCGCGGCCGTGATGCTGGTCGGCGTGATGCCGCTGATTCCTTATCTGGAGCGACTCAAGGCCACGGAATTGGGGAATGCAGGATTGGACGGCGGTGCGGCTCAG
>NZ_JAEUPY010000846.1 GCF_016790065.1 Steroidobacter sp.
ATCACGATGTTCGCGATTCTGATGGGCGCATCGAGCGCGCTGTCGTTCGCGTATTACTCGACTGTGTATAGCGCGATTCAAGATGTCGTAGCGCCCAACCTGCGCGGCACGGCGGTGTCGTTGTACTTCTTCGCGATGTATGTACTGGGTGCGAGCTTCGGCTCGACCATCATGGGCGCGCTGAGCGACCACTTCGCGCATCAAGCCATGCTGACTGCCGGCGCGACTGAGATGGAAGCATCGTTCCGCGCGGCTGGCTTGCACAGTGCGATGTATGTGATCCCAGCGTTGATGTTGTTGTGCTCGGGATCGCTGTTCGGCGCGTCGCGAACCGTTACAGCCGACATGAAAGCAATGCAGACGCAGACGAGCCAATGAGGCTCGTCGACGAGTAAAGGTCTTAACGCGTTCCTGTCAGGCTTTCCATCATCAAGCCTGTGCCACCTTTGGACACGTGCGCGACGATGGCGGTGCGGCGATGAATCTTGGTGACCACGCCGAGATTGATGGCGAACGCCAGATGCACCGTGGCACCTTTCTTCAATCCCAGGTTTTCGGTTTCGATGAACACGCCGTTCGCGCTCAAATTGCGCGCGCGGCACAGCTTACCGGGACGACCGGGGACGGAAACGTAAACGGCGGTACGCGCTCTGTGACGTGTATGGAGACGTCGCTCCATGCTCAACTCCCCGAGGTTTCGACGCGCGATCATTATGCCGCGCTCCTACTCACGTGCGAAAGTCTGTTGACGGGGTCTTATGTCGTAACTCGCCATCTATTTCGCGGCACAATGTCACTTGCAGAATATCTACCATAGTGACCACTGCTGCATTCCCCTAGGTACCCACTGGGTGTGATTATGTGAGCAGATTCCCGGCCCCGACTTGGTCATGATCAATAGCCATGATTGATAACAATGGACTGCCCATCGGAGTGTTCGACTCCGGTGTGGGCGGCCTGACAGTACTGCGCGCGCTTCGGCAGCGACTTCCTAACGAACACTTCATTTATCTCGGCGACACGGCGCGCTTGCCGTATGGCACGAAGAGCGGCGATTCGGTGCTGCGCTATTCGATCCAGGCGGCCGAGTTCCTGGTGAATCAAGGCATCAAGTATTTGGTCATTGCCTGTAACACCGCGTCGTCGGTGGCAGTTGAGCCGTTGCGCCAGCGGTTCGCACCCATGCCGGTGATCGGCGTGATCGAACCGGGATCGATGGCTGGTTGCGCGGCGTCGAAGTCCGGGCATATCGCCGTGCTGGCGACCGAAGGAACCGTTCGTGGCGGCGCTTATCAACGTGCAATCACACGCTTGAAGCCGGATGCGAAAGCAAGTGCTCAAGCTTGCTCGCTATTCGTGGCGCTGGCGGAGGAGGGCTGGACGGACGGCGCCATCGCCGAAGCCATCGCGCATCGTTACATCGACGAGTTGTTTGGTAACGATCCGCGAATCGATACGTTGCTGCTCGGCTGCACGCACTTCCCGGTGCTTGCCGACGCACTGCGCGCGGTCATCGGGCCGACTGTAACAATCGTCGACTCGGCGGACACCACGGCCAGAGCGGTCGAGGCGGAGTTATTGGATCGTGGACTGCTGCGCTCAGGAAATCCGTTGCCACCGATTCTCCAAGCCACTGATAGTCCGGAGCGCTTCGCGCGCGTCGGCAGTCGCTTTCTGGGAGAGTCGTTCGACGCTGGGCGCGTCGAGCTGGTGGATCTCGCGCCGTCTACTTAACCACGCTACGGCGCGAGGTCGGCAAGTCGTCGTGCAGTTCCACTCGATTGCGGCCGCAGAGCTTGGCGGCGTACAGCGCATGATCGGCTGCTTCCAGCAGAGCAAGCGTGCTCGGGAAGCGCTGCTTGGTGGTGTAGGTCGCCACACCAATGGACGCGGTGATGTGAATGCCGCCTTCCTCCGCGCCATGATCCGCGCCGGCTAACGACGCGAGAATGCGCTGAGCGACTTGCTGGGCAATCGTGCGATCGGTGCTCGGCAACACCACGAGAAACTCTTCGCCACCGAAGCGGGCGACGAAATCGCTGCCGCGGACCACAGCCTGAATGGCCTGCGCGCAGCTGTGCAAAACCTTATCGCCCACCGGCGTGCCGTACTTTTCGTTGACCAGCTTGAAGCGGTCGATATCGATGTGCGCGACACTCAAGTCGCGGCCGAACACCACGGCCTGGGTGAACTCGCGATCCAACATGCGATCCAGCCACGGGCGATTGAGCACGCCGGTCAACGGATCACGGCGGCTCGAATCCTCGGCCTCTTCGGTGCGCGTCTGCAGGGCGGTGGTGGTGGCCTGCAGGTTGGTGACTTCCTGCAAGGCATGCAGATTTCGGACTGCCAGCAACTCGCGGGCTTCGGCGAGCAGGTTCTCGGCGTCGTCCGCTTGGAGAATGCTGGTCTCGTACAAAGCTTCGGTCTCGGGAATCAGCGCCAGGATGCGCGCCACCACTTCGTTGAAGTGCTCGTGGCTCATGCTCAGCAGGCGATGCGCGCGTTGCGCGAGGGCGGGCACCGAGCTGGCACGGTCCGGGGACAGCACCGCTTCGGCCAGGTCGCTACCCAGCGCGACGCAGCGGGCAAACTGACCTTCTTCGCTGGTGGCGGCGAACATTTGCGGCGAATGGCTGGCTTCTACCGGCTTACAGAGCCGTTCCGGCAGGTTCCAGGCGCGCAGCATCAAGGCGGTATAGAAAGAATGATCTTTGCCCAGCTTGGCGATTTCGTACGCCACCCAATCGGCGTGGGTCGAGTTGGGCGGCAGCTGGGCGTAAAAGTCGCGCGCCGCCCGGTCCAGGGCCAGTACGCCCATGTCCTGCAGCATGGCGGACAGGAAAATGTCTTCGGCGTGGCCGGTCTTGGCGGCTTCGCTGAAAGCGCGCGCGGCAGTGGCTGCCAGCAAGGCGCGGCGCCAGAAGCGGCTGAAGTCGATGCCGGTGGCTTTCAATGCGCGCATGGACGAAACCAGCGAGAAGCTCAGCGCCAGGGTCAGCGCGGCATTCAGGCCGATGATCACTAAAGCTTGCCGAAGGTTCTGACTTGGGCGCCGTTGTGCGTAAAATGCCGAGTTCGCGATGCGCAGGATCTTGGCCGTGAGCGCCGGGTCGCGGCCGACCGCGGTGGCGACCTTGGCCATTTCGATGTCCGGATCGCGGGCGAGCGAGATGATCTCAGTCGCCACTTGCGGCGGACTGGGAAAATCGACCTGGGCCTTGAGGCGTTGTTCTAGGTCCTGGGGCAGCATGGCCAGCGTCCCTGAGCGGGTGAGAATGACTTTGCAGCGCTTGAACGGCGCATGTCGGGCCCTGTATCGGCGCGGCGCGAGATGACTTAAGCGGGAAATTTGCTTCGCCGGACCAAACAGCTGTCGGTTGCTGTTGACACTCAATAGGTTGGCGAAGAGAATGCCCGGCTCTTATGTCCGCGGAGGGGTACCCAAGCGGCCAACGGGGGCAGACTGTAAATCTGCTGGCTTATGCCTTCGTAGGTTCGAATCCTACCCCCTCCACCACTCCTTTAGCGGGTGTAGTTCAATGGTAGAACCTCAGCCTTCCAAGCTGATGGTGTGGGTTCGATTCCCATCACCCGCTCCATTGCTACCGCGATGAGTTGAGTACGGCGGTCATAAGAGAGTTTGTTCGAGGCGCTCACGTAGCTCAGTTGGTAGAGCACGTCCTTGGTAAGGACGAGGTCATCGGTTCAATCCCGATCGTGAGCTCCAGATATTTTTTTGCTGGGCTGGGACTTCTGATAGAGGAACGCCGCTGTGGCCAAAGAGAAGTTTGAACGCACCAAACCGCACGTAAACGTGGGCACCATCGGTCACGTCGACCATGGCAAGACGACGTTGACGGCCGCCTTGACGAAGGTGATGGCGGAGAAGCACGGCGGTGAATTCAAGGCGTACGATCAGATCGACAAGGCGCCTGAAGAG
>NZ_JAEUPY010000885.1 GCF_016790065.1 Steroidobacter sp.
GCAATTGCAATCAACCCATCGCCGCGATTCTGGACACTCGCAATAGCAACTTATCGAGCGTCAAGACGCGGGGTGTGGATGCGGACATTGACTACGCATTCGACACGGCCATCGGCGAGATTGGTTTGGGTCTGCGCGGCACTTACACGCTGGACTATGTAACTCAATTGACCGACACGGCCCCGGCCTACGAAGTCGTCGACACCTTGAACCATCCGTTGTCGCTACGCGTGGCGGGCACTGTTTCCTGGGCGCGGCAGGATTGGAAAGCGTATGCCACGGTCAACTACGCAGGTGGCTATCGGATATCGAGCACGGCGCAGCTCGGCAGCATCGGTTCCTGGACCACGGTCGATCTGAACCTGGGCTACCAGGTGACCAGTGACAATGCCTGGTTCAGCGGCACTCGCGTGTACCTGGGTGCGATCAATTTGTTCGACCGGGAGCCGCCGTTCGTGAACGTGGCCGGTGTGTTCGCCTACGACGGCGCCAACGCCACGTTGCTCGGCCGGCAGCTGAGCTTACAGATCATCAAGCAGTGGTGATTCGGCTGCTCATTGATACGCCGGGAATTTGAGCCGCTCGAACTTCAGGTCCAGCTGAATCAAATGTTGATTGCGAGTGACCGGAATGCACTTGCACAGCCGCTCATCGAAAAAATCTCGAAGCATCGGTGGGCGCGGCCGGGTGAAGTAGGACTCGTTGTTCTTCGCGCCCTCTGGTAGTCCCAACAGATCCAGATCGTCGCGCGTGGTGACCTCGCTGACCACGCAGGGAACATGAGTCACACCGTGAGCGCGAAGTGCATAAGCGCGATGGGTGCCGTTGGCCAACATGACTCGGTTGCCCATGCGCACGGCCCACATGACATTCACGCCGTAGCCGACGTAAACCGCCAGCACTGCGGCGGCGTTTCCATAGGGCTCATAGCCTGAGACATTGCGAGGATCGAGCGGCACAGCGCCGAGCACCCGTAAATCGTTGGAGCGCGATGAGAACGCGAAAGAATTCGATCCCAGCGCGTTCACGTGGACTGCTGGCGCTTCGCCGCGATCGCCAGCGGCGAGTTGCAGAATCTGTTGGTCGGTGGGCTTGGGCGGCAGCGTGTCGCGAATCGAGTTCGCGTAGCCGAGATTGACGTACTTCTGCCAGACGATCAGCCGATCCAGCTCGACATTGGCCCAGCGATGCGGCAGAAATTCCAGCGCCTTGCTGCCCTTGCTTTGGGCCAGCGTGTCATCCGCCTGCTTGGCTAGATGAGGTGCGAGGGGTTCGAGCGATTCCATTTCCACTTGCTTGGGATCTGTCGCCACTGCCTCTTTTAGGCGGGCATTGGCTTGACGCCATTCACGCGTCAGCGCCACGTCGTCGGCGCGTTGGCCGTCTGTCGAGCGCGTCTTTATATATCTCACGAACTCGTGGATCGGGGCGTGTCCCGACAGCACCAGGAATCGTTCGTTAGATAATTTTTGTGAGCTCATGAGACGGATCCTTCAGGCGGCCGCGCGCAGTTGGCTGGCCGACCACAACTTCAACCACACTTCGATGTTGAGCACGCGGGACAGCCGCGCCGGACCGCGGTCCAGTCCGGACGATCGGCCCGCCAGTGCCTGCTCCAGCTGGTTGCGGTGGAGCAAGCCGCTGGCGACCAATTGGCCGTTGAGCAGCAGGTCACTGATGAGCGCGTGGTTCTTCTTGACCACTTCTGCGGTGAACTCGCCTTGACCGCCTTTACTGCGGCGTCTGGCGATCTGCGGTGGCAGGTCGGGTGTGAACGCCAGCCGCTCGATCTCGCGGTCCCAACCGTTATGAGACAGCACGTAGCTCGGAATGCGTAGGCACAGCTCGACTACCGGTTGTGATAAGAACGGATATACGTAATCCAGGTGCGCGCCGGCAGCGAACGGCATGCCGGTGACGTTGCTGTCCATCAGATTCGCGATCTGCAACTGCTTGCCTGGCGGCACGTAACGCTCGGGGTCGTACCACGGTCGACTCTCGACTGCGGAGCCCATCAGCGCCAGCAGCGCCGGCTCATTCATCAGGATGTTGAAGCGTCGCGCGGCCTCGAGGCGGTCCCAACGATGACGGGTCAGGCCCTTCGCCAACGACTCTTGCAGAATGCTCCACACCGATTCGTTGGAGGTGGCTGCGGCGCTCGATGCCACTGTGAGCAGGTGCGGGCGCAGGCCGTGATCGTGGATGTAGTCGGCGCCGGTCAGGGCATATTCGCTTGGGCTGAACAATTGATCGCCATAGCTGCCGCCAAAAATAGCGGTGGCGCCGTTCTTCTGCGCCAGTCTCGCTTCAGGAAGTGCCTGGCCGAACTGTGTCAGATAGTTTTGCGGTCGCTCGGTGAGGCGCGATTCGAAAACGTCGCGCAGGTCGAGGTCCGGATCACGATGCATCTCGAGCAGTTCGCAACCGGCGTTGCGCGTCATCAAGCGGGCGAACTCGCGCTCATCGCAGTCGGCGCGATTGGAGTAGCGATTGACGCAGATGACGGTAGGTCGCGTCGGCGCAGTGGCGAGGCAGCTGAGCACGATGGATGAGTCGAGGCCGCCTGAGAGTCGCAGCTGGATGGTGCTATGGCACGATGCCCACGCATGCACGCAGGCGCGTACCGTCTTGCGAACATCGCTGGCTGCTTGCTCGACGTTCTCGATGCGCTCCGATCGAGCGATGTCGAGTGGATCCCAGTAACGCTGCACGTCATGC
Organism: Steroidobacter sp.; assembly: GCF_016790065.1. Lineage (GTDB taxonomy): Bacteria > Pseudomonadota > Gammaproteobacteria > Steroidobacterales > Steroidobacteraceae > Steroidobacter. The sequence goes on from NZ_JAEUPY010000885.1 coordinate 2,719, forward strand.
GTGCCTCGGCGGCCATCGAAGCGCGCACATTCGCCGTAGCGAAGCTCCGTGACTTCTTTCAGGCCGGTGTCACCGCTCTGTCGTCGCTTGCCCAGATGGCGAGCGACGTAGGTCATGTCGACCGAGAGCGATACATGCTTGGAGAAGGTGATGTCCTCGATCGCGGAGAAGAATATGTGGACGCCGCGAAACGAGGTTCGCAGGCAAGGCAGAGCGCCGAGTGGGCTGCGCAATACCCAGGTGTTGGACTGTTGCGGATCATTGAGGATGGCGACGTACGATCCCCAGTAGGACGTGATCAGCTCGCGACCTTCGCTGCGGAGGATTCGTTGGGTGCTCGCGTCATCAATACGACCGGACGCGAACGCCGTGACGCACGCTTCCTCGACCGGGTTGGTGAACAGCGTGCCAAGAACGATGCCGCGATGGTTCTCGAACCGGCGAATTTCTGGATGCAGCGAATTCGAGTCGCTGGCCAGCACGCATACGCCGGGAGCGCCAAACACCTCGGACCGGCCGATGCGCGCATCATTCAATAGCAAGTTCTTTGCTGTCCGCTGAGTCGAATCAGTGTCGTTCCACACCAGCGCGATGTAGTTGAGCATGGTTCAGATCACCAGAATCGGTGCGTATGTCTTGACGTAGTCCGCGGTGTAGTTCAGTGCGCAGGTGTCGTCTTGCACCCAGGCATGCGCCAGAAAGGGCCGGCCGCGAACGCCGAACACCAGCTGCGGATACAGATTCTGGCTGGCGAGGTAATTGACCAGCGTCAACGAGTCGAACAGACATTTTTCCTTTTGGGTGTACAGGAAGGGGCGCAGCCAGCAATAAACGCTCATCGCTTCGCGCAGGCGCGCTGGGTCGTTCACTACGGTCGCCGATTTTTTTCGGCGTTCGACGCCGGCGATCGCGGCCCCTAGCGAGCGCAGACGTAGCGTCGCCGAGGTACGGACGCACGCGAGAATGAGTGCAGCGGCGTAACGCAGTCGTTGTGCTGGCAACGGCAAGCGTTGGTCGCAGAGCGACGCTTCAGTCGGTTGGAGTTGCGCCTCCGTGACCGGCTTACCGTTCAGCGCGCTGGTGGTGAGAATGCCTCGTCGAGTCAGCTCGACGATGAGACGAGAGGCGCTTGGGTCCTGCGAATTCGCCGCGTCGGTGTCGCTCGGCGTTGCTTCGGTCCAGCCGCTCACTCGGTGACGAAGCGCGGCGACTTGGTCGAGATTCAAGCTCAAATATTGGTCGCGGCGTAGATCCAGAAGAATCACGCCGTCGCGGGTCTGGCGTACGTGAACATGATTGCTGAGTAGATAGTCCGTCACGATGAGCTCCGCTGTTGGGATGCTGGCGATGGGCTTGCGGATACGCGACACGTCTGACGCGTACCCGCAACGTGCGATCCGATTACGGGTTGTAGGTCATCGGTACGCCGGTGTCTGGATCCGTGACTAGAAGGCCGATCCCGCGAGTCTCTTCGGACGCCTTGCCGAGCACGACGATTTCGCTGTCGCTGTCGAGCTCTTCGGGCACGGACATGAAGTCAAATGGGCTCATTACAGTCTCCTCACGTTGATTGGCGGTTTGCACCGGCCGCTGGTTAGGCGACGCGAGTAGATGTACGCGGCGAGGGCGGAGCGTCAACGGAACCGAGCTCGGCTTTTTTTGCTGGACGGAATCGATTTTTAGCGCCGGCGTCGATACCACTGTCGATGGAGGAATATATCTAGGTCCATATCTGAGATTATTTGTGACGATATGGACGTCTCTTGGGCTGTACGGTCAGATATTTGTGGCCGCGGCGCGGCAAATATTTGCCGAAATATTTTGGCCGGCCCTGAACAGCGGTTAGCAGCGTGTGGCTTTCAGGGGAAGGCTTGCTTACCACGATGCGTGGTTGGTGACAGTGTATGGATTATTGGCTTATTGCCGCCGTTTACCAGGCTAGCGAGCGCTCCCATTTGTCATAATTGCCGTTTCGTCGTAAGTGCTGCTCCTAATGGGGCTTCCGGGGGTGATTTTTTACTCTGTCCCGGTCATGTATTGGGTGCTCTCTTCGTATGGGTCGCCGGAACGCTCGTGATCGATCGCCGGAGTTTTGGGGAAATCAAGGCAGCCTCGAGTTCTCGTGCCACGGAGGCGCGCGAGCTGCTTGCTGCCGACAAGGTCGTAGCCGGCTCCAACAATCGGTTCGCTCAATGGTTCAAGGACTGGCGCAAGCCGGTCCGGCACTGGCTGTCGCGGCGGGCCTCGGTGCCGGCCGCCGAACTCGACGACCTGGCGCAGGAAGTCTTTCTTCGACTGCTTCGTTACAGCGAAAAGACCGCGGTCGAAAATCCGTTGGGGTATCTGCTTCGCATCGCCGGCAATGTCGCCAGCGAATGGCGGGAGCGGGCGCGCGTTGCCAAACCGCACCAGCAGGGCTGGCTGGACGATTTGCTGATCGAACCCGATCAGGAACCGGAAAACTCCGTGTGTCAGGCGCGTACCGATGAGAACGTGCAGGCTGCGGTCGATAAGTTGCCGTTCCGCCAGCGCCAGGTGCTGTTGTTACGGGTCAACGAAGGGCTGACCTACAAGCAAATCGCCGAACGCCTCGACGTGTCACCGCGCATCGTGCTCAGGGATCTGTCGCGTGCCTACAGTCAATTGCGCATGCGCCTCGATCCGGAAGACCTCAAGTGACGGTACCACCCGAGGACCACACCACCATGCCCCCCGGATCGGAACGCACCCGTATCGTCAGCCAAGAGGCTGCGTACTGGTATATCCGTGGCAGCGACGAACGGGGCATGTCGCGGGCCGATCGGCAGTTGTTCGTGCAATGGCTGAAACGCTCGCCGGAAAACATCGCTGAGCTGTTGCGCGTCTCCGGCGTGGACGGCAAGTTCCCCGGGCTGCGGCTGCTCGAGCGCGTGGTCGAGTTCGACGATTCCAATGTGCTCGGCGTGGATTTCGGTTCCAGCGCCTTGCAATACGACTATCAACCCAGCGATAGCGTCGAAGACACCTCGCCTCGGCAAGCCGGCTTCCGCCCGGCCTGGGCGCTGGCCGCAATGCTAGGCTGCATCGCGCTCGCCTTCGTGCTCGCCTTCTCCCTGTTCGAGAGCGCTCCCGACGGCACCATCGAGACTGCCGCCAGCCAGTGGCAGCACATGACGCTGGAGGATGGCAGCACGGTTCATGTGGATGCTCGGTCGCGGCTCAAAGTCGAGTTTACCGAGCAACGGCGCGTCGTTTATCTGACTGAAGGTCAGGCGGTATTCGATGTCGAAAAGGATCCTCGGCGGCCGTTTACGGTGAGAACTCCTCTTATCGATGTCACGGCTGTCGGTACCAGGTTCGGCGTAGCCCTCGACTCTGGCGTGACCGCGACCGTTTCCGAAGGCACAGTGAAAGTCACCGCCCATGGCAACTTGAACGATCCGAAGGCGGTACTGCTCAAGGCGGGCCAGGAGTTGCAAGTCGGCGGCTCAGCCACCGTAGGCATCCCCGCATCTGATCCGCCTGCAGTGGATCTTTCCACCGTGCCCGTCATCGTGGTGGATGCAGACCGCAAGTTGGATTGGGCAAATGGCTGGCTACAATTCGAAGGCGAAACGATCGGCCAAGTGGTCCGTGAGTTCAATCGCCGCAATGTTCAGCAAATCCAGATCGTGGATGGCAGCATTGCCGACCGGCGGCTAGTGGGATACTACCGGCTGCGTGTGGACCGACCGGAGAGCTTGGCGAAGCTGCTCGAGAACCAGGAGGGTATCATCGTGACAAGAGATAGCTCTGGAAGTCAGTTGCGCCTGCAGTTGGAATGAGGGCCGGTGCTTTTGTGTCGATGGCGTTTGTCAGGGATGCTCGCCGCCGCGCTATGGATGGCGTGGGCTACACTCG
>NZ_JAEUPY010000892.1 GCF_016790065.1 Steroidobacter sp.
GGTGGCGATGGTGCTCATCGCCTGGTGGGCGGCTGTGTTGAGCCCGGCGCACGCAGCAGCGCTGGATTCCAGCCTCGCGATCGGCAGCGCTACCACCTTGTGGTCGGACGCCTTGCAGGAGCAACGGCGCATCCTCGTTCAGTTGCCGCGGCACTACCACGAATCGGCCCAGGCTTATCCGGTGTTGTATGTGCTCGATGCCGAGACGCAGTTCCATGCGGTCACGGGTGCAGTGCAGTCGCTATCGGTGTTCAGTGAGCGCATTCCAGAAATGATCGTCATCGGCGTTACCAACACGCTGCGGTCGCGGGATCTCACGCCGCGCAGCGAGTCGCCGGAAGATCTCAAGTATGTGCCGGAGTCGGGTGGTGCGGATGCGTTCTTGCGCTTCTTGCATGAGGAATTACAGCCTTGGGTGGCCGCGCGTTATCGAACGCAGCCGTACCGCGTGCTGTGGGGGCATTCGTTTGGCGGCTTGTTCACTGCGTACGCGCTGTTGACTCGCCCGCAAGCGTTTGATGCGTACCTCGCCATCAGTCCCTCGCTACATTGGGATGCTCAGGCGCTGCCAAAGCGCTTCGAGCGTGCCGGGCGTACCTTGCGAACTGGCGCGTATTTGTTTCTCTGCTGGGGTGACAATGAACCACGGATCGAACCGGCCAGCGAGCAACTCGTCGCGGTCTTGAAGAACCATGCGCCGGCGGGGTTGCGTTGGGATCATCGCTACTATCCTGGCGAAGATCATCGCAGCACGCCGCATCGCAGTCTGCACGATGCATTGGAGGCAGTGTTTACCGGCTGGGCGCTACCCTCGCGCCGGCAGAATCGAGACGTGCAATTCAGTTTCGCTGAGGTCGATGCGCACTACGCAGCGCTGTCGAAAAAATTCGGCTTCTCAGTCACGCCACCGGCGCGCGTGCTCATCAACGTGGGCCACGGCCTGCTTGAACGAAACGATGACGCTGGCGGAATGGCACAGCTAAGGCGTGCCGTGCGTGAGTATCCCTATCTCGCCGAAGCGCGCGGTGCATTGGGCGATGCGCTGGCGACACACAAGCAGATCGCCGAGGCCCGAATTGCGTACCTCGATGCTTTGCGTGCAGCGGTTGCAGAAGACCCAGAAAACATCGAATCGCTGCAGCGTTATCGACAGAAGTTGCGTCAGCTCGATGCCCTACAGCCGTTGCACTGAGCGGAGTTCGAGACCGTGTTGATGGGAAATTCCTGGCGAATGCTGTTGCTGTTTGCCGTGACGGGAGCGGCCAACGCGGCGGATCGCTTCGATGCAATTCGAGACTACATTCGCATTGGGCTCACCGAACATGATGTGCCGTCGATGTCGGTCGCGGTCGTGCAGGAGGGGCGCGTCGTTTGGGAAGAGGGTTTCGGTTGGGCAGATCGCGAGCGACGCGTCGCAGCCACGGCGCACACCGTGTACAGCCTCGCGTCGATCTCAAAGCCGATTACGGCGACCGCTGTCATGACGCTGGTGCAGTCGGGCAAGGTCGATCTGGATAAACCGGTGAATGACTACTTGGGGGCGGCGAAACTGCAAGCTCGGGTCGGAGATGTCGACGCAGCCACCGTGCGTCGTGTGGCCAATCACACTTCGGGTTTGCCGGAGCATGCCAATTATTTCTTTGCCGACGAGCCCTATCAGCCACCGTCGCGCGATCTGACGATCCTGCGCTATGGCAACTTGGTGACCGCGCCCGGCGAGACCTATCAGTACTCCAACCTTGGCTATGGCGTGCTCGATTACGTGGTGCAACGGGTGTCGGGACAGAGTTTTGCGCAGTACCTGCGCACTGCGGTCTTCTTGCCGCTCGGCATGACTCGCTCCTCGCTCGCTGTGGAACCTCGGCTCGCATCGTTCATTGCCACGCGCTACGACGATGCCGGTCGCGCGCTGCCGGCGTACACGTTCGATCATTCGGGTGCCTCGGCGGTGTTCGCGAGCGCGCATGATCTGGCTCGCTTTGGAATGTTTCATCTCAAAGCGCATCTGCCGGACCAGCAGGCCATTCTCAGCGACGCGTCTATCGATGAGATGCATCGGCAGACTACAGGCACGGCGGACAAGGGCTACGGCGTCGGCTTCGTGGTCGAGCAGAGACATGGTTATCGAGTCGTCTCGCACTCGGGAAGCATGAGTGGCGTGGCCACCGATTTGCGGATATTCCCGGCGCAGAGCCTGGCCATCGTCGTGCTGAGCAACTCCAACTCACCGCAGAATTCGCGTTGGGTCGCCAACACCGCGGAGCGCATTGCGGCGGTGATGTTGCCGAAGTGGCAGATCGCCGGTGCCAAGGTGTGGCCGCCCGTGCCGCCGTTCGTGACACCGGAGAAATTGCTCGGCACTTGGCGCGGCAAGCTGTCGACGTATGTGGCAGCCGTGCCGGTGAAACTACGCTTCTTAGCCAACGGCGAGGTTCATGCGCAGGTCGGTGATCAAGCGCCGACGTTGATCGATCGCGTACAGATCAAGGACGGCGTGCTGCTGGGCCGGCTGACGGCAAGCGTCGGTACCCCCGATACCGCTCGCGCTGACGGTGGCGTTGTTTACTTGTCGCTACGCCTGCGCGGCGACGTGCTCAATGGTTCCGCCATGGCATTCGCGGCCAACAACGGCCGCACCTACTTTGGACTCACCCATTGGATGGAGCTGGTTCGCCAATGAAAGCGCTGCCCGGTCTGTGGCTGTCGTCGTTGTTGCTGCTGACCGTAGCAGCAGCTCGCTCGCATGCGGAGCCTGCCTACGATTTGCTGGTTCGTGGCGGCACGATCTACGACGGTTCCGGCGGGACGCCGTTCGTTGGCGACGTCGGTGTGCGCAGCGATCGCATCGTCTATGTCGGTCCGCGAGCTGACGGCCAAGCCAAGCAGACCATCCTCGCGCATGGCAAGGCGGTTGCGCCTGGCTTCATCAATGGCATGAGTCACGCAACGTTTTCATTGCTGGCCGACGGGACGGCACAGAGCGACTTACGCCAAGGCGTCACGCTCGAAATCATGGGCGAGGGCACGACGGCCGGGCCGTTGAATGCTGCGCAGCTGGCCGAGTTGCGTGCGGATCCGCGTCGGCGCGCTGCGTTCAAATGGCAGTCGCTCGGCGAGTACTTGGTAGGACTCGAAGCGCAGGGCACATCGCTGAATTTCGCGAGCTGGGTGGGAGCGACCACGGTGCGCCGGCATGTGCTTGGCGATGACAACGTCGCTCCCAGCACGACGCAGTTGGAGCAGATGCGCGAACTGGTTCGCCACGCCATGGAAGAAGGCGCGCTCGGTGTCGCCTCTGCGCTCGGCTATGCACCCGCAATCTTTGCAGGCACCGACGAACTGGTTGCGCTAGCGACCGAAGCTGGCAGATGCGGTGGTGCGTATGCCAGTCATATGCGCAATGAAGGTGACGGCTTGCTGGAGTCACTGGAAGAATTGATACAAATCGCGCGACGCTCAGGTGCGCCGGCCACGGTGTTCCACCTCAAAGCCTCGGGGCGCGACAACTGGCCGAAGCTTGCGACAGCGCTGCAAACAATCTCGGCCGCGCGAGCGGAAGGTTTACGCATTACGGCGAACATGTACCCGTACACAGCATCGGCAACGGGGCTGGATGCAGCTGTGCCGCCCTGGGTGCAAGAGGGTGGCGCCACCGCTTTTCGCCAGCGACTCGCTGATCCGCTCATCCGTGCGCGCGTCATCGCGGAGATGAAAGCACCTAGCACCGCTTGGGACAACGAGATGCGTGCGGCCGGCGGGCCTGCCGCTGTGCTCTTGCGCTCGGGACAGACATTGGCCGATGTTGCCAAAACGTTGGGCGTCGGCGGCGAAGAGGCGGCGCTGCGAATCATCGAACAAGACGAGGGGCGCCCGGGGGCATTTTACTTCACGATGAGCGAAGCGAATCTGCGCCAGCAGATCCTGCAGCCGTATGTCTTTCTCGGTTCCGATCTACAAGCAGTTACGATCACACCGCAGTCGCTCAAAAGTGGCGCGCATCCGCGTGCCTACGGAACGTTCGCTCGTTTCCTGGCCAAGTATGTACGCGATGAGAAGTTGCTCACGCTCGCGGAAGCGGTACGCCGACTGACCAGCTTGCCAGCGGCGAGTTACGCAATCGCCGAGCGTGGCCGGTTGAGGGTCGGCTACTTCGCCGATCTGGTGATCTTCGATGCCGAGACTGTGCAGGACCATGCCAGCTTCGACAACGCGCATCGCTACGCCACGGGTGTTTCGCATGTTGTCGTCAATGGCGCACTGGCACTCGCAGACGGTGAATTGACCGCCGCTCGCGTCGGACGATTCGTGCGCGGTCGAGGCTGGAAGGATGGCGCAACCGGCGGCTGTCGCGCAGCCGCTGGCGATTGGCCTGCGTTGAATTGAGTTGAACTGGAGTACTTGATGTCGAGAATGCATAACTGGCTGGCGAGTGCGATGCTGGTGCTGTTGCCGATGGCCGCACTGGCGAAGAATCCGTATCCGGCACCGGCGGTGTCCGAATACAAGCACGACTTCGATTCGTTGAAGCGCAAGCTCGACACGTTGCTGATGTACCAGCGGCTAGGTGACATTGCGGCCATCAATGAAGTGAACATCACGTCATTGCCCCCGCGCAATGACAATCCCACCGCGCTGGGCGCCGGCAATCCCATGGTGATGCTGGCGTACACCTTGGTGCCGAAGAAACTCGGCTCGCGCAAAGCGCCATTGCTGGTGTTCCCACACGGCGGCGTGCATTCGAACTTCAGCGGCGTGCTGATCCCGATCGCGCGCGAACTGCTGGAAGAAGGCTACGTGCTGATCGCACCGGAATATCGGGGCAGCAGCGGTTATGGCCGGGGGCTGTACGATCAAATCGACTATGGCGGCGCCGAGATCGACGATACGCACGCTGCGCGCGACTGGGCAGTTGAGAATCTCGATAACGTTGACGCGGACCGTGTCGGCATCATCGGTTGGAGTCATGGTGGCTTTCATTCGCTGATGAACATTTTCCGCTGGCCGGGCGACTACAAGGTGGCCTACGCGGGGGTGCCGGTGAGCGACCTGATCCAGCGCATCGCCTATCAGCCGAGCTACGCTGAGATCTTCAGCAACTTCATCGGCAAGTCGGTGTACGAAGATCCGCAGGAGTATCGGCGCCGTTCGCCGGTATACCACGCTGACAAGTTGCAGACGCCGTTGCTGATCCACACCAACACCAACGATGGCGACGTACACGTGATGGAAGTGGAGCAGCTGATTACGGCGCTGAAGGCCGCCGGCAAGAAGTTCGAATACAAGATCTATCAGGATGCTCCGGGCGGGCATGGGTTCAACATGATCGACACCAAACTGGCCCGGGAGTCGCGTCGCGAGGTGTACGCGTTCCTGGCGCGCTATCTGAAGCCGGAACGTCCGTGATGTGTACGCGACGCCGCTTTCTTGCTGCCACAGGTAGTGCGCTTGGCGTACTCGCCGTGTCGGGTCGCGCGCGGGGCGCTGATCCTACGTCGCTGGCTGAGCGCGTTCGCCATCCGGCGTTCGAGGCTTGGGTGCTCGGCCAGATGAAACAAGGCCGAGTGCCCGGACTGACGCTGGCCATCATCGACGGTGGCCAGTTGGTACATAGCGCCGCTTATGGCTGGGCAGACCTGGAACAGCGCCGGCCGATGACCGCGCAGACGCTGCTCAACATTGCTTCCGTCACCAAGACCATTACCGGCACGGCGGTGATGCAGCTGTGGGAACAGCGGAAGTTCGGGCTGGAGGACGACGTGCGCGCTCATGTCGATATCGACGTTCGCCATCCGGCCTATCCTCGTGTGCCGATCACGATCCGACAGTTGTTGACCCATACGTCGTCCATTGCGGACGGGCCTGCGTATCGGGCGAGCTATGGGTGCGGCGACGCTGCGACGCCGTTGAACCGCTGGCTGCAGGATTATCTTCAGCCGGGCGGCCAACTCTATGAGCTCAAGAACTTTCACGACTGGCAGCCGGGCACCTACTACGCGTACAGCAACGTCGCCTATGGAGTGCTCGGTCGTCTGATTGAAAAAGCCTCGGGTCTCTCCTATAGCGAATATTGCCGTCGCCACGTATTCGAGCCTTTGGGAATGCAGCGCAGCCGCTTCGAGCTGGTTGGCATGGATCGAAGCGAGCACGCCACACCCTATCGTTATGTGACCGACGACGAGTTGAGTTCGGTGCGGTTAGCGGACCCCGCATGGCACGCGCCCGGACAGATGGACGAAGGCGTATGGGTGCCTCATTGCCTCTACGGTTTCGTCACGATGGCGGACGGCGGCGCGCGTACCAATTCCGCTGAGTATTCGCGTCTGTTACTCGCGTATCTCAACGCCTGGCGTGGTCGTGGAGAGTTGCCACTGTTGTTGCAACAGAAGACGGTGCGGCAGATGTTTACGGATCAGCATGTGCAGAAGGCACCTGCGGCCGCCACCGCCGTCACGCAGGGACTGACTTGGGCGTTGAAATCACAATATGGCACCGGCGAGATTTGGGGTCACTCGGGGGCGGATCCTGGGGTCGCGACGCTCGCTGCGATCCGGCCTGCCGACGGCAGAGGCGTTGTCGTAATCGGCCACAGTAGTTGGCGGCACAATGTCTCGGTTGAAGTCGCCAAGTATGTGTTCGCTTCGAACTGACGCCGCTTCTGGTAGTGGCCGCGATGCTCGATCGGTACGATCACGGCATGGCGGTGGTGGAGCTGGCGCGGCTGGAAGAAGCGAAACGAATTTTATAGAGAATTTATAGAGGCTTTCGCGCGCTTGCCGAGCACTCTCTGTGGATTGGATCGGCGAGAGTTTCACCGATCTATCGGCGAAACCTAGTGTCAGGCGTTTCGCCGGAAAAGCGGCCAAACCGCAAGTGATCGAGTTTTTGGACAGTACGTGCTGCAGTTCAGAGACTACTACAATGATGATCGAGTTCACGCGTCATTGGATGGCCGCACTCCGATCTGCAGGACTGCCGCTGCTGGTCGCAGCGTGGTTGACCTTGACGGCTATCAGTGGCGAGTCCACTGCCGCGGGCTATATCAGCTTCCCGCTGCCGCTTGATTGGCGATTCGCCACAGACAGGTCGGAAGTGATGCCGATTTCACTGAGGCGATGGGTTGGCGGCCAAACAAAGCCACTGGTAAGGTGGAATGGGGAGAGATACCTGTGTGCCATCGATGCCAGGGCAAATACCGTCGTGACCAATTCCCGCCAGGTACGCAGGGCGATCGGGGGGGGGGGGGACCATGGGGACTTTGAGGCCATTTGATATCGAGATTGATCGGGTGGCGTGGCATCAGCTGCGCACTATGTCGGCGAGAGGTGCTGAGGTGCCGAGCGCGCTACGTGCCTTGCTGGATGCGCCAACCGGTGAGGATGCGGACAAGGCCTATTGGCGCTTGGAGAACACGGTGGTTGTCCAAGGTCAGCTGTTCGAGGCTGCCGAGGCCATCGTTCCGGTGCTGCTTGCTGCCGTGCTGGAGCAGCTGCCGCGCCACTCAATGATCCTCGCACTTGAATTGCTGTTCCAAATCGTCGCCGGAGACGCTGATGAGTCAGAGGTGGCATTGGGGAACTCCGACTTGGGTGAGCGATGCAGGATCAAAGCTAGGGAGGGACTCAGTGCTCTGTATCACGTACTCATCCACGAGCGTCTCTCTGGAGCTCAAGAAGTGCTGGAGCGGATCGAGGTCGATCAGTCGCGGCTTGATAGCGCACAAGCGGCATTGGCGCGTGACCCTGCCCGAGAATGAAGGGTTTGAACTGTAAACGGCAACGGCACGTGGTGCGCGAGTGTGCTTTGGACCGCACAGGTTAGTCACGATCGTGCGTTGCCCGAGCCGAACGTGGCGTCAAGCCAGTGACTTCGTCGTTCAGACTAAAAACAAAGACCACGTACTGTCCATTTATTGGAACCACTAGTTGCAGTGGGACGAACCGCGCTTGACGTGTGCAGCTCGGTGTACTGGTGAGGAGTTCTTCTCGATTCAGCCGCTGCAATTCCTTCTGACGCTGCTTGCTGGCTGGATCAACCGCCGGCAGCTCGAGGCGATTGATTACCTCATCGAAGAAAATCGGTTGCTGAAGGAGCGGCTAGGCGGTCGAAGGCTTCGATTCACGAATGCCGAACGCCGTCGACTCGCACGGAGAGCCTATGCGTTGGGTCGCAAGGCGCTCAGCGAACTCGACACGCTGGTCACACTGGATACGCTGATGCGGTGGTATCGAACTTTGGTCGGGCAGAAATGGACGTACACTCACCGCCGCGGGCCCGGTCGGCCCCGAACGATCCAGGTGATCGGCCTGACGACAGAATTTTCAGACACTACGGGAGATGTATAGAGAATTTTGGCGGAAACTTCGTAGTCGCCTCGATTCTCTAGTCGCGGATTTGACACCAGGAAAATGGTGGGCCGTATAGGACTCGAACCTATAACCAACTGATTAAGAGTCACACTGAACGAGCAGGGAAATCGGAAGGTTAAAGGCGGGAATTTTATAGAAGCATGCCCAAAGGGCCAGGAAGCAGGGCGTATGTGAGGGCTTGTTTTTTAGAGGTCGGGGCGCACTGATCGAAGTTTGGTCCGATAGCGAGGGCAGAGTTTCGCCGAACTAGCGGCGATATAGGCTCGCTCCGCGGTGTTTGGAGTTTCGCCGACAAGGCGGCGAAACTCAACGCGGTTGAATTTTTAGACACTACGGGCGCGC
>NZ_JAEUPY010000895.1 GCF_016790065.1 Steroidobacter sp.
CGCTCGAATGACGGCGCCTTGGTGATGTAGCGTACCGCGCCGGCGACCGATCCTTGTCCATACAACGTGCCCTGCGGTCCCTTCAGCACTTCGACCCGCGCCATATCGTAGTAGCGAGTGTCGAGCTGATCGTATCCGGTCAGCGAAATGGGCGTTTCATCCAGGTACAGGCCGACCAGTGCTCCGGTGCCGTACTGATTGCTCAGTCCACGCATGAAGATGGTGTAGCTTCCCGGGCCGTCCTCTCGCATGGTCAAACCGGGCACAGCCAACGCCAGGTCTTGAATATTCGTGAAGCCGCGGTCCTCCAGCACCTCACCAGTGAGCACGCTGATGCTCATCGGCACGTCGAGCAGCCGCTCCTGTCGCTTCTGCGCGGTTACGACGATTCCCTCCAGTTCTGCATCCGGCCCATCCTGGCCCAGGCTCGTCAGCGGTTGCGCCATCGCCACCACCGAGGCTACAAGCAAAGTCGTCGCTCTGTATCTCATCACCAGCCTCCCCAGTTATATACGACGTTTTCAGAATAGAACATCGACAACTGGGCTCGGTGCGAAGCACGAAACGCTCGGTGTTCCCTCCACACCGGAGCGCCTCGAAAGCTACCGGTGTCGAGTCATTGCCCGGTCCAGGATTCGTTCCAATCGATGCCCTGACGATTTTGCAACTCCCAATAGAAACGCGAGCGCGGCCGATCGTAGTTGCCAACTTCATTCATGCTCAGCGAGTCGTACAAGCGGCCGTTCAACATCGTGTAGCGAACAGTATTGGTGTTGTGAATATCCTCGAGCGGATTGGCATCGAGCACGATCAGATCGGCCAGCATGCCCGGCTGCAGCGAGCCGATCTGACGCTGCAGTGCCAAGGTCCTGGCACCGTTCGAAGTCGCGGCACGCAGCACATTGTGATTGCTCATTCCGCCTTCGGCGAGCAGCCACATCTCCCAGTGCAGTCCCAACCCCGCGATCTGCCCATGCGATCCCGCATTGACCAGCACACCGGCGTCGTCGAGTTTCTTGTTCGCACGCGACACCGCACGAAAGCCGATGTCGTACACCTCGTCGGCCGCATGGATGCTAGTCATGTTTCTGACGTAAGGAGGTGCAGCGCCGGGAGCGTTGATCGGACTGTAGCGACTGGCAGGCAGTTCCTGCACATACGCCTTGACCTTCGGATCGTCCCAGCTGCGCTGTGTCTGATACATGTAGTTCTCGCCGAACAGCTCGCCGAAGGTAACCACCAGCGTCGGCGTGGTCGCCGTCATCGAGCGGCCGAACAATTGCACGACGTCGTCGTAGTAATTGGCAATCGGCAGGCTGTGCTCGAGCGTCGTGTGGCCGTCGAGGATCATGGTAATGTCGTTGTGGAACAGGCCCTCGCCTTCCACGTCGATCATGATGCCCGCTTCGCGCCCCGCCTTGACCAGCATCTGCCGCTGCCGCCGCGATGGCTGCTTGTAACTCTTGATGTATGTACCGCCGAGCGCGCGCTTGCGCTCCATCACCTTTCGGGCATCGTCGAAGTCCGCGATAGGTACATAAGCCGCGTCGAGTTTTTGCGACCGCCCGTAGATGACGGCACCCGACGGAATCCACCGTGGACTCACGGTAATGCCGGCGAGCATTGTCTCGTTGCTTTCGTAGGCCGGCTGCTCCGAGGAGTAAGGATCGAAGTTCGTGGTGATGCCGAAGGCCAGCTCCGCAAACCTGGCCGGCTGTTTTTGGGAAACTGCACCGGTGAGATAACAACATTCATTGTGGCCATGCATGTCGATGAACCCTGGCATTAGGGTCTTACCGGTTGCATCAATGATCTTGGCGCCGGCCGGGATGCGCACAGCCTCACTCGCGCCCACTGCAACGATCCGGTTTCCCTCGACGACCACGCTGCCGCGCTCCAGGACTTCATCGTCGCGCATGGTGATCACACGTGCGTTGATAAACGCTACGGTTCCGCGCGGCACATCGGCGGGCACGGTCAGATTGATCTGTGCATAAGGTACCGCCGGAGCCGGCTGCGATGACGACAGCTTTGCAGGTTCGGCGCGGTACAACGCGGGTCCGAGCGTCCAGTACAGGCTCGACGAATCACTCGTCCATGTAAGCGAGTAGCCACCCAGCTGCGTCAATTTGGCTATTGGCACGAGTGCCGAACCCGATGCGCTCAGGAGCAACGGATGACCCGTGTCCCGATAGCGCGCGACGTAATATTGTTGTCGCTCACGAAATGCGATCCAACGCTGATCGGGACTGATGCGCAGGTCCAGAGTATCGACGTCCGGCGTCACTGCATGATCGCGCACATCGCTACCATCGAGCGTAGCGCTGCGCAGGAATCGAACCGTGCGTGCAGACAGCCCTCCGGGCGCCGATGCGCCGCTGGACTCCACCGACGTGTAGTAGATGCGAGCGCCATCGGCGGAAAAGGACGGCGATTCACTACCGTCGCTGACGAAACGTCCGGCACCGCCGCGCACCGGCACGACATAGATTCCCGGCGTCGTGCGAAAACCACCCAAAGCTTTGTCGCCGGCGTGAATTCGATACACCAGCCATTTGCCATCCGGCGAGAATGCCGGTTCGCGAATCAGACCTCGGCTTGCCGTCACGACGGTGGAAGCGCCACTAGGCGCCAGCAGCCTGAGCGCGCTGCCCCGCTCGTCGTCCCACTCGACGTAAGCGAGCTTCTTGCCGTCCACAGACCACGCTGGCTCGAATTCAAAAGCAGTCGCTTTCGTCAGCCGGGTGGGAACGCCATCAGGCAGTGCTTTCCGCCACAACGAACCGAGCGCCGTGAACACCATATTTCGGCCATCCGGAGACGGCGCCAGATGCCGCACTGTGCGCACCGTGACTTTATCGGGCGCCAGGTTCTGTTCGACGCGCACCGCATCGGTGATGCGATGGCGGGCGTGCACACGAAACGGAATTTCCTTGGCGGCGCCGCTATCCACGTCGATTCGATAGAGCTTGCCTTTGCCCCAGATCGCCACCTGCCGGTTGTCGGGGAACCAGTCGAACCGTGGATAGTAAGCACTCTGCTGTTCGTAAGACGCCTGCACGTCGCGATCGAGCTGGTCATAGACCGGGCGCTGCTCGCCGCTATCTATGTCGTAAACAAACAGCACGGTCTTGCTCATCACGCGGCGTACGAAGGCGATCCGTTTGCCGTCCGGCGAGATCTGCGGCGACGTCGCTCCACCGAATCCGCCAATCAACTGTTCCGCCCGCCCTGTCGCAAGTTCACGGCGACGAATGACGTAGTTCATGTGATTCGCATCGACATAAATAGTCGGTGCCGTGACCCTCTCGGTGTAATAGAGGAACCGGCCGTCAGGGGAAAAGCGCGCCTCCTGCACATCGCGGCCGCTCTTCGGCGAATCTACCAACAGCTGGCCCAAGCCACCGGCAAGATCGACCAAGCGGATTTCTGAGGTGTCTCGCTTGGCAAATGGGGTGTAGACCTTGACGAGCGCGATCGACTCCTCCTGCGGCCCCCAGATGGGAGCCGCGACCATATCGACCGTCTCATGCGTGATCTGCCGCGACGCTGAACCATCGGCGTTGGACACCCACGCATTGTCGGCCCCGCTAGCATCGCTCAGGTACAGGATGCGCTGGCCATCCGCGCTGTAGCTTGGATAGCGCTGCATCGCCGGTCCTCCATGGACCAGCGTCGCATCGCCGCCGTCGGTCGACAGGCTGTAGATGTCACCCAGCAGATCGAACAGCAGCACAGAGCCGTTGGGGTGCACGTCGACGCTCATCCACGTGCCTTCGGACACCGTGAACTCGGCATCCTTGTACGGCTGCCCGGTGTCGTTGACATCCCAATCGCCTGCTTGCGATGAGCAAGCAAAAAACACGCAAAGGCAGCCAACGATTGGCCACAGCGACGGCGCACGTCGCCCCTTCACCACTGACCCGGCACAGACTCGCTCGCTCGACATCACGATCCTCCGCGCAGCTACGGCTGCAGCGTAATGCGTGTACGTGAGACTTCCTTGACTTTCTTTGCACTGAACGCAATCGGAAACGGCTCATTCCTGCCCCAACGAGCGGCCAGGTCCGAGTAGTGCCGGCTGCCGAGTTGAGACTCGTTGCCGGGCGTGTTCAGGCCAAGCGACCGGTCCCAGTCCTGGACATCCAATACGAACATGACGGACGCGCCAATCCCCTGGTCAGCCCCTTTGGCAGTCGCGCCACCGGTGAGTTGCACCGTTGAGCTGTCACCACCGCGCGGCACCGGCGGTATGGCGGCCAGTGTGGCAACCTCTCCATTCGCCAGCGGGTGGATGAAACGCGCCTGATGCAGATTGCCCCACGCCCAACGCGAAGGATCGTCGCCGGCCTGCTGCTTGATCGCGGCAATCGCTTGTTCGAGTGCAACCAGGAGCACCTCGTCACGGCCCGCCGCCGGGTTCGGACCGAAGTCTTGGTCAGGCTGTTCCAACCAGCTGATGAGGCGACGCATGTCGTAGCGCGCACTGCCACGCGCAGCCTCTGGCAGCTTCTTTGCGTAGGTAAGCGGATTGAGCTTCAACAACCAGTACTCGTAAATGGTCGCGGCCACCGAATCTACGTCGACGTGGAAATTCCATTCGGCAAGCGTTGCCAATGCACGGCTGACTTCGGGTTTCTCGGACCGCAGGCCTTTGAGCAGCGGTACCAGTCTGCGTGCGGGCAACGAGACCACGTCTGCCTGAAGGCGACTCATGTCGTGGATGTCGAACTTGCGCTGCTCGCTCAACACCTCCACCACGCGGTCATAGCGATACGGTGTGAGGTACTCGAACGCAAACGGCGGCACGGTCAGTCCAGGGAACGTCGAAGGAAAGACGTTGTTGTTCGACGACGCGTAGAAACCACGTTTTCCATTGAGTTCCTTGGGTAGCGTCGTGGTCGGGATATAGCCCTGCCATTCATAGCGCCCTTCGTGGCCTGGGACGGGAAACAAACCATTCCAGTTGGGACGATTCGGTGTCAGTCCGGTCGAGACATAGCCGTAGTTTCCTTGGGTGTCTGCATAGACCAGGCTGTGATGACCGTACCACGCACTCGCCGCGGCCTTGGTGAAGTCAGCCCAGTTGCGGGACTGCATCAAGCCGAGCGAACCAAGATATCCATGTCCGCCAGTTTCGTAGCCGCTCCAGCGCATCGCATAGGCGCGCTGCCTTGCCGTGTCTTCATGCAGCAGCGGACCATGCCGCGTGGTCTTGACCTCGAAGCGCACCGTCGCTGCGCCCTTGACCGCGATCTGCTCGACATCGATTTTCATGGGCAACCACTCGCCCTTGTACTGGTAGCTATTGGGATTCTGTGGATTGGTGCGTTCGACGTAGAGGTCCTGTTGATCGCCGTTGAGAATGGTGAAGCCCCAACCGACATGTTCGTTATGACCGATGGTGACTCCTGGCATGCCGGGCTCGGTCGCACCGATCACATTCCAACCGGGCGCGACCAGATGCACCCAGTAACGCAGCGCTGGATTCTGTACTTCGCGATGCGGATCGTTGGCCAGCAGCGGCATGCCAGTGCTGGACTTGGCGCCGCTGATCACCCAGTTGTTGCTACCGATGCCACTGTCATGCGCGAGCTGCGCCGAGTTCGCCGATACTTTCGCCGTGCCACCAATAACAGGCTGCATCTGAAAATCGAAGTCGTTGGCATCACGGGTGAGCGCGAGGATGGCGGGATTGATATCGGCCAGATCCAGGCCTTCGGGCAGCACTAAAGGCGTCGGCGGATCAGTCACGGTGACCTCTGCCGTTTTCTCCAATCCCAGCGTCTTGACCGACAAGGCACGCGCCACTTCGCTAGCGATGTTGCGAGTGATCGACCAGACCGGCATCCGACTCAACAGGGTTTGTGCGGTCCAGACCGGTTCCGGCTGGAAGCCGGACAGTTCGAATTCCACCGGCACTTTATCGGCAGCGATGGCGGCACGAATGGCTGCGTTGACGCCGGCCGCGAAGGCCGTGAAGATGACTTTGCCTTCAGGATGATACTTACGGAGCTCGGCGTCCCAGTCGCCCCGATACTTCATCACACGTGCGAATTTGTCGCGCTCCAGGTATTTCGGGCCCAGCACTTCGGCCAATCTCCCGTCCGAATTCCGCCGCCACAGTTCGATGTTCCACATGCGGTCTTGAGCGGCGATGAAGCCCTGAGCGAAGAATAAGTCGTGCGTGTTGGCTGCATAGATATGCGGGATGCCCCACTGATCGCGCACCACATCCACTGGCTTCTGCAAGCCGCTCACTTTGAGCTTGCCCTCGTGCTGCGGAAGCTTTGCCTGCGCTCGCGCGGCGAATGCCTGTGCGGGATCTGGAGAGTTTTGCGCGAAGGCTTCTATCGGCAGCGCCATCATGAGCGCAGACAATGTCAGCGGGCGGATCGAATGACACAGTGCTTGCAAGCGCATGAGAACTCCGGTTAACACTGAATAGAAATAGCGCGACGAATTGCAGTTGAGGCGCGAGGGCTGCTCACTGGCCTTCAATCACGACCAATGCTTTGTCCGAGTAGCGAGCCGCAGTCACCTGGTTGATGACCTGTGTCTTGCGACCGGTCGATGTCAGAAACGTCACTTCGACTCTCACGGTCGAATTGCCAGCGAGACCGAAATGCGTCGGCATGACACTTTGAGCAGCGTAAGCATGCCCTGGCGACACCAGGCGCGAACCCAGTAGCTTGCCGTCAGCTGCGTACACACGGACCTCGGAGCCCGCGCGCGTCGCGTTCTTGCCTCGATCCAACACCTGAACCTGCAGGGACGAGTGGCGTTGCTGTTTGGGTAGCTCATTACGGAACAGCGGATTACGAGCGCCCTTACCCCAGGTCTGCGCGAGCTTCAGATCCAGATCCCCGTCACCATCGTAGTCCGCCCACGAAATTCCGTGATCGGCCGCATGCAACGCACTGTCCTTGGTCAGCACATCGACGAAGCGGCCGCCTTCGTTGTGATACAGATAATCCTTGGCGACTGTCTTCTCGCCCTCTCCCTCGTATCCGGTGACGTAAAGATCCAGCAGCCCATCGTTGTCGTAGTCGCCCCACTCCGCGCCGACCGTATGCTTCTCTCCGGAGATGCCCACGCTCGCAGCAACTTCGCGAAAGCTGCCCGCGCCTTCATTGCGATACAGCAGGTTGGCACCGTAAGTGCTGACGAAGATGTCGAAATCGCCATCGTTGTCATAGTCGCCCAGCGCACAGATCACTCCGCCCTGATCCACCGAACGTTGCGACTGGTCCATGCCAAGCTGCCTGGCGATGTCGGTGAACTTGCCGGCGTCATTGCGAAAGAAGCCGTCCTTGTCGCCCTGTTGATTGGCAACGAACACGTCCAGGTCGCCGTCCTGATCGAAGTCGAACCAGCACGAACCTACCGAACGGCGCGGATCGTTGAGTCCGCTGACGCCGCTGATGTCGACGAAGCGCCCGCCATCGTTGCGATACATGCGATTGGACGTGTAGCGCTGGGTGACGTAGAGATCGAGATCGCCATCGTTGTCGAAATCGATCCAGGTCGGATGTCGCCCGCTGGGTCCGGTGCCGGCGACGCCGTGTGTCTCGGCGACATCGGTGAACGCGGTGGCGCCATCGTTTCGATACAACGAACTGCTGACGATGGTGGCGCCTGACTTGCCGATGCCACCACCGCGTCCGGCGCGTGACGCAAACAAATCGGGGTCGCCGTCGCCATCGTAGTCGCCCCAGGCCAGGCCGCGCATTTCCCCCGGCCCGCTCACAGGCAGGCCGAGCTGTGGACCGATGTTGACGAACGATCCGCGGTCGTTGCGATACAAACGCAGCTCCCCGCTGTCAAATGCCACCGCCAGATCCAGGTCACCATCCCGATCGAAATCAGCCCACGCGCTGGCGAGCGCGCCGGGGGCGGCAAACAGGTCCGGCTGGACCGCGCTGAATGTCGCCTCGGCACGTGCAGGTGTCCCGTGAAACATGGCCGCGCACGCAAACAAACTGGCGACTCGAAGTGCAGAATCTATTTTTTTCATGAGTATCACCGGCGGATAAGAGAACGTCAGCGCAGCGTGGCCGCGACACTGTTGAAAAAATCGTTGTCGACGATGCCCTCGGCGAAGCGAGGCTTGGAGCGCTGGCTCAGGGTCACGATCACCACGCGCTGCGCCGGATTGATATAGATGTATTGCCCGAAAATGCCTCGGGCCGTGAACGCACCATCGGTGAATGTTCCATCGCTATCGGGGCACGACCACCACATGTAACCGTAGTCAACCTGCTTGCCACCGATGAGCCGGGGCGCGGTTGCCTCTTTGAGCCAGCCATCTGGCAACACGCTGCGTCCGTTGCTGATGCCACCGTCGAGAAAGAACTGCGCGAAGC
>NZ_JAEUPY010000913.1 GCF_016790065.1 Steroidobacter sp.
GGCCCCGCATCGGTCACAGCCACGCGAACTTGCACGCGTCCACTGCTTGGCGTGTAGCGAAAGGCGTTGTCGATCAGATTGTGTGCCAGCGCGTGCAAAGCCGGTGCCCAGCCCTGGATGACCGTCGGTGCATCGGCGCAGATCACCGATACCTCCAGGTCTTTGTCTGCAGCCAGATGTGCCGAGGTCTCCACCTCGGCACGCACACATGCATCGAGATCGACAGCATCACGATGCAGGTCACCACTCTCCGAGTCCCAGCGAGCCAGCTCCAGGAACTGATTTACCAGGCGACGCAGGCGTCCCAAGCCCTCCTGCGCACGACCGAGGGCCAGCTTGCGCGAAGCGGCGGACTCGTCTGCCACGGCGTTGTCCAGATGAAGCAGCGCCGAAGTCAGCGGTGTCCGCAATTGATGAGCCGCGTCCGCTGCGAACTGACGCTCGCGCTCGAGCGACGACTGCACTCTGGAAAGCAGCTCGTTCAATGACGCGAGCACCGGTTCGAGCTCGCGTGGTGCTTGCTCCAATTCGATTGGCGTGGATGTATCTGGCCGACGCATGGACAGATCGTGCGACAGCACGTCGAGCGGTCGCAATGCGCGCCGGACCGCCCAACCCACCAGAACTGCGAGCAGCGGTAATGCGATCAAAGTCGGTGCTACGTGCTCCCAGATCAAATCGCGCGCGATCGAGTTGCGGCTGTCGTATCGCTCACCCACCCGGACGGTGTCACCATCCTCTTCTCGTATCGTAAAGATGCGCCAGCGACTGCCGTCGAAGTCCAGGTCGGAGAACCCTTCCGGCGCCGCCTTCAATCCCAAGCCTTGGAAGTTGTCGCTGGTCATGCGCAACTGGTCTGCGCCATTGAAGAACTGGAAGCCCAGCCGCACTTCGTAGGCATGACCGCCGGCGGTCAATGTCGGCTCCTGAAATGGGCTGCGCCAGACCAGCACGTCGAGCGGCGCACTGGGCTGAGGATCTCGCAAGCCCGCATTCTCGGCCAGCACATCGATGGTGCGCGTTGCCTGCACCAGCCTCGCATCGCCCAACTCGTCGAACTCCTGCACGGTCTTGCGATATCCGTAAATCGCCAAGGGCAGCGTCACCAGGCCTATGACCGCCAGCACGTAGCTGACGACACGGATATGTAGCGATCGGTTCATTGCGTTTTGTCGCCGACCAATAAATAGCCGAAGCCGCGCACCGTACGAATGACTTCGGCCGATAACTTGCGACGTAACGAATGAATGTGCACTTCGAGCGTATTGCTTTCAGCACCTGCCTCGACGCCATACAGCGCTCGCATCAGCGCTTCCCGCGAGACCGCTCGCCCAGCGCGTTCGGCCAATGCACGCAATAGAATGAACTCTCGATGCGAAAGCTCGACCGGACGGTCGTCGAACGATACATGCATCGCGGCGGGGTCGATCGTGATCGCTCCGGCCACCAGCAGATTCTTCGGTTGACCCAGTGAGCGACGGTGCAGCGCTCGCATCCGCGCTGCCAATTCATCCAGGTTGAATGGCTTGCCCAGATAGTCGTCAGCACCGGCGTCGAGCCCGGCAATGCGATCGGTCAAACCGTCGCGTGCGGTAATGACAAGGACCGGCACCGCTGCCGATTTTTCTCGCAACGCTTTGAGCACTTGCAGCCCTCCCACCCCCGGCAGCCCGAGATCGAGAAGCACGATGTCCACCCCACCGGCATGCGCAGCCGATAGACCGCTCTGACCGTCACGCATCCACAGCAGCGTATGCCCCCAACGCCTCAGCGCGGTCTCGATCGCCTGGCCAAGCAGGACATCATCCTCGATGAGCAATACGTGCATGACATTCAGTTTGGCACAGGCGCCCTGCCTTGGCGAAGCAAACACCTTGACACAATGCCGCCGATGACCACGGTGGCCAGCGGGCGCTGTACTTCCGATCCGGGCCCTACGTTGAGCGCCATTGGCACAAAGCCGAGCGCGGCAACCAACGCCGTCATCATGACCGGCCGCAACCGCTGATCGCATCATCGAGCGCTCGCCCCTCATCGTCGAAATACGTACCGGCGCTGGGTATCATGGCGCCGCGATGGCTATCCGCACCGGAGGCAGAATGAGTTCTGAAAGCGCCTGGCTGCACTGGGCATTGTTATCCGCGACGTTCGCGGCGCTCACTGCAGTGTTTGCCAAGATTGGCCTGGACGGCATCAACTCCGACGTGGCGACGCTGGTACGCGCCGTCATCATCGCGATGCTGCTGGCAGTGTTCGTTCGTATGAGCGGCCAGTGGGTCAGTCCCCTGACCTTCTCAGCCCGCAATTGGACATTTCTAGTCTTGTCCGCACTCGCCACCGGCGCCTCATGGGTTTGTTACTTTCGCGCCTTGCAGCTCGGCGAAGCGGCGAAAGTCGCGCCCATAGACAAGCTAAGCGTGGTGCTGGTGGCGATCTTCGCTGTGGTCTTCCTCGGCGAGCGCCCGGCGGCGAAGGACTGGGTCGGGATTTCGCTGGTCGGCGCAGGAGTACTGCTGCTCGCGCTCAGGCGCTAGCCGGCCACCAGCGGGAAAGCCCCGAACAGCAACGACGCCGCCATCATGACTAAGCAAATGCCCGTCGCCCACTTGAGCGTAAAGCGCTGGTGGTCACCGAAATCCACATTGGCCAGCCCCACCAGCAGATAGGTCGAGGGTACCAGAGGGCTCAACAGGTGCACCGGTTGGCCGATCAATGAAGCACGCGCCATTTCGACCGGGGAGATTCCATAGTTCTGCGCGGCCTGTGAGAGGATCGGCATCACGCCATAGTAGAACGCGTCGTTCGAGATGAAAAATGTGAACGGCAGGCTCACCAGCGCGGTGATC
>NZ_JAEUPY010000271.1 GCF_016790065.1 Steroidobacter sp.
TCACGACACCCGTGCCGTCGGGTTTGACGCGCACGCGGACGTTGTAGTCCACCACGCGCTTTAAGCCCACCAGAATCTTGCTCAACGTCGACTCCGATTAATTGATCGCTTAATTTGCCGCTGCAGGCCGCCGCAGCGGCCGGGCACGCTACTGGAAGCCAGCCTGCGAGTCAATGAACGGCGGCCAGCGTAACCGCCCCGTTCTGCAATGGAAAAGACCCATCTGGCAGGGGGTAGGGCCGGCATTTCGAGACGTGGAATTCGGTTACCGGTAGCCAGGCCGGCTAGACTGCCGGCCTGCTCCAGCATAACGACCTGAATAACCATGCCTGATGCACTCGCCAGCCGCCTGAAGCTCGGTGTCATTGCCCCCGCCAGCAACACCATCGTGCAGCCGGAATACGACGCCATGCGGCCGCGCGGGGTCACCAATCAGATGGCCCGCGTTGTCATTCCCGACTCGCCGGTGGGCACCGAAAGCGAGTTTGCCGCCATGATGGGCCAGGTGCGCGGCTCCATCGAAGGGGCGCTGGACGCTGTCATGGCTTGTTCACCGTCAGCCGTGGTGTTCGGCATGTCGGCCGAGACCTTTTGGGAAGGCGCTCTGGATGCCAACGCGTTGCAGGCACACCTCGAGTCGCGCGCCGGAGTGAAGGTCATCCTGGGCGTGCAGGCCTGCCAGGCGGCGATCCAGCGCTACGGCGGCATTCGCCGGATCAGCGTCATCACTCCGTACATGCCGTCGGGCGACGCGCAGGTGCGCCGTTCATTCACCGACAGCGGTCTGGAAGTGGTCAACCTGCTGGGCTTGAAATGCAACAGCCCCTTGCTGATGGCTCACGAGCCGCCCGAGCGGTTGCGACGAGCCGTGCGAGAGGTGGACGACAGCAGCGTCGAGCTGATCCTGCAGGTGGGCACCAACCTGGCGTTTGCGTCGGTGGCGGCAGAGGCCGAACGCTGGCTCGGCAAACCGGTGCTGGCGGTCAATACCTGCACCTACTGGCAGGCGCTGCGCAGTGCCGGCATCGAGGACAAGATCGAGGGCTTCGGCTCGTTACTGACCGAGCATTGACGGCGTCCATAGCACCCTCCTGTAATGGTCTGGGGGCCTTGAACCTGTGCGCACTTCGGGCGCATGGATTCTGTTATAAAGTCCGCCGGTAACGATCATCCACACACTCTCCACACACTCATAGTTCGCTAGTTATGCGCACCATCCGTCCCAGCTCCGGCCTCGTCAACGTGAAATACGAAATTCGCGGCGACCTGGCACGGCGCGCCCATGAGATGGAACGGCGGGGCTACGACATCATCCCGCTGAACATCGGTAACCCGGGCGTGTTCGGGTTTCGTACGCCTGAGACCATGCGTCTGGCGATGATCGAAAATCTCAAAGCCAGCGAAGCCTACAGTCATCAGAAAGGCATTTTCCCGGCGCGCGAAGCAGTGGTGATGCAACAGCAGAGCCGCGGCGTCCGCGGTGTCAGTGCCGACGAAGTGTTCATGGGCAATGGCGTCAGCGAACTCATCGACCTGGTGCTGCGTGCCTTGTTGTCCACCGACGACGAAGTGCTGGTGCCGATGCCGAATTATCCGCTGTGGACCGCGGCGGTGAATTTGAATCGCGGCCGCGCCGTGCACTATCCGTGTCATGCCGAGAACGGTTTCGAGCCGGACCCGAAAGAGATCGAAGCGCTGATCACCAGCCGCACTCGAGCCATCGTGGTCATCAACCCGAACAATCCGACTGGCGCCGTCTATTCGCGTGCCACGCTCGAAGCCATCGCGCGCATTGCCGAGCGTCATCATCTCGTGGTGTTTTCCGACGAGATCTATGACCAGATCGTCTATGACGACGCCAAGTTCGTGCCCATGGCCACGCTGGTGCAGAACACGCTGTGCGCCACCATGTCGGGACTGTCCAAGGTCTATCGCGCCTGCGGTTATCGTGTCGGTTGGGTGTCGTTCTCGGGCGAGATCGAATCGGCCCGCGAATACATGAGCGCGCTCGACAAGCTTTCGTCACTGCGTTTGTGCAGCAACGTGCCCGGCCAATGGGCCGTGCAGACGGCGCTCGGCGGCTATCAGAGCATTCAAGAACTGACGCGTCCGGGCGGTCGTTTGTATGAATCGCGCCAGGCCATTCTCGACGGCGTCGCCAAGAGCAAGTATCTGCAAGTGCACGCGCCGCAAGGTGCCATCTACGCCTTCGTCGGTATCAAGGACGGCGTGCTGCCGACCTTCGAAGATCAACGCTTCGCCATGGATCTGCTGGAACACAAGCATGTGTTGCTGGCGCCGGGCACCAGTTTCAACACGCCCTACAAGACTCACTTCCGCATCACCAACCTGCCGCGGCCCGAAGTGTTGGCCGACGTGTTCCGCCGCATGGAGGAACTGTTGGACAGCTACGCCGATGGCGCGCAGCCAGTGTCACGTGCGGCGCCGGATCTGAAAGTCGTCCGCCAGTCATGAGTTAAGGGGCATTGCAGCTCCATTCTGTTCTCGCCAGCTCGCCTGAAAAGGGGGGCATCACGGTGCTCACCGCGAGCCGTCGGCTCGCGCACGCGCTGCGGCTGGGTTACGCCCAGCATGCGCAGAGCCAAGGGCTGTCTGTCTGGCGCACACCTCGCATCCTGCCGTGGTCCACTTGGCTCGCTCAGCAATGGTTGGAGTCGCGGGCCATCGGCGCTCACTCCCATCACGCTCGACTGCTGACCAACGCTCAAGCGCGAATCCTTTGGGATTCGTTGGTGAACGACAGCGAATGGGGCGAGCACTTGTTGAATCCCTCCAATGCCGCTCGACTCGCTGCGCGCAGCTGGCGGCGCATGCAGGAATATCTGATTCCGTTGGCGGCCCTGCAGAGTAGCGACAGCACTGAAGGCCAGGCCTTGCATGCGTGGTGCAGCGAGTTTCTGCAACGCTGCGAGAAGCTGCAGGCCATCGACGAAACCCTTTTGCCGCACTGGGCGCACGATGCCAACTTCGTGCCCGAAGAAACCTTGGCGCTGGCGGGCTTCGACAACATTCCTCCCGCCATTGCTCGGCTCATCGAACGTTGGCGCTCGCAAGGGAAGGTGATTGATGTCTCCGAGGATGAGCAGTCTGCGCGCTCGGTAGTCGTTGTGACGGCTCGCGACGCCGACGATGAATTGGAGCTGGCTGCTCGTTGGGCGCGTGCTCAAATCGCCACCGGCAAAAGTACCGTCGGTGTGGTCGTCGCCGACTTGCAGTCGCGGCGAGCTGAAGTGCAGCGAATCTT
>NZ_JAEUPY010000040.1 GCF_016790065.1 Steroidobacter sp.
TCGAAGTTCATGATGGGATACTGGCGCCATTCGCCGAAGTCGAAGTGCCACCACTCATTGACGATGACATCGAAGCCTTCCGCTTCCATCGCGTTCTTCAACAGATCCCGCCGCCAACGTTGCAGCGACGTGCCACCGACATGCAGCGGCGACGAACGCGACGACGGCTCGTCGTAACGCCCCACCATATCCACAACCTTGCCGGTCTTCAGATCGAACAGGCTGATGTCCGCCGCACAACCACGGTTGTGCCGCGAGCCCTGCGAGGGATCGGCCACGAACGGCCGGCTCTCCGGCGGCACTGCGTCCCAGAACATCCGCGTGGCGTACCACGGCCGATAGCCATCGAACAACGCGATGCCGAAGCCCTGCTCAGCAAGCTTGCGATGGGCGCGAACCAAAGCGTCCGCAGCGGGCCGCTGCAAGAAGAACCGCGGCGAATCGTAGAACGGCGCACCCATGAAGTTCTCCGCCGTCGCGTAACGCACGTCGAGCTTGGTGCCCGGCTCGACCGTGTGAACCTCGACCAGGTCCGGCTTACGGAAGCGCCCCGACTCCACCGGCGGCGAATGTTTCTTCGCACCCGCCAACAGCTCCGGAACGAAGCGCGCATTGATCCGGCCACGCACTTCCGTCTCTGCACCGAGATCGCGTCGAGGCAGCACGAAGCCACTGAGGCTCACCGCCATGCCCACGCCACGCTCATCGCGCATGAACTTCAGTTCTTCATTCGAGTACGGCCCAGCGGAAGGGAACCGATAAGAATCCTCACCGATTCGCTCCAACTTGTGATGCTGCGACCACTCGACTCGCGCATAAGCTTCGCCATCGCGCTCGTAGACGCGAACGATGTTATGGAACCAACCGTACTCGCCCACCAGCCCGACCAACTCGTCATTCGCTTCCGGCGGTCGCGCCCACTCAGTGCGCTGATACACGACGCCACGAAACGTCACCGAGCGGCCTTTGGGATCGACCTGCAGCTCGTCACCGGAGGTCGACAGATCATCGACGACAATGCGACTACCGCGCTGACGCAGCTCACCAGCCACTTCCGGCGCTTCGAGGAACAAGCGTTGATCGACGATACGAATATCCAGGCTGTGCTTGCCGTCGCTGTAGTGGCTTTGCAAGCGATGTGCCTGCGCCACGGTCAGCTTGGTGCTCGGTTCCACCACCGGCCGACGCTGCTTGCCCCGCGAAGCGAACACCTGACGAGCCGTGTAGTCACGCACTCGTTGCAACACTGGCTGCGCGCTGTCGATGGCTATCAAGGTGACGACGGCAAAGCCATCGGCCGGAAACAACGATAGACCCGTCGTGTATCCATACAGCCCGCCGCTGAGCGACGCGCTGGCATGACCATCCAACGAGCCGCGAGTCAGCTCGCCGCCCAAAGCATTGGCGTCACGGCCGAGCAGGAACTGCGCAAACCGAGCGACATCACTCAAGTTGGAGTAAGCGCCGACAGAAGCAGCGACGCCGGTATCGAACACAGTCGCGGTGAAGCGCTCACCATCGAACGGCGCCACTATCGAATGCGCCAACGAACTGCGATCCGCTCGCAGCGACGTACGAGTCATGGCTCTCGGCGCGAAGACAGTCTCAGCGAGCACCTGATCGAACGCCTTACCGGCAGCGACCTCGAGCACGCGAGCAATCACGGCATAGCCTGCATCCGAATACTTGTAAGCCGTGCCCGGCTTCGCGACCAAAGCCGTCGCGTTCAAGCTGGTGACGGCATCCGCCAAAGTCACCGGCTCCAGATCGAAGTGATTACCTCGGGGCGGCATGCGCACCAGTCCGCTGCGATGTTCGAGCAACTGACGCAGCGTGATCTCGCCACCAAAGGTATTGCGAGGCTGAAATTCAGGGAGGTAGCGCTGGACCGGCGCGTCGAGAGCCACGACGCCGCGGGCCGCCAGCGAGCGCAATGACTCGGCAGTGAATGCCTGAGTCAGTCCGCCGATGCGATAGACAGTACGAGCATCGACGGGCAGCTTGCCGTCGGCGTCGGAATGACCGACGCCGCCCGACCAAACCAGCCCGTCGCGAGTGACGATGCCGACCACGATGGACGGGATGTCGCGAGCGGCGCGCTCCTGCTCGACGGCCGATAAGGCCGCCTCGCCCGCTTTAATCCAACTCCCGTCGCTGCCGGTTGCCGCGGCCGTTGCTATGGCAGGGATCAATGCCGCCGCCATGACCACGGATCGCCACATATCGCTTACCTCATTCCCGGTTGGCTTCCTTCAGGAAGCGTTCGAGGAATTCTACCGTGGCTTGGTTCGCCTTCAGTACATTCTCGTGACGCTGCAGGCTGTGGGTCTCGTCGACCAGGATCAGGGCCTCCTGATGCACGCCCGTGTCGCGCAGTCGACGCGACAGATCCACCGTCTGACCAACGCGAACGTTGCGATCGTCGTCACCGGTGATGAACAGTACCGGCGACTTCCAACCGGCGAGCGCCGAAACCGGCGAGGACGTCCAGCCAGCTTCGATGGCCTGCTTGGTATCGGCAGGCACTTCGTACTGTTCGCGCTTGAACAGCTCCTTCAAGCCGTACTGGAGAATCCAGTCATGCACGCCGTGGATGTCGACGCCGGCTTTGAACAGAGCCGAGTCGTGCGCGAGGCCCATGGCAGTGAGATAGCCGCCATACGAACCGCCGTAGATACCAACTCGCTGACCATCCACGTCCGGCAGCGACTGCAGATACTTGCCGGCCGCCTGCACGTCCTGATACTCGGAGGCGCCGCGCTGGCCCGCCTTGGGCGGGAAGTGGAAGTCGAAGCCGTAGCCCGGGCCAAGCCGATAGTTCACGGCCAGCACCACGAAGCCACGATGCGCCAGATATTGGTTGATGGCGTAGTCGTTGGAGTAGTACCCCATCATGTGCCAGCCCAGCACCATCTGCCGCTGCGGGCCGCCGTGCAGATACACCACTGCCGGCCGCTTGCCCTTGGCCTTCGTCTTCGGCACGAACAACTGACCGTGCACCGTCAGGCCGTCAGCAGCCTGGAACGTGACACTCTTCGGCGTCACCAAATCGTCGGCCGGGAACTTCGCCGGCAGCAACTCGGGCGCGATCAGCTTCTGCTTGCCATCTTTCAAAATCGCCGGCAGCGGCGGACGTGTGGCCGTCCCGCTCAGATACAACAGGCGATCGTCGCCCGTGACGACCGGCGACCACTCCAGGCCCGCGCCCGAAGTCAGCTGCGTCACCTTGGAACGCTCCACTGGCGTCTGGAACAAGTGCCGGCGCTCGTGATCGTCTTTGTCGGTGCCGGTGTTGGCCGCGAAGATGACGCGTTTACGATCGGCGCTGAGCGTCGCCTCTTCCACCATGTAATTGCCCGGCGTCAGCAGCTCCGGCGTGCCGCCCTTGGTGGACAGCGAGTACACGTGCTGCCAACCGTCTTTATAAGAGTTGAAGACCAGGCGATCGCCCGCCGCCCACTCGAAGAAGCCGCTGAGCGTCGACTCGCGCAGCGTCTTGCCACTGCTCCAAATCGCTTTCGCGGTGCCCGTCTGCGCATCGCCGATCCAGATCGAATACGGCCGCGGCTCGAACTCGAGCGCTAGCGGCGGTGTGCCGCCATCGCCGAGGCGGCGGATGAAGGCGATCTGCTTGCCGTCGGGCGACCACGTCGGCTGACTGTCGCGATATACGTCCGGCGCGATCCAGCGAATCGGGGTGTTGTCGTCGGAGTAGATACCGACATAGGAAGTGGCGTCACGCGACGAGATGAAGGCCAATCGCGAACCATCCGGCGACCACTGCAACGAACCCGTACCGCCGCGCGCAGTGAACAGCTTCTTAGGTTCGGCACTACCGTCGGACGGCACGATCCAAGCCGCGCCGTCTTTGATGAAGACGACCTTGCGACCGTCCGGCGACAGCGTCGGATAGTCGCCCTCGGCCAGGCGCACCGGCGTGCCGCCCGCGACCGGGATGGTCCAGATCTCGACCTTGGTGCCGGCCGGATGCGACAGCACGTTCACCGGCAAGCCGCGATCCCAGTTGCCGCCGTGTTCTCCGCCTCTTACGTAGACGAGTCGCGAACCGTCTTCCGTCAACAGCAGGCTGGAAATTTCCTGGCCGTCGTCCTGAGTGTAGTTGGTGACTTGGCGGGCCGCGAAGTCCGGGCCCTTCGCCACCCAGATATTGCGCTTGCCATGATCGTTGACCTGCCAAGCAACCTGTGCGCCTTGTTTCGCGGCGACCAGATCTTCGGGGAAGGCGTAGCTGCGCACCTGCTCGAGTGTGTAACTCCACACCTGAGCGACGGGCGCTAAAGAGAAGACCAGCGCGAGCATGAGCCCGCGAGCACGACGATTGACGGTCATGTCGATCCCGGAGGTTGTTGGCAAGCCGTGAAACTTACCGCGCTTGCCGACTTTAAGCACTAGCCGCGAGCAGCGGCGGCTTTGCCTTTCGGAATCTTTACTGTTGAGACCGGATCAGGCCGCTTGCACGATTCGCAACGCATCGAGCAGCAAATCGGCCCCGGCCGTGGGATTGCCGGCCCCTTCGGAAAGATAGCGCCGCCACGACCGCACTCTGGGCAGGCCGGCGTACAGGCCCTGCACATGCTTGACCATGCTCCGCAATCGATGCCCTTCCGCCAGCCGAGCGCGCACATAGTCAGCGTACTGCTCGATCACCAGCTCGCGCGCCGGCAACGTCCAGCTCGGATCGAAAACCACCTGTTCGAGCTGCGCCAATAGATAAGGATTCGAATACGCCTCGCGACCGATCATCACGCCGTCGAATGTTTCTAAATGTTTTGTTACTTCTTCGACCGTCTTGACGCCGCCGTTGAGCACGAAGGTGAGCTTCGGAAATTCTTTTCGCAGCTCAGCGACCACGTCGTACTTCAGCGGCGGGATCTCGCGGTTCTCTTTGGGACTCAATCCTTTCAAGATCGCCTTGCGCGCGTGCATGACGAACACATCGCACCCCGCCGCCGCCACCGTTTGTATGAACTGGCGTAGGAATACAAACTCATCTTCCGCCTGCGGCATCGGCTCGATACCGATGCGACACTTCACCGTCACCGGCACACTCACCACGCTTCGCATCGCGCTCACGCACTCCGCCACCAGCGCCGGCTCTCCCATCAAACAAGCGCCAAAGCGACCACTCTGCACTCTGTCACTCGGGCAACCGCAATTCAGATTGATCTCGTCGTAACCGACGTCGGCTCCCATCTTCGCCGCAATCGCCAGTTCCTTCGGGTCGCTGCCGCCCAGCTGCAAGGCCACCGGATGCTCAGCCTGGTCATAATTCAGCAGGCGCGCGCCATCGCCCCGGACCAAGGCGGCCGAGGTCAGCATCTCTGTATATAAGAGAGTGTTCGGGCTTAGCAGGCGGAGGAAGAACCGACAGTGGCGGTCGGTGTAGTCCATCATTGGGGCTACGCTGACTTTCCGGGCCCTTGAAAGACTGGAGTTTTCGCTCGAAATGCCTATTTTCCTCGGGTTTTCCATTCAGGGCGTTACTGCGGGATTTTTGCGAATTCGGGGGTAGTATTTGAGTTGCCGGGGCGACAAAAAGGCGACATAAACGCTTGTCGCCCCGAGGTAAGCCTACCATGCCATATCTCAAGCTGAGAAAGCAGCCCGACGGCTCTCTGCGCTATACGGCGATCGTCCGAATCCGACGCAGTGGCAAGATGTTCCACCGGCCTCGCTGACCGCCTTCACGACGACATGCACGTGGGGATGCGGCTCATCTGTGTGCAGCACCATCGCGTAGCGATGCCGGCGCCCAAACTTCTCGCGAGCGAGACCGCGGACGGCCCAGCACCTTCTTCGGCGGCGTGCCGGCCGGCATGGAGAAGATGATCCGATGAATGAGCTTAGGCGGATCACGTCGATTGATCGCATACAAGTCCGTGCGTGGACGATCTGCCTCCAGATCCAAGTCCCAATCCTCGATGAGCTGCTGGACGGCCTCCTTGCCCGCCAACCGCTCGCCCTCGTCCGTCTCAATCGAGAGTTCGCCACGTCGGCCGATGTAGTTGAAGTGGGCCTTCACGCCGCTAAGGATGCTCGAGCCGCGCCCGCCGGACTCCTTGACCATCACCTCAGGCACCCGCGTGACCGTTCGGCGAATCTGCTCGAAGTGCGTGGGGGTTAGATACATCCGCCGACCGGGCGCCGCCCGACCGTAGCTCACGATGTCGAACAGCGGCTCACCGAGGTCAAGACGGATCGGCTTCATGCCCGCACTCCATGACTGGGCGCTGGCCTTCACCAGGCACTTGGTGTGATCGCGCAGCGCCTCGCAGGCCTTGAGGATCGCCATCAGATCCCCTCGGGGTGGGCCCGGGCCGTGCCCTGATGCGCCAGCCGCGTCAGCTGATTGAAGTTGCGGCCAATCGCCCCCAGCTCGGCCACCGACTGTTTGAGTGCCATCAGCTCGGCCTTCGGTAACGGAGAGGGGTTTCGCAGGTGAGCGCGCACCAGCACCGATATGTACGTCGCTACCGCCATCTGCCGCGACGCCGCCCGCTCACTCAGCAACAACCGGTCGTCGGGATGCAGCCGGACGCACGTGCGCGATCCACGCAATCGACGCCCCGCCGGCTTCAAAACATCGGTATCGATCTCGCCAACACAACGTGCCGCCGAATCAACCAGCCGATTCAGCAATGCCGACTCGGTCATCTGCTGCTGTTCCGCGAAGCTACGAAATCGTGCCTTCGTCTCCAGTGAGACGCGTGCAGCGATGAAATGTGTAGTGGCCCTGGACCACAGTGCTCAACAACAGCAGCCGCAGGCCTATCCTGCGATTCGTGCGATTCGTGGAAAACTCGGCGTTTCTCACTAGTGACGCATGGAAGACGTCCGACCGGGCAGACGCAACGGCTCACGTTATCTACCAACAGCGCCCAACACTCGGCGCATGGTCTTCAGAATGTATAGCGCACCATCTGCGGCCATAGTTCGATTCGAGCAAGGGTACTCGCCGATGGCGTGGGGTTGCGCTTGGGGGCTTCACCGCCATCAAACTGTGAGCCCTCGAGGCACCGGCGCCTACATCGAGAGGCGGAAAGATTGAAGTTTCTGTGCCAGGATCTCCTCGGGCGAGCGTCGCTCCCTTTTGCCGTGAGCATTGCCTGAACATCCTCATCATCCAGGATCAGAATCAATTTGCGGTGAATGCTCCATTGTTCGCGAACGGTGTGCTCGCAACCTCGGATATCACCGCCGCGGCGAGACAGGATCAATCCAAACATCCCCGCGCCATGCGGCTTTAGATAGTTTGCAATCTGCAACACGTCCGATTTCGACGCCTTCTTTGAGTAGTTCTTCGCATCAACGACGACATAGTCTGCTTGATAGTTGTTGCGCAAAAATGCCCAGAAGCCCTGCTCGGCGTAATTGGGGATGATGAAATCACGTCGGTTCGCTTTCGCTTTGTCATTATGCTCACAGAGGGGTTTGGCAAGCGTCGGGTAGAAGAGCCACTCAAGAATGTCGCCAATGAGGCTTTGATAGACCAGCCAGTCTCTTTTTCCTGGGGCGCAGGCCTTGAGCTTCTCCGCAAGGCTAAGCTCGGTGGATGGACCTCCCGCCGAGGCGCGTATCGATTGCAGGATTGCAGGGTAAAATCCGGGTGTGGCCTTCGGCAACTGCCCAGAGAACAGCTTCGCAAGCGTGGGTAGATCCCACAGCTCGATGCCCGCTCCGCGAACCGCATCGGTCTCAGCCTCGCGCAACGAGGCCGGAATCGCGAGGATGGGCTCGCTCTGCGGCAAATGCCCTGCGTAGGTGCGCAGCTGCTGGATGACATTAGCGATCCCGCCGGATCCAAACGTCGTCGTTGTCTTGCATTCGATGATCAACGAGCGCGCGGGCATCGGCCTGAGACGTTCAGCAATCAAATCCGCTCGCAGGCGATTGTTCCCCCCAATCAAAGCGTCCCGCTGAACACCCTTGTAGTCGGGATGAAGCGTCATCACTTCAGCCAGGAAGCTTACGAACTCTATTTCCCTGGGCTGCTGGCCCATGGAGGCCTGGCACTGCGCGCAGAGCAGTATCAAGTTCTCAGGCGATGAATCGCCCCCATACATGATGGGAGTAATGTGCTGGAGACCCAAAGCCGTCCCCGTGCCACAAATCGCACAGCAGTGACTGTACTTAGCGTACGTAGCGTCGCGCGCAGCTACGCTGATACGCATTCGCGTCTTCGGATCGTTCTGTGTCATCGTGACTGCCCCGGTGATCATCGCGGAGTTCTTTGCAACATTATGCAGCCCTCAGCGCTGATGTGCTTCACAGGATGGGTGGTGAGTCGGGTGAGCGGTCCGATGAGTCCGCCCCGCCACACAAGTGCGGCCCACTTGAAGACGGCAGTCCCGCGATCCGCCTCACCTTCACTCGCTACCATGGGGTTGCAACACCCCGCCTGTAGTAGTCCGTTTATATTTGCAGAGCAGCGGCCAGATCGTGGACGCCCTCGCCCTACTCTGATAAAATCCGTCCATTGATCTTCATTTCTTTCTATTTTCATTCACTTAGCAGTGGACTAATTTATGGATGTTGCTAACGTACTAGTCCACTTAGCTCGATTGTTGGTAGATAACAAGCGAGACGATGCCTTGCTGCTTATCCGCCGTGACCTTCCTCGACTGAGTCATGAACGCCCTGACTTGAGTGACAAGGTCGCTTCTGTAATGTCCAGAGCCGCAGCACAACCAACTCGTGGAGTCGCGTCGGCTATCCGCCCGCTCGATCAAGATACGAAGCTCCACCTAGTTCGAGAAGAATTTTCGCCAGCAATCGACGTGGAGCCTGTGTGGGATGAGGGAATCCAGAAGACACTGAGCGCATTCGTCGAGGAGCGCGCGCATATCAGCAGCCTTGAACGCGCCGGGATCACTCCGACTTCGACACTGCTGTTCACAGGCCCCCCGGGAGTTGGGAAGACCTTGGCTGCACGCTGGCTCGCACAACAGACCCAGCGCCCTCTCCTCACACTCGACCTAGCAGCAGTTATG
>NZ_JAEUPY010000067.1 GCF_016790065.1 Steroidobacter sp.
ATCGCAGCCATGCGCTGCAAGGTCTCTTTGACCTGAGCCTCGGTACAAACACCGTGCAGCAGCCAATTGGCCACGTGCTGACTGGAAATGCGTAACGTGGCGCGATCTTCCATCAAGCCCACATCATGAATGTCCGGCACCTTGGAGCAACCGACGCCCGAGTCGATCCAACGCACCACGTAACCCAGAATGCCTTGGATATTGTTGTCGAGCTCGCTCTGAATCTCTTCAGCGCTGAAACTCGACGTCGCGAGCGGCGAACGCAACAGATCATCGATGCCGGTCGCCGCATCCGTCTGCAGATGCCGCTGCAGATCGTTCTGAACGGTGCGCACGTCGACCTGATGATAATGAAGCGCATGCAGCGTCGCTGCCGTCGGCGAAGGCACCCACGCCGTGTTAGCTCCGGCTCGCGGATGACCCGCTTTCGCAGCCAGCATGCCCGCCATCTTGTCCGGCATGGCCCACATGCCTTTACCGATCTGAGCGCGGCCGCGAAGGCCAGCCAGCAAGCCGATCTCGACATTGCGCTTCTCGTACGACACCAACCAAGGCTGAGTCTTGATGGCGTCCTTACGCAGCACCGCCCCACCTTGCATGGCCGTGTGAATCTCATCGCCAGTGCGATCCAAGAAGCCGGTGTTGATGAATACGATGCGATGCTTTACCTGCTCGATGCAGGCGCGCAGATTCAAGCTGGTGCGACGTTCTTCGTCCATCACACCGATCTTCACCGTATGCTTGGCCAGGCCCAGCACCTCTTCCACCCAACCGAACAAATCGTTGGCGAGGGCCGCTTCCTCAGGACCGTGCATCTTCGGCTTCACCACATACACCGAGCCGGTGCGGCTATTTTTGCCGCCGCCGCGAATGTCATGCAGAGCAACCGCGACCGTGACCAGCGCGTCCAACACGGTCTCGAAAATTTCTTTGCCTTCGTGAAGCACGGCATCGGTGCGCATGTGATGACCGACATTGCGCACGAGCATCAGGCTGCGACCGGGCAACGTCAGCTGCTTGTTGCCAGGCACGGAGTAAGTGCGGTCGCCATTGAGCGTACGACTGACCGTGCCTTTGCCCTTGGCAAAGCTGGCCTGCAGATCGCCTTTCATCAAACCGAACCAATTGGTGTAGACGGCGACTTTCTCTTCCGCGTCCACAGCGGCGACCGAGTCCTCGCAGTCTTGAATAGTGGTCACCGCGGACTCGAGCACCACATCGGCAACGCCAGCCGGATCGGTGGCGCCGATGGGATGGTTGCGATCGATGACGATGTCGAGATGCAGGCCGTGATGACGCAGCAGAATACCGTCGGGCTGCTCGGCTGGTCCGCGCCAACCTTCGAATTCCGCGACCAGAGCCAGCGTCGTCTGCGAACCGTCTTTCAACGTGACACGCAGCTTGTCGCCATCGACGGAATATTTGGTTGCATCTGCGTGCTTGCCGGAGGCGAGCGGCGCGACTTGATCTAACAGTGCGCGTGCATAGGCGATGACTTTCGCGCCTCGTTCGGCGTTGTATGGCGAGCCTGCCGGCAACGGCGGCGCCAACGCATCGGTGCCGTAGAGCGCGTCATAGAGACTGCCCCACCGCGCATTCGCTGCATTCAACGCATAACGTGCATTGCTGAGTGGCACCACCAGCTGCGGACCGGCGATGTGCGCAATCTCGCGATCCACATGATCGGTATCGACTTGGAATGCCGCGGGCTCTGGCACCAGATAACCGATGGACTCCAGGAACTGGCGCTGTTTCGCCACGTCCAGCGGCTTGCCCTTGTGCTCCTGCCACCAGCCGTCGATCTGACTCTGCAGCCGATCGCGCTTGGCCAGTAGCTGCTCATTACGAGGTGAGAATTCGCCGACGATGCGCTGCAGCCCGGCCCAGAACGCCGGTTCCTGCACGCCGGTCCCCGCCAAGGCCCGCCGTACGAAATCGTGCAGCACCGCGGCGACTTCCAGGCTCCCCACCTTCACTCTTGCGCTCATCGTCGTGTCACTCGCAGCTCGAACTGCGTAGGACTATAGAGTTCCGCTGTAGCGCTTACTAGTCCGGAGCAATCAGTCGGCGTTTACCGTCAGCCGAGCGCGCCACGCCGGGTTGGTCCAAGTCTTGGCGATCCCACAACTCGCATGTGACTTCGCGATGCCGCTGATCCAGCGCCTCGCAGTAGTTGGTGTACATACATAGGCGCACGTCGGCACCCTGGCCGCGCAACACTTTGCTGAACCAATCCGGGTCGGCCAAGGCCTGCCGGGCGAAACCGACCACGTCGGCCTGCTCCGAGACCAACACTTCTTCGGCTTGTTGGAAGTTATGGATGCCGCCAGCGGTGACCAGTGGTGTCACCTGACCGGCCGCGCGAATCGATTCGCGAATGCGTTTCGAGGGCACCAGATTGCGACCGAACGGCCCGGTGGCGTCCGAGTAATAGGACGGCATGCACTCGTAGCCGCTGGGTCCCGTGTATGGATACGCCGCCTCGCCCACCTTCGGCTGTTTCGCATCGTCGAACTTGCCGCCGCGAGACACCGAAATGAAATCCATACCGGCGCTGGCGAACTCAGTCGCATACCAAACAGCATCGTCGATGCTGCTGCCACCGTCGATGCATTCCTGCGCCAGGAAACGACAACCGACGGCGAAGTTCTTACTCACTGCTGCACGCACCGAGGAATAGACCTCCAGCGGCAATCTCACTCGCGCCTCGCGCGAACCGCCGTAACCGTCTTGACGATCATTGGTCGCCGAGAGAAACGACGCCATCGTATACGCGTGCGCGTAGTGCAGCTCGACGCCATCGAGCCCGGCCTTCTCCGCACGCGTCGCCGCCTCAGCAAACAGGGTCGGCAAGGTCTCGGGCAACTTTGCGATGTGATCGAGCTCCACGTCGGTCACGCGCTCGCGATAGCCTCGTTCCAGCGATTCCAGCTCACGAGCCGACAGCACCGAACGCAATGTTTCATCATCGAGGGCAGCCAACCTGGCTCGCACCTCTGACTCGGACTCGCTGCTCATTTGCAATGCTTCGCGATGAGCCGGCGTGATACGCAGCAGGCGCTCGAAATACTTCGCTCGCTCCGGACGGCGCCTCATGGCGAGGAAGTCGATCAATTGGATCAGCAGTTTGGTGTGACCGTCGCTGGCCTTTCGCACCACTTCCACCAACTCGCGAATGCCCGCCAAGAAACGATCGTCGCCGAGACGCAGCAAAGGGCCGCTGGGAACATCTCTGATGCCGGTGGCTTCGATGACAATGGCACCCGGCCGACCGCGAGCGAAACGCTCGTACCACGCGAGCACGTTCGGCGAGACGAAACCATCGTCAGTGGCACGCCAAGGCACCATCGCCGGCACCCAGGTGCGTTGTTCCAGCGCCAGCGGCCCGAGTTGGATGGGACTGAACAAACGAGAGCGTGCGGCGCGTTCAGCACTGGGCCAGGGACCGGCAACCGGCTGATGACGAATCCTCTCCGGTGGGCGCCACATCGACATGGTGATCAGCGCGCGCTGGGCACGACTGCGGTGGCTTCGATTTCCACCTTGGCCTTCGCCTCCATCAGCGCCACCACTTGCACCACGGCCATCGCCGGAAAGTTACGACCGATGATGTCGCGATACGCCTGCCCGATCTGCGGCAACTCGGCGTAGTACTCGTCACGGCTGGTCACATACCAAGTCAAGCGCACAAGATGCTCTGGAGTCGCGCCGGCTTCCTTCAATACCGCGACGATGTTCTTGAACGTCTGGCGCACCTGCTCGCCCAGCGTCTCCGGAAACTGCTGCCGCTCATCCCAACCCACTTGCCCGGCGACGAACACCTGCAGGCCCTCGGCCGCCATGCCGTTCGAATAGCCTTTCGGACGCGGCCAGCCAGCGGGTTGCAACACTTGAGCGGTCATTTCAAAACCTCGCGGGCAATGATCAGCTTCTGCACCTCGGTCGCACCCTCATAGATGCGCAAGGCGCGAATATCTCGATACAGACGTTCGACGACTTCGCCGTGCACGACGCCACGACCACCGAACATTTGCACGGCGCGATCGATGACGCTCTGTGCACTTTCGGTCGCGGTCATCTTGGCCATGGCGGCACTCTTGGTCACAGGTTGACCGGTGTCACGCTGCCAGGCAGCGCGATACGTCAGCAGTGCAGCGGCATCGACGGCCGTAGCCATTTCAGCGATTGCAGCCTGAGTGAGTTGAAAGTCCGCGAGTGTCTTGCCGAACATCGCGCGTTGGCGTGAATACGCGACCGCTTCGTCCAAAGCTCGTCGCGCGAATCCCAACGCCGCGGACGCGACGGAGGATCGGAAGATATCCAACGTGCGCATGGCGATCTTGAAGCCATCGCCTTCAGCACCGATGCGACGACTGACTGGAACGCGGCAGTTCGCGAATCGCAGCGTGCCGAGCGGATGGGGCGCAATTACATCGATACGCTTCTCGATACTGAAGCCCGGATCGTTCGGCTCGACTAGGAATGCGGAGATACCTTGCGCGCCCACCGTTCCATCGGCTCGCTTCTGGCCCGGCGTGGTGCGAGCGAACACGCAGTACATGTCTGCGATGCCGCCGTTGGAAATCCAGGTCTTGCTGCCGTTCAAAACATAGTGATCGCCATCGCGACGGGCGGATGTCTGCATGGCCGCAACGTCTGAGCCGGCTTCCGGCTCAGACAACGCAAAAGCGGAGATCGCCGAACCGTTGGCAACCCGAGGCAAATACTGCTGCTGAAGCGCCGACTCGCCAGCCAGCGACAACGAACCGCTACCGAGCCCTTGCATGGCGAACGAGAAATCGGCCAAGCCGTCGTGATAGGCCAAGGTCTCTCGGATCAAACAAATCGCACGCGAGTCGAAATCTTTCAGCGCGCCGCCATGTTCGGCTCGCACGCAGTAACGAGTGATGCCGGCTTTGCCGAGCGCCGCGACTAACTTGCGAGCTTGTGCGTCGACAGCATCGCGCGACTCGTCATGCTCTGAGTCAGACAGATGCTCGGCACTCCATGACGTCACCAGGTCAGCGAGCGTGCGATGCTCCGGGCCGAAGAACGGCCAGCTGAGCCGTTCGCTCAGATCGAACTGTACGTTCATTGGCCGACGAACTCCGGTTTACGCTTGGCCGCGAACGCTTCGAACGCGCGGCGAAAATCGTCGGTCTGCATACAGATGGCCTGCGCCTGCGCCTCGGCTTCCAGCGCCTGTTCGATGCTCATGTTCCATTCCTGGTTGAGCATGTTCTTGGTCATGCTGTGCGCGAACATCGGACCAGTCGCCAGGCTGCGCGCCAGCTTA
The DNA here is from genome assembly GCF_016790065.1 of Steroidobacter sp. Taxonomy (GTDB): domain Bacteria; phylum Pseudomonadota; class Gammaproteobacteria; order Steroidobacterales; family Steroidobacteraceae; genus Steroidobacter. Next base: position 5,297 of record NZ_JAEUPY010000067.1, read on the forward strand.
GTTGCTTCGGGCAACAGCTGATCGGCGGCAACGACTTGATTGAAGAAGCCCCAGCGCTCGCCTTCCTCCGCCGTCATCGCGCGGCCTGTAAACATCAGCTCCGCTGCACGCCCCTGACCGATGATTCTGGGCAGGATGGCGCACGCGCCCATGTCACATCCGGCCAATCCCACACGAGTAAACAGGAAGGCGGTTTTCACAGCAGGTGTGCCGATACGCATATCCGAGACCATCGCAATGATCGCACCCGCGCCGGCGCAAATTCCGTCCACCGCCGAGATCACTACTTGCGGACAACTGCGAATGGCTTTGACCAGATCGCCAGTCATGCGCGTGAACGTCAGCAACTCCGGCATGCTCATGCGCGTCAGCGGGCCGATGATGTCGTGCACGTCGCCGCCGGAAGAGAAATTGGCGCCGGCACCGTCGATCACGATGGCACGGACGTCCTTGTCATAGACCAAGTCGCGAAACAGATCGCGCAGCTCGGCATACGAATCGAACGTCAGCGGATTCTTGCGTTCGGGAATATTGAGCGTGACATAGCCCACGCCCTGCTCCACCCGCCACAGGAAATGCTTGGCCTGGTAGTCCGACAGTTTCAGTTGGGTGAATGACATGCGTCCTCGGCGAATTTGCTTACATGACCTCGCCACCGGCGACCGCGATGCTCTGGCCGGTGACGCTCTCGCTGCCCGGCACACACAACCAGGCCACGGCGTTGGCGACTTCTTCACAGCGAATCAAACGACGCTGTGGATTGCTGGCCACCAGCGCTGCCAAGGCCTCGCTTTCCGAACGCGAAGTCTTCGCCTGAATGTTACTGATGGTCTCGCGAATCAGATCGGTGTCCGTGTAGCCCGGACACACCGCGTTGACGGTGATGTTCCGTCCCGCCACCTCCAACGCCAGCGAGCGGGTCAAACCGATGACGCCATGCTTGGCCGCGCTGTACGCCGCCACATACGGATAACCCTTCAATCCCGCGGTGCTGGCGACATTGACGATGCGACCGAAGTTTCTTTGCAACATCGACGGCAGTACGTGCCGAATCCCATTGAACGTGCCGGTGAGATTGACGGCCAGCATGGCTTGCCACAGCGCTTCATCGGTCTTGTGCAGCGGGGCGCTGGAAGCCTGGCCAGCGTTATTGATCAAGATGTCGATGGGGCCGAAGCGATTGCTCGCGTCCTGAACGGCCGCATACAACTGATCGCTGTTGCTGACATCCGCCGCTACGGCATAGGCATTGGATTCGCTGAGCTTGGTCGCCACTTCCAACACCTTGGGAAGATGACGACCGAGCAGCGTTACGCGCGCACCCTCGTCGAGCAAGCGTTGAGCGATGGCCACGCCGATGCCGCGACTCGCTCCGGTGACCAAGGCATGCTTGCCCGCCAGCGCTGCTGAATTCGTGCTCAAGCTGCACCCATCGATTGTGACCCACCGCACCGAGGGCCATACTACGGTCGATATATTTTAAGTGTCAAGCATCTGCGCCGCAGCCTGATTTTTCCAGGTCATTGCTGCTGTTCTGCAAGTCTTTTAGGATTCGAGCCTGCCGGTCCGGAACCCCACGTACGATGAGCCAACCTCCCCCTCCCCGCGCCTTCGCCGAAAAGCTCGGCGGCGCGCCGCACAGCAAGGCCTCGCTGCGGTTGTGGCTGCGGCTGCTGAGCTGCTCCATGATCATCGAACGGCGCATCCGAGGGCGGTTCGAAGCGGAGTTCGCCACCACGCTGCCTCGCTTCGACGTGATGGCAGCGCTGGAGCGGGAGCCGGATGGCTTGACCATGAGTCAGCTGTCGGCGGCGCTGCTGGTCTCGAACGGCAATGTCACCGGCATCGTGAATCGGCTGATCGAGGAGTTGCTGGTGGTGCGCACCTTGGAATCGGACGATCGTCGCGTCGCCACCGTGCGCTTGACCCGCAAGGGCCGCGATGTGTTTCAGCGCATGGCGCGCGGCCATGAGAAATGGATCGACAAGATGTTCGCTGGCCTGACTGAGCAGCAGATGGAGCAGTTGATGAAGCTGCTGGCGTCGGTGCGGCACTCCATCGACGAGCACGAGGACGAGCAACCCGCATGAAGTTCTGCTCCAACTGCGCCCAGCCGGTGAGCCTGAGCGTGCCGGCGGGCGACCACTTGCCCCGCTTCGTGTGCGCGGCTTGCGGCACCATCCACTATGAGACCCCGCGGATCATCGCCGGCTGCGTCATCGAGCACGAAGGCAAGCTGCTGTTGTGTAAACGGGCCATCGAGCCGCGCCACGGCTTCTGGACCACCCCGGCCGGCTTCATGGAGAACGGTGAATCGGTCCAGCACGCAGCGGCACGCGAGGCCATGGAAGAGGCGCTGGCGCACGTGCGCATCGGCTCGTTGCTGGCCATCGTCAACGTGATCCGAGCCCATCAAGTACACATCATGTTCCGGGCCACGCTGATCGAGCCCTCGTTCGGGATCGGGCCGGAAAGCCTGGAGTCGCGGCTGTATGCCGAAGAGGAGATTCCCTGGCCGGAAATCGCCTTTTTGAGCGTCGAGTTCGGCCTGCGGCGCTATCTGGAGGATCGGCGGCTAGGCCGGGAGCAGCTGCACTTCCGCGATATCGACTGGCGGGACGGCAAAGCCATCCTGACCGATGGCCATTCTCAATAAAACCGGCCCACCTGCTCATCGAACTGACTGGCCAGCCTCGCATCCCCGCGCCCCGTTTGGCACAATGCGCGCCCGCGAGCGGCGCCTTTACCTGTTTGCAACCGCCCGCCGAGCGATTCCCGGAGTTCTAGCCGATGACCTTCGTCGTCACTGAAAACTGCATCAAGTGCAAGTACACCGATTGTGTCGAGGTGTGCCCGGTCGACTGTTTCCACGAAGGCCCGAACTTCCTGGTGATCGATCCGGATGAGTGCATCGACTGCACGCTGTGCGAGCCGGAATGCCCGGCCGAGGCCATTTTCTCCGAAGAGGAGCTGCCGGACGGCCAACAGCATTTCAAGCAGCTCAATGCCGAGCTGACCAAGGCCTGGCCGGTGATCACCGAGAAAAAGCCGCAGCCGGCCGACGCCAAGGACTGGGACGGCAAGCCGGACAAGCTCAAGCTGCTGGAAAAGTAAGCTGCGCTAGGCGCGCAGCGCTACGGCCGCTCTAGTTCTTGGCAGCGGCCGCCAGGCGATCCAGTTCCTTCACCATCGCATCGGGCGCCAGATAGCCGCCGATGTAGTCGCCCGTGTTGGTGAAAATGGCCGGTGTGCCGCGCACGCCCAGCTTCTCGCCCAACTCGAACTGCTTCGCGATCGGCGTGGCGCACTGCTGCGACTTCACGTCGCGGCCCGCCTTGGCTTCGGTGATGGCGTTCTTGCGGTCCTTGGAGCACCACACGGCTTCCATCTTGCGCCAGTCATCGGTGCCCGGCCCGGCGCGCGGATAGGCCAGGTAGCGCACCTGCACGCCCAGCTCGTTCAATTGACTGATTTCGCTGTGGAGCTTGCGGCAGTAACCGCATTCCACGTCAGTGAACACGGTGATGGTGTGTTTCACCTTGGTGGGCTTGAACACGATCATTTCGCGCTCATCCAGCTTGGCCAGCGCCGCCACCCGATTCTTTTGCCGGCCGGATTCGGTCAGGTTGGTACGGGTGTCGATCTCGTACAGGTCGCCGGCGATCAGGTAACGGCCGTCGGCGCTGACGTACGCCAGGTCCGACCCCATGGTGACTTCATAGATGCCGGTCATCGGCGTGGCGCGCACGTCGTCGACCTTCATGTCCGGGAATTTCTTGGCGATGGCGGCGCGAATGGCCGTGGAGGCTTTCTGGTCCACGGGCTTGGCGGCAGTGCCGGCAGCGGGCGCAGGCGCAGGTGTCTCGGCCGCGAAGGACGAGGCCGCCACGCAGGCGAGCAGACACAACAACAGCTTTTTCATGGGGACTCTCGTGACCGTCTTCGGCCCAGCGTTGGACGCCGTGGCGCCCCCGCAAGTTCAACGGTATTCGGCTGTGGGAGGCCGGCGGAGTCTAATACGAAACCGAAGATCGGGCATTAAGCCGCGACGTTGGTCTCAAGCAGCCATCCCTGGAGCGGCGACCAGCCGTTACGTCCGCGTACCGGCGTTCGCACGGTTCGAAGCGACGTTAAGTCGCTTCGAAAAGGCATCCGTGCTCACCCTCGGGGGTGATGAGTCGCGTGCAGCTCTTTCATGCGCTCGCGAGCTACGTGCGTATAGATCTGCGTGGTCGACAAGTCGCTATGACCCAACAGCATCTGCACGACGCGCAGGTCGGCGCCATGGTTTAGCAAGTGCGTGGCGAATGCATGACGCAGCGTATGCGGCGACAACGCCTTCTGCACGCCGGCCTTGGCCGCGTAGCGCTTGATGATGTGCCAGAACGCCTGGCGCGTCATCCGGTCGCCACGACGCGTGGGGAACAGATAGTCGGTCTGACGTTCCAGCAGGATCTCGAGCCGCGGACCGTTCATGAATTTCTGCAGCCAGGACACCGCCTCGTCGCCGAGCGGAATCAAGCGTTCGCGATCGCCTTTGCCGACGATGCGCAACACGCCCTGATTCATGTTCACCTGACTGGACTTCAGGTTGACCAATTCGGAGACGCGCAAGCCAGTGGCGTACAACACCTCGAGCATGCAGCGGTCGCGATGACCCAGCGGATCTTCGACGGCCGGCGCCTTCAACAACGCCTCGACCTCTTCCTCGGTCAACGACTTCGGCAGCGAGCGGCCGATCTTGGGCATGGCGATCTGCGCGGTCGGGTCTTCCTTGATGGCGCCGTCGCGGATCAGATAACGATAGAATCGACGGAAGCTGGACAGCTGTCGGGCGGTGGACCGCGGCCGAGCACCTGCTTCGACTCGATGTGCGATGAACGCGAGTAGGTCGGCCCGCTTGGCGACGACACTCGCCGTGCCTCGTGATTGCAGCCACCGATCGAGGGCAGTCAAATCGGCGCGGTACGCCGATAGGGTGTTGGGCGACAATCCGCGCTCCATCCACACTGCGTCGAGAAAGCGGTCGATGGCCGCCAATGACGGCGTCTCGGGCATATCCTCGCCTGACCTCGAGTAGACTGATGCTTTAGTTACGCTGCTCATCGCCTTTAGGTTTAACGCCGCTTCGGAAATCGCGGCACCGTTAAATCGATGGCGGGCAGTATGGAGACGGGGTCCGGCGCGGGGCGTGATTACAATCACAGAACCCCGGCAGGGTTTACATAAAGAGACTCAGTTCACAGAAATCGACCGCATCACGCATTCCATGCCGGCTCAACATAAAATCTCTGGTGACTTCCCTGTCGAGTTATGACTGACGCCTTGAAGCGCGTGCCGCTCACCTTGTTGGAAATCGTTTACGGCGTGTATGTCCTGGTGGTGTTCCTGACCTTCGGGCTGAGCGCCTTCGTGGCCGTATTGTTGCCATTGGGCATCAAGGCTCGTCGGCATATCGCCCACTTCGCCGGTCGGGCGTTTTTCGCGGTCGCCGGCTTGCGGCTACGCGTGATCGACGAGCAATTGCTGCCCACCGGGCCCTGCGTGGTGGTGGCCAATCACGCCAGCTACCTCGACGGCATCGTGCTCAAGGCGGCCCTGCCGGCACGCTTCTCGTTCGTCATCAAGAAAGAGTTCAGCCGGGTACCGCTGGCGGGCTTGCTATTGCGACGGATCGGTTCGGAGTTCGTCGATCGCTTCAATCGCCACGCCGGCGGCATGGACGCACGGCGACTGCTCAAAGCCGCGGATGCCGGCCAGGCACTCGCGTTCTTCCCGGAAGGCACCTTCCTTGCTGAGCCGGGGCTCGGCAAATTTCATAGCGGTGCTTTCACCATCGCCGCGCGAGTGGACTTGCCGGTGGTGCCACTGGTGATCAAGGGCACGCGCTCCATCCTGCCGTCTGGACGGTTTCTGCCACGCCCGGGACGTATCGACATTCAAGTGTTGCCGTCGATCGGCCCGATGCGAGACATGAAGTCATCCGAGGCCGTCGCCCATACGCGCGATCTGGCGCACGCCCGCATTCTTGCCGAGTTGGGTGAGCCGGATCTGTCTTCAACGGACGGCATTGCGGCTCTTCAATCGCGTCGCTCGTAATCACCACTCGCCGATTCGTCACGGACGACGCCTATAATCCAATCCTCAAGCTTTCGAGGAACGGCGATGAATCTGTTCGAAGCAGTGGGCCGGCTCGGTCACGAGCAAGTGGTGTTCTTCCAGCATCGCGACAGCGGCTTGCGCTGTGTGATCGCGATTCACAACACCTCGCTGGGCCCGGCGCTCGGCGGGTTGCGCATGTGGCCGTACGCGAACGAAGCGGATGCGGTGCGCGATGTGCTCAAACACTCCGCCGACATGACCCACAAAGCCGCGCTCGCCGGCCTGAATCTGGGCGGCGCCAAAGGCGTGCTGATCGGTAACCCCGAAACGGATAAAAGCGAAGCGCTGTTTCGCGCGCTGGGTCGCTACATTCAATCGCTCGGCGGCCGCTACATCGTCACCGAAGACGTCGGCACCAACAGCGACGACATGGAATCGATTCGCCAGGAGACGCGCCACGTGGTCGGCGTGCCGCAACTCATCGGCGGCAGCGGCGATCCTTCTCGCTTCACCGCGCTCGGCACGTTGCATGGCATTCGCGCCTGTCTCGAATTCAAACTCGGCCATGCGGATCTGCGACGAACCAGCTTCGCCGTGCAAGGCGCCGGACAAGTCGGCTATCACCTGGTGAAATCGTTGCGAGCGGCCGGCGCCAAAGTTTTCGTCACCGATCTCAACGAAGATCGTATCGAGCACGCCGTTGCCGAGTTCGGCGCCGAAGCGGTGCCGATGTCACAAATCTACGATGTCGACGCCGATGTATTTTCGCCCTGCGCGCTGAGCGCGGTCATCAACGAAGACACGCTGCCTCGTTTGCGTTGTCGCATCGTCGCCGGCGGCGCCAACAATCAACTCGAGTCCGAAGAGCTGGGCACCGAGCTGGAACGTCGCGGCATTCTGTACGCACCCGACTACGCCATCAATGCCGGCGGCCTGATGAACAGCGCGATGGAGCTCGAGGGTTACAACGAAGATCGGGCACTGCGCAGCGTCGCCCGCATCCACGGCATCATCGGCCGGATTCTGGCCCTCGCCGCTCGCAGCAACATTCCGACCTGGCAAGCCGCGCGGCGCCTGGCGGAAGAACGGATTGGCGCAATCAGCCGCATCAAACTGCCGTACGCGAGCGGCTGACCCTCGGCGGTTCCTGACTTGCGCCCGAGCCAGCCGCGGGCGGATCATATTGCACTGCATACAAATCAGTCGTAGGCTTAGGGTACTTGCAAGTAAGTTAAGCAGTCGCCATAACGACTGCGGCGCCCTCACTCAAAGTCGAGCACTCCCATGAGCGAACCGGTTTACATCGTTGCCGCCCGTCGTACTCCCATCGGTGCCTTCCAGGGCGCACTCAGCCCGCTGACCGCTCCGCAGCTCGGCGCCGCCGCCGTACAAGCCGCGGTGAAAGATTCAGGCTTGTCGGCCGAACAGATCGACGAAACCATTTTGGGGTGTGTGCTGATGGCCGGTATCGGCCAGGCCCCCGGCCGCCAGGCTGCGTTGGCCGGCGGCGTGCCGCAGAAAGTGCCGGCGACCACCATCAACAAGATGTGCGGCTCGGGCCTCAAGGCCGTGATGATGGCGGCGGATCAGATTCGCGCCGGCTCGGCGAATGTGGTGCTGGCTGGTGGCATCGAGTCCATGACCAACGCGCCTTACTTGATTCCCAAAGCGCGCGGCGGTTTGCGCATGGGTCATTCGGAAATTCTGGATCATATGTTTTTCGACGGCCTGCAAAGCCCGTTCGACGGCAAGATGATGGGCACGTTCGCCGAAGCCACCGCAGCCAAGTACGGCTTCACTCGTCAGCAGCAAGATGAGTTCGCTGCTGAATCGGTGCGTCGCGCGTTGGCTGCTGTCGAAGGCTCGAACTTCAATAACGAAGTGGCGCCCGTCACCGTCAAAGATCGCAAGGGCGAGCGCGTGGTTGCCAAAGACGAAACCCCGTTCACTTGTGACATCAGCAAGATTCCGAGCTTGAAGCCGGCGTTCGCTAAGGACGGCACGGTGACTGCCGCCAGCTCTTCTTCGATTTCCGATGGCGCGTCTGCTTTGCTCATTGCGAGCGCCGCGGCTGTTCGTCAGCACAATTTGCAGCCGCTGGCGAAGATCGTTGGTTACACCAGCTTCGCGCAGGCACCTGAGTGGTTCACCACTGCTCCGGTCGGTGCGATTCAGTCTTTGCTCGCCAAGACGGGCTGGTCGGCTGGCGATGTGGATTTGTATGAAATCAACGAAGCGTTCGCGGTCGTGGCCATGGCTGCCATCAAGGATGTCGGCCTCGATCACGCCAAGGTCAACGTCAACGGCGGCGCCTGCGCCCTCGGCCACCCCATCGGCGCCACCGGCGCTCGCATCCTCACCACGCTGGTCCATGCGCTGCGTAATCGCAATCTGAAGCGCGGTGTTGCTTCGCTGTGCATCGGCGGTGGTGAGGCGACGGCGTTGGCGGTTGAGATCGTCTAAGTCAGTGTTATCGGGTCCCGGCACCGTTCGGGGCCGGGACCCGAACAAATTCCAAACGTCGGATCCAGCCGAACTGCGCGCTGACCTGTAGGCTCTGCACTCGATTGCCGGGGTCGCGAACGAATTGCGCGATCAGCCGGTTTTCCGGCGACCAGAATTCATCTTTCAGCATCGGCTGCAAAACAACCAGCGGCCCTGGCGATCCCTTGCGATCGCTCGCCCCTCGCACGGTGAGGCGGCCTGCTTCCACCGCGACGAGATATTCCGTATTTAGCTCAGGGCTGAAGTAGCGGCCCGCGTAGCCCTGCAGCGCCGCTGCGTTGGGCGTCGCAGGCTCGATGCGTTCGAACACGCTGCTGCCGCTGGAGAGGCTGCTTTCGAGCTGCCGCAAGCGCGCTCCATCGAACGCAAACTCTCCTTTCACGCCACTGGCCCGAAAGCGAGCGGGTGCCACCGGCTCCAACACGCGCTCAATCACATCGCCCTTCATTTGCAGCTGCCCGTCGCGCAGCGTGACAACGCGAGGGAAGAAAACCTTCGGGTCGCGATAGAACCCCACGAAGTCCCTCAACTGCTCAGCCGTTGCTACAAACGACGCAGAAGGTGTGGCTGTCGTAGACGACGCCACGCCGAGCAACGCATCTGCCACCTCCTGCGTCAGCGCATCCGCATACGAACCGTTGTTACACAAACTCACGACCACCAACGACTGCTGCGGAAAAATCATCCCGTAGGTTTTGTAACCGAAGCCCGAGCCGCCATGGCTGATCGCCTCGAACCCTTTATACGGCGCGATCTCCAACCCAAACGCGTAACTGGTCGTCGTACCGTCGAGCAATGTCGCCGGCCGCAATAGTGTCTTCAACAAAGCCGAACCACCGGCCAACGGCGTGGCCGAACTCATCAGCTGCGAGCCCCAGCGCTGATAGTCGTCGACTGTCGTCATCAACCCGCCGGGGCCAGGCGTGATGGCATTCTCCAGCGGCGTGAGCTGCCAGGTATCGCCAACTCGCGAATAAGGCCGCGTGCGAAGCGCTTCTTCGGCCGCCGCCCGAGAGAAGCCGGTGTGAGCCATGCCCAACGGCCCAAACAAATGCTCCTGAGCAAATGTCTGGAGAGAGCGCCCCGTGGCGCGCTGGACAATCTCCGCGAGCAGCAAATAGCCCGAGTTGTTGTAACTGAACTCGGCACGCGGCGAGAAGTTGAGCCCCTTCTGACGCGCGACCAAAGCAACGATGCTGCCCTTGTCCCGATACAACTCGGGCTTGAAGCTCAGCTTGATCAGATGATTGAAGTCACGCAGCCCACTGACATGATGAATCAGATCTCGAACTGAAATCTTCGATCCGTAGTCCGGCAGCTCGGGCAGGAACTTGCGAATGTCGTCGTCGAGGCTGAGATATTTAAGCTCAGCGGCGAGAGCCACCGTGGCCGCGGTGAACTGTTTACTGATCGACGCCGCACCAAGCACGGACTCGGGCGTGAGCTTCCGGCCGCTATCCATATCAGCCAGGCCGAACGCCGTGCGCACCAGCGCTCGCCCTGACTGATACGCACCGACTACACAGCCCGGCTCACCCGGCCGAGCAAATCGCGCAACGACCTGCTCGGCCTGGACGATACGAGCACTCGGCGTGTCGCTGGCCGCTGCCGATCCAACCAAGCTGCCACAAATCAACAACGGCAGCCCCACGAACCGACAGCGACTCAGCATGCTCACGCCCAACCTCGATTAGAACTGGTAACCCAGCTGCAAACCGAAAGTCCGCGGGCGCATGATGTAACCATACCCCGAGAGCGTATTGGTCAACCCTCGCCACGCATACTCATCGACATTGGTGAGGTTGTTGACGAACAACTCCGCATCGACCGACATCACTCGAATGCCGGTGCGCAAGTTGGCGCGCACATAGCCACCCGATTCAGTCAGCGGCGACTGCTGCAAATTGCCGTAGAACGAGCCGGTGTAAGCCGAGTCAGCGCGAACGAATGCATCATGGCCCACGAGCTCGAAGTCATACTGCAGGGCCAGGTTTGCGACCACCTTCGGCGACCCCGGCAAGCGATCGCCATCGAAGGCGTTCGCAGCCGGAGCATCGGCGGCCAGCTCGGCATCCGTATATGAAGCGCCGAAGTCGACTCGCAACCCGCGCGTCACTTGATAGCTACCCTGCAACTCCGCGCCGGTCGAAACAGCCTTGCCTGCATTGGCGACGTAGAAGTAGCTGGTGCCACCGCAAGTCGCACGAGTGTTGGTCGGCAGACCATCCCAATTGATGCGATAGGCGCTGGTGTTCACCACCAGCTTGCCATCCAGCAACGTGAACTTACCGCCGAGTTCGAAGTTCTCCAGCGTGTCCGAATCGATCTTGCGCGTCGACGCCATGGTGACGTTGGCGCCGTCCACGAGTCCGTCGCCGTTGGTATCGCAGATGGCGTCGATCAAACCCGCTGACGGTCGACCGAGCCGAAAGCCTTCCGACCAACCGGCGTACAGCATGGCGCGATCGGTGGGCTGATAGCTGAGCGTGGCTTTGAAGTTCTGGCCGTCCTTGTCGATGGCCACATCCGAAACACTGATGTTGCCGAGCGGCCGACCGACGAACCAGCCCTGGGTCTCCAGACGATTCTGCCTTTCATACTGGTAGTGCCGGCCGCCGACGGTGAGCTTGAACTGATCGGTGAGATCGTAAGTCACCTCGGCAAAGATGGCGTCCTGTTTCAGATCGCGATCGTTGTCGTAGATGCCGAGGATGTCATCGACGCCGTT
>NZ_JAEUPY010000111.1 GCF_016790065.1 Steroidobacter sp.
TCCGGGTGCACGCTGGAGACGTCGTGATTCAAGCAGTCGGCACCGAGTTCAATGTGCAGCGGCGAGCTGCAGAGACCATGGTCTCGGTCATCGAAGGACGGGTGGCTGTGGGCAGCGAAGCGTCGTCGAGTCGCCAGATACTGGCCGCCGGACAATCGGCTGAGCTGACGGAAGCAGCCACGATTGCCAGCATCACGCCGATGGACGCACGCAAGGTCACCGCCTGGCAGCAGCGGCGACTGATCTTTCGCGGCGATACGCTCGCGGACGTTGTGGCAGAATTCAACCGCTACAACAAAGCGCCTCAGTTCTTGATCGCCGACCCCGCCATCGCCGGCCGCCAATTCACCGGAGTGTTCGATGCCAATGCACCCGAATCCTTTGCGCGAATTCTGTCCGGCACGGGCGACCTGGCACTGAGCCGACGCGACGCGCAGATCGTCATCAGTCAGCGCGAACCTTCCGAGTAACTCATTCCCTGGATTTCAGATGCGCTTCAGCCCGTCCTCGTCCGCCCGCCTCGAAGCGACTGTCCGTGAAATCCCCCGAATGTTCCCCGGGCCGGGCGGCGCGCTGGCCGTGCTCAAGGACGGTCGCGAGATCGCCAGTAGCACGTGGGGTTATGCGAATGTCGAACGTCGCATTCCGTTCACCGCCCAAACTCTCTTTCGGATCTGTTCGTTCACCAAACAGTTCACCTGCAGCCTGCTGCTGGATCGCTTTGCTGACGTGTCGGTATTGGATGCCGACGTGCGAAGCCATTTGCCCAAGCTGCCGGAGCTGGCGCCGACCGCGTTGAACCTTTGTCACAACCAGTCCGGGCTGCGTGACTACTGGGCCGTCGCCATGCTCCAGGGCCCGCAACCGGAATCCGTGTTCGGCGAACTCGAAGCGCGCCGCCTGATCGCCGCAACGCGCTCGTTACATTTCGCACCGGGCACTCGCTACTCGTACTCGAATCAGAACTTTCGGATCCTCTGCGACATTCTGGAGAACCGCACCGGCCGCAGCTTCGCCGAACTGCTACGAACCCAAATCTTCGACCGCGTCGGCATGCCTGGTGCGCTGCTGGCCGCGGACACACAGTCAATGCCCGATGGAACCGTAGGATACGAAGGCTCTGCGAGTGGCGGCTTCCGGCCGGCCGAAAATCGGATCTTTTGGACCGGTGACGCCGGCATGGGCGCCACTCTCGAAGACATGATCGCCTGGGAAAGTCACATCGATCAGACACGCGACGATCCCGAGTCGTTGTATCGCCGCCTGTCGGCACCTGTGACTTTCGCCGATGGCCAGCCGGCGTCTTACAGCTTCGGTCTCAGCCATTCGAAAGCATTCGGCCGCACCTTCACCGGCCACGGCGGTCAGCTCCGAGGGTGGCGGAGCTATCGGCTGTATGTTCCATCGGAACGAGTGTCAGTGGTGGTGATGTTCAATCACATGTGCGACGCCCGATCAGCCGCACTCACCCTACTCGGCTCCTGTCTGGACGCAGCGCCGCCGAGCGAGCCGGACACTGCCCTGCCCGATTGGCGTGGCGCTTATCTGGATTCGGAAACCGGTACGTTGGCTCACATCGCCACGAATAGCACGGGGCAGCAATGGTTGCGCTTCGGCGATGTCGATGGCGTGTTACGTAGTACCGTCAACGGTATCGGCACCGACGGCTGCGAGCTGCAAGCAAACGACGGCGGCTTACAAATATCTTGCCCCTCGGAGAATGTCGTCTCTTCGCTGCGCCGATGCGAAGGTCCGCCAGCGGCAGATCTGGTCGGGCGGTTCCATTGCGCCGAAATCGATGCCGAGCTGACTGTAAACAATGCCGGCGGTGTGTTGTTCGGCGGCTTCTCAGGTGGATTGGGAACAGGTCGCATGGAAATGCTCCAGCACGCCGGCGGCGATGTTTGGGCGCTGCCCTGTCCTAGAGCACTCGACCAACCGCCGCCGGGTGACTGGACGCTGGTTTTCGAACGTAATCAAGGCCGAGTCAGCGAGGTGCGAGTAGGTTGCTGGCTGGCTCGGCATTTGCGTTATCGACCAGTCGAATGAAACAATTTTCACTCTCGTAGACCCGGCCCCGTTCTTTGTCACAGTAGCGCCATCGACCGCTGACATTCCAACAAAAATGTTCAAGCGTCTCGCCCGAAGACTGGTAAGCCCCTCGCAGTGGGCTTGGCTGAGCTGGTACCGCGGTCACTTCGGGCTGCTGCGTGCACTCGCCGGCTACTTTGCGCTGCTCCTGCATCCTGACATTTGTTTTATCTCGGCGGCCGAAGCCGAAACCCGGCACACCCTTGCCATTCGCCCGGGCACGGCGGATCAAAGAGTGTTCGATGAAGTATTCGTCATGCGTGAATACGACATCGACGTTGTCTCGCCAACCGTCATCCTCGATGCCGGCGCTCATATCGGGCTAACCGCAGTGTTCTTTGCCGAGAAGTTTCAAGGCGCGGCGGTGATTGCCATCGAAGCGGAAGCGGCCAACTTCGCGTTACTGTGCAAGAACGTCAGCGCGTATCCTCGAATCCGGCCCATGCATGCCGGCCTGTGGAGCCGCAGTACCTGGCTGCGAATCGAGAATCCTGGCGCGGCCACTTGGAGTTTTCGTGTGCTCGAGTCCGAGCAGCCGACGGACATTCGGGCCGTGTCCATTGCCGATGTCATGCAATTGCATGGCGTCGATCACATCGACATTCTCAAAATGGATATCGAGGGCGCCGAGCTGGAGGTGCTGACTCACAGCGCCGACTGGTTGAGCCGAGTGGACAATCTATTGATCGAGCTGCACGATCGTTATCGCCCAGGCTGCACGGCGGCGCTCGAAACAGCGCTGCGCGACTACGACTACGAACGCTCTGCACACGGCAATACGGTCGTGCTACGTAACATTCGCCGCAAAGCCAACGTCACGTAGCGCGAGCGTGACGATCAATCGCCGCCGATGCTTTGGATCTCGGCAAACTTGTTCAAAGCCTTGGTCGCTATTTTGAGCGACGCAGCGGCAGTCGCCCTCTGCACCGTCAACTGCACGGCCTCGTCCGCGAGATCCGACAGCTCTTTTACCTGCGCCGCCGAAGGCGGCACCATCGTGGCGGTTTGCGAATGGAACGCGACGTTCGCGGCCGCGAGTTTCGTGCGCTTACGCTTGAGCATCGTGATTTCGAGACCCAGCTCGTTGCGCGAGTCGAAGTCAGTGGCCAACGCTTTGAGTATGGAAAGGTTGCGGATCGCCTCGTCGAGCACGCGGCGCGTGGCGAGGAACGCATCTTCGTAGCGCGAGACTTCGGAATCTGAAGCGATCGCAGGCTCTTGATCGTTGGGAGGGCTCATGGCGTGTCATCCTTGGGTTTGTCGTCTGTGGGCGATGCGAGCTGGTCGACACCTGCCGAGATGACCTTGACGTAACCTCCGACGAGCGCAATCCATTCGCCAGAGGACAATTCTTCGGACAGCACCGCGAAGCTTTTCTTGGCGGCATCGAGTTTTTCCTGGGGAACCCTGGCCAAACCTGAAGCATCGAAGCTGTTGGCAGCGGTGACTTTCGCCAGCTCCTTCTCGCGCTTGTCCCGCATCTCCCGCCGCTTGGTGGCCAGCGACCGAATGAGCTCGGCGCTGTCATTGCGCACCGTCATGCCGGCTTCCTTGCGGTACATGTCCAGCAGCTCGCGATCTGTCGCCTCACTGACGAGTTGCTCGGCATCGGCTCGCACAAATTCAGTGCGCGCAGTGAGCTGAGCCTGAGTCGCTGCGAGATAGTCGCGCAGCGACGCCTCAGCGAGCCCGACGGTGCCAGCACCCTTGGATGCAAGTTCCAAAACCGGCTTAGGTGTGCTGCATGCTGTGAGCAATAGGCACAGCACAGACCCGACGAATGCGCGTTGGTGGTGACTGTTCATTGCGCAACTCCCACGCCGATGCCGACCAGACCCAGTGCCTTGAAGAACTCGGCAACGTCCGCGGTCTTGATGCCTGACGCGTGATATTCGGAAAGAACCTTGGCAGTGGTATCTAGCAGCGCATCCCACTGAGCAGCGGCGTATCGGGAGTTGACCAGGCCGCGCTCGTACTGGGTGGCCAGCAAGCGCACCTCGAGCACGGCTTGCTCGACCTGCGCGTTGCGCACGCTGTCGCCATAAATGGCCAGCGCTTCGTAGAACGTGCCCTTGTCCTGGCCACTGAGACTACCGTTCAATGCCGCGATCGACTTGCCAGACCACGCCGGGTTCTGATGGAAGCGCCGGAGCACCTGGGCCCAGGCGATCGCTTCGTCGATCTCGGCGTTGAGTTGTTTTTCGGTCAGCGCCAGCCGCTTCCGGTCGACCGAGTGGACCGCATCCAGTTTGGCCAGCAACAGTTTCTGATAGTCGATGGCCGCTACGATGGGCGTAAGACGCGGCTTCGCAGCGTCTGCCAACAGCGCCTTCGCGTCATCGCGCAGTGCCGGCAGGCCGCGGATGATGGCAATGCCGAGCAATTCATCGTCATCGAGCTTGACCTTGCCATCCGGCGGCGTGCCGGCTACCGCTGCCAGCAGGGTCTCGAGCCATTCCAGCTTCTGTTCGGCCAGCACCTCAGCACCGGCAAGCTCATTCACCTGTCGCGCTGTGGCGATCTTGTCTAGTAGTTCATTCGCCTCGGCTTCAACCGCAGCCAGCTTGGCCTTGCCGGCCTCAGCCGCCTTGAAGGCACCTGCAGCGTTCGCCTTGGCGGTGGCGATGTCCTTGGCGATCCCAGCCTTGGTGACAGCAAAGGTTTTCTCGGCTTGCAGACCGTCCGCAAGCGCGACCAATCGTTCGTTGACGGTGCCCTCGTCGAACTGCGCATGAAAAGCGGTCAAGTTGGTTTCGAGCGACTTGCAGTCATCGACAAGCTCTTTGAACTGAGCCTTGGCATCTGCCTGCGCCGCGGCGCGTATGCGCTTGAGCGTCTTAGCGGAAGGAACATCGCTGGGAATCGCCGGATCCGCCGAAGCAGCGAACACCTCGACGCAATTCGACAGCGCGATACCAAAGGCGCCCAGGAAGGTGGTGCGTTTCGAGCTGAGCATCTCGAGATCGGCGCGACGCCCGGCATCGCCTGCAATCAGGTTTGCCAGCCCCGCCGGCGAACTGTCTTTCAGCCCCAACTCAAGCAGCCGGTTATTGCCGACGGTCAGCAAACCCTTGGGCCGCACGGGCTGACCCAATTCCGCTTTTGGCGGATTCGCATCCAGCGATGCGGCCTTGCCGATGCTGTCTATGCTCCAATCGAATACCTGTTCGGCATAGGCCCGAGCACTCGCTTGTTCCTTCGTTGCCATGTCCTCGAAGGCCTTGTCCAAAGACTGGACAGTGGCAGTGAGGTGCGCCTCCTCCACCGCTTTCACAGCAGCCTTGCCC
>NZ_JAEUPY010000127.1 GCF_016790065.1 Steroidobacter sp.
CGTAAACCCGACGCTGAAAAACTCTCTGCCTACGAGTGCGGCTTCGAAGCCTATTCGGATACGCGCATGAAATTCGACGTGCGCTATTACCTCGTGGCCATTCTGTTCATCGTGTTCGATTTGGAAATCGCCTTCTTGTTCCCGTGGGCCGTGGCACTCGATGCCGTCGGCATGGTGGGCCTGGCGGCGATGGGTGTGTTCCTGCTGATCCTGGTGGTGGGCTTCGTGTACGAGTGGAAGAAGGGAGCGTTGGAATGGGATTGACGGCTCCTACGGCGGAAACGCCGGATGCCGCGGTAACCCAACGCGGCTTCATGACGACCACGGTCGACTCGCTGGTCAACTGGGCCCGCACCGGTTCGATGTGGCCGATGACTTTCGGTCTCGCTTGCTGTGCCGTCGAAATGATGCACGCGGGCGCGGCTCGTTACGATCTCGATCGTTTCGGCGTGGTGTTCCGCCCGAGCCCGCGTCAGTCGGACGTGATGATCGTGGCCGGCACCCTGGTGAACAAAATGGCGCCGGCGCTGCGCAAGGTCTATGACCAGATGCCCGAGCCGCGCTGGGTGATTTCGATGGGCTCCTGCGCCAATGGCGGCGGCTATTACCACTACTCGTACGCGGTAGTGCGCGGCTGCGACCGGATCGTGCCGGTCGATGTGTACGTGCCCGGCTGCCCGCCGAGTGCCGAAGCTTTGCTGTACGGCATCCTGCAATTGCAGAACAAGATCCGCCGCACCAGCACGATTGCGCGATGAACGCGCATCGTATTCATGCTCGTTGATTCGAGCCTAGGTTTAGCGAGAACCGGATGAGTTCACGTACCGAGACATTAGCCTCGCGACTGACGGCGCGCTTTGCTCAAGAGCTGCGGCCGTTGCCGGCGTTGCCCAACGAAGTTGCGTTCGAAGTCGATGCGGCGAATCTGCTCGCCGTTACCAAAGAACTGCGCGACAACCCCGAGCTGGGTTTCGAGCAGCTGGTCGATCTGGCCGGCGTGGACTATCTCGAGTACGGCCGCGAGGAGTGGAACACACTCGCGTCGACTAACACTGGTTTCAGCCGCGGCGTGAATCGCATCGACGATAGTGCGATCGAGCCTAAGAAAGCGCGCTTCGCAGTGACTTATCAACTGCTCTCGGTTGCCAACAACTGGCGCCTGCGTCTGCGTAGCTTCACTACGGAAGGCGAGCCGCCGGTGATCGATTCCGTGGTCGACATCTGGGCCAGTGCCAACTGGTTCGAGCGTGAAGCTTTCGACATGTACGGCATCATGTTCCGCAATCATCCAGACTTGCGCCGCATCCTCACCGACTATGGCTTCATCGGCCATCCGTTCCGCAAGGACTTCCCGCTGATCGGCAACGTCGAGGTGAAGTACGACACCGCCAAGGGCCGCGTCGTGTATCAGCCGGTGAGCATCGAGCCACGCACGCTCGTGCCGCGCGTCATCCGCGAAGACAATCGTTACGACCAGGTGCTGAAGGAAGTCCCCGTCGGCGCCGAGATTCAGAAGTAACCATGGCCGATATTCATAATTTCACGCTGAACTTCGGCCCGCAGCATCCGGCCGCGCACGGCGTTTTGCGCCTGGTGCTGGAGATGGAAGGCGAGGTCATTCAAAAGGCCGACCCGCACATCGGACTGTTGCATCGGGGCACCGAGAAGCTGGCCGAGTCCAAGCCGTTCAATCAATCCATCGGCTACATGGATCGTCTCGACTACGTGTCGATGATGTGCAACGAGCACGCGTACGTGATGGCCATCGAGAAGCTGCTCGGCGTCAAAGTGCCGGAGCGCGCTCAATACATCCGCGTGATGTTCGATGAGATCACTCGCATCCTGAATCATTTGATGTGGCTCGGCGCGCACGGTCTGGATATCGGTGCGATGACGGTGTTCTTGTATGCGTTCCGTGAGCGCGAAGACCTGATGGACTGCTACGAAGCAGTGTCGGGCACGCGCATGCACGCGACTTACTATCGTCCGGGCGGCGTGTATCGGGACCTGCCGGACTCGATGCCGAAGTATCAGCCCTCGAAGTGGCGTTCGCAGGCCGACGTGGATCGTCTCAACGAACGTCGTCGCGGCAGCATGCTCGACTTCATCGATGACTTCTGTGCGCGCTTCCCGGCCAACGTCGACGAGTACGAAACGCTGCTCACCGACAACCGCATTTGGAAACAACGCACCGTGAACATCGGCGTCGTGACGCCTGAGCGTGCTCTGCAGCTTGGCTTCACCGGTCCGATGATTCGTGGCTCGGGCATCGAATGGGATCTGCGTAAGAAGCAGCCGTACGAAGTGTACGACCGCATGGACTTCGACATTCCGGTGGGCGTGAACGGCGACTGTTACGACCGCTATCTGGTGCGTATCGAAGAGATGCGTCAGTCCAACCGCATCGTCAAACAGTGCGTCGACTGGCTGCGCGCCAATCCCGGCCCGGTGATGCTCAACGATCACAAGATCTCGGCGCCCAAGCGCGAAGAGATGAAAGGCGACATGGAATCGCTGATTCATCACTTCAAGCTGTTCACCGAAGGCTACTGCGTGCCTGCCGGCGAGACTTACGCCGCGGTGGAAGCGCCCAAGGGCGAGTTTGGTATTTATCTGGTGTCCGACGGTGCCAACAAACCGTATCGCTTGAAGTGCCGCGCGCCGGGCTTCCCGCATCTGGCTTCGCTGGAAGAGATGGTGAAGGGCCACTTGCTGGCGGACGTGGTCGCCGTGATCGGCACGCAGGACATCGTATTCGGGGAAATCGACCGGTGAGCGACTCTCACGACCATAGCCACTCTGGTGGCCACTCCAACGGCGACTACAAAGGCGTGCTCTCCGAGCATGCTCGCCACGAGATCGATCACTGGCTGACCAAGTTTCCGCCGGATCGTAAGCGCTCGGCGGTAATCGCCGCGCTGCGTGCGGTTCAGCACGACATTGGTGGCTATCTCACCAAAGAATCGATGGACGCAGTCGCCGAATACATCGGCCTGCCGCCCATCCAGGTGTACGAAGTCGCTACGTTCTATTCGATGTTCGAGACCAAGCCGGTCGGCCGTCACAGCATCTCCGTGTGCACCAACATCTCCTGCATGTTGTGCGGCGGTGAAGACATGCTGTCGCACGTCGAGAAGCGTCTCGGCATCAAAGTGGGCGAGAGCACGCCCGATGGCCGCTTCTTCCTCAAGAAGGAAGAAGAGTGCCTGGCCGCGTGTAACAACGCGCCGATGATGATGGTCGACCACGTGTACTTCGAGAATCTCACCCCCGAGAAGATCGACGAGATTCTGGATCGGCACAAGTAACCAACGGTCGCGATACACATAGCCATCGCCAACCATGACTGACGAATCAAACAAACTGCTGTTGGGCAAGTACGCGAGCAACTTCGTGTGCTTCGCGACGCTCGGTATGGAACAACCGTCGTCGCTCGAAACCTATCGGAAGACCGGCGGCTACGAAGTGTGGGAGAAGATCCTGCGCGAGAAGACGCCGAAGGAAGAAATCATCGAACAGGTGAAAGCTTCCGGTCTGCGTGGCCGCGGCGGCGCCGGCTTCCCGACGGGTATGAAGTGGAGCTTCATGCCGCGTAATTCGGCGGGCCAGAAGTACGTCGTTTGTAACTCGGACGAGAGCGAGCCAGGCACCTGCCACGATCGCGACATCCTGCGTTACAACCCGCACGCGCTGATCGAAGGCATGGCCATCGGCGGCTACTGCATGGGCGCCACCGTTGGTTACAACTACATCCGCGGCGAGTTCCTCGATGAACCCGTGCCGCGTTTCGAAGAAGCGTTGAAAGAAGCTTACGCTGCCGGTTTGCTCGGCAAGAACCTGCTGGGCTCGGGCGCGGATTTCGATCTATATGCGTTCGTCGGTGCTGGCGCGTACATCTGCGGCGAAGAAACCGCGTTGCTGGAATCGTTGGAAGGCAAGCAAGGCCGTCCGCGTTTCAAACCGCCGTTCCCCGCGAACTTCGGTCTGTACGGCAAGCCGACCACGATCAACAACACGCAGAGCTATGCGTCGGTACCGACCATTCTGCGCAAGGGCCCGAAGTGGTTCACCGATCTGGGCGTGCCGAACGCCGGCGGCACCATGATCTTCTCGATCTCCGGCCACGTGAACAAGCCACAGAACATCGAGCTGCCGCTGGGCATTCCGTTCAAGGATCTGATCGAGATCTGCGGCGGCATTCGCGGTGGTCGTAAGTTGAAAGCGGTGATCCCTGGCGGTGTGTCGGTCCCGGTTGTGCCCGGCGACGTGATGATGACCGCGACCATGGACTACGACGGCGTGAAGAAAGCCGGTTCGAGTCTCGGCACCGGTTCGATGATCGTGATGGACGAGACCACCTGCATGGTGAAGGCGCTCGAGCGCATCTCGCGTTTCTATTACGCCGAGTCGTGCGGTCAGTGCACGCCGTGCCGCGAAGGCACCGGTTGGATGAATCGGCTGCTGAAGCGAGTGCTGGCCGGGCAGGGCAAGAAGTCCGATCTGGATATGTTGGTGGACGTGGCCAACAAGATCGAAGGCCACACCATTTGCGCCTTCGGCGATGCCGCGGCGTGGCCGGTGCAGAGCTTCATGAAGCACTTCCGCCACGAATTCGAATACATGATCGAGCACGGCCACAGCATCGTGGAACGCGATCGCAACCACACCGCTGACAAGACTGCTGCTTAAGAGACCCGATACATGAGTGACGAGGTCAACATTGAAGTCAACGGCGTGCCTATGAAGGCGCGCAAGGGTCAGATGGTGATCCAGGTGACGGACGCGAACGACGTGTACGTGCCGCGTTTCTGTTACCACGAGAAGTTGCCGATCGCCGCCAACTGCCGCATGTGCCTGGTGGAAGTGGAGAAGGCGCCGAAGCCGATGCCGGCGTGCGCGACTCCAGTCGCCGAAGGCATGAAGGTTTTCACCAAGTCGCCCAAAGCCATTGCCGCCCAGCGCGCGGTGATGGAGTTCCTGCTGATCAATCATCCGCTCGACTGCCCGATCTGCGATCAGGGCGGCGAATGTGAGTTGCAGGATCTGGCGATGGGTTTCGGTCGCGACATTTCTCGCTACAGCGAGCGCAAGCGCGTCGTCAAAGACAAGAATCTCGGCCCGCTCGTGTCCACCGACATGACCCGCTGCATTCACTGCACTCGCTGCGTGCGTTTCACGCAAGACGTGCAGGGCTTCCAGGAATTGGGCACCGTGGGCCGCGGCGAAATGACCGAGATCGGCACGTTCATCGAAAAGAGCGTCGATCACGAGTTGTCGGCCAACATCATCGATCTGTGTCCGGTCGGCGCGTTGAACAACAAGCCGTACCGTTATCGCGCGCGTGCTTGGGAAATGACCCAGCATCCGTTGATCTCTCCGCACGATTCCGTGGGCACCAACATCTTCGCGCACGTGCTGCGTGGTCGCGTGATGCGCATCGTGCCGCGTGCCAACGAAGACGTGAACGAGACTTGGATCGCCGACCGCGATCGTTTCAGCTATCAAGGCATCTACAGCGAAGATCGCCTGTTGAAGCCTTCTATCCGTGAAAACGGCGTGCTCCAAGAGACCGATTGGGAAACGGCGCTGCAGAAGGTCGCCGAGAAACTCGGCCGCATCGCTAAACAGCATGGCGGCAATCAGATCGGCGCGATTGCGTCGCCGAACTCGACGTTGGAAGAGCTGTTCCTGTTGTCGCGTGTCGCGCGTGGCCTCGGCAGTCAGAATCTGGATCATCGTCTGCGTCGCACCGATTTCCGTGACGAAGCGAGCGATCCGTTGTTCCCGTCGCTCGGCGTGTCCATCAAGGACCTCGAGTCGGCGAACAGCGTGCTGGTGATCGGCTCGAACATCCGTAAGGAAGTACCGCTGCTGGCGCATCGTCTTCGCAAGGCGGCGTTGAAGGGCGGTAAGGTGTCGTTCATCAACGCAGAGCGTTACGACTACCTGTTCCCGGTCGCGGGCTACCTCGCGTCGAACGGCATCGGCTCGTTCGATCATCTGGTGGCTGTCGCCGCGGCTGCTATCAGCGCGAGCGGCAAGAGCGCACCGGCGTCGATTGCTTCGCTGGTCGGTCAAGCGCAGCCGAACGACTCTCACAAAGCCATTGCTCAGCAGCTGAGCGAAGGCGAGCGTCGTGTGATTCTCTTGGGCGCGATTGCTCAGCGCGATCCGGCGTTCGCCGATCTGCGTCTGGTGGCAACGGCGCTCGCCGAAGTCACTGGCGCGACGCTTGGCTACTTGCCTGAAGGCGGCAACGCCGTCGGCGCACACCTGGTGGGCTTCCTGCCGAGCCGTTCGGTCGGTGGTCAGAATGTTTCTTCGCCGGGCTTGAACGCCGCCGACATGTTCGCGGCCAAGCTCAAGGCTTACATCGTGTTCGGTGCCATCGAGCCGAAGCTCGACATTGCCGCTGAGAACGTCAGCGCTGCATTGGAAGGCGCGGAGTTCGTGGTCGCATTGTCGCCGTACTCGACTGCCGCTCAGTTCGCCGATGTGGTGTTGCCGATCGGCACATTCGCCGAAACGGCGGGCACGTATGTGAATCTCGAAGGCCGCTGGCAGACCGTGCCTGGCGCAGCGTCGCCGGTGGGCGAGTCGCGACCGGGTTGGAAGGTGCTGCGCGTGTTGGGCAACCTGCTCAATCTGCCTGGCTTCGAATACACCGCGCCCGATCAGGTCACCGCGGACATTCGCACAGCTGTCGCTGATGCCGGTGCGTTCACCGCGAAGGCTACGACGCGCACGCTGCAAGCCAAATCGGCCGGTGCTCCGGCGGTGCGTGACGTGCCGATCTATCAGGTCGATGCGATGGTGCGTCGTTCCTCGGCGCTACAGAACACGCGTGAAGGTCGCGAAACCCTGAAAGGAAAAGACGCGTGAGCGGCGTTCCTGAGTTTGTAAACACACTGCTGCCGTTCCTGCCGGAATGGATTCGCGCCGTGGTTTTCTACGGCGTGGTGGCGTTGATCCTGTTCATCAGCGTGATTCTGACCATGGCGTTCCTGACGCTCGCCGAGCGTCGCGTGATCGGCTCGATCCAGGCGCGTATCGGTCCGAACCGCGTCGGCCCCGGCGGCTTGTTGCAGCCGTTCGCCGACGTGTTGAAGCTGATGCTGAAGGAAATCGTCATTCCTTCGTCGTCGAACAAGTTCCTGTTCATCATCGCGCCGTTGCTGGCGGTGATTCCGGCGCTGGCGGCTTGGGCCGTGGTGCCACTGTGGCCGGGCTTTACGGTCGCCGACATCAATGCCGGCTTGTTATATCTGTTGGCGCTGAGCTCGGCTGGCGTGTACGGCGTGATCCTGGCGGGTTGGGCGACCAACTCGAAGTACGCGTTCTTGGGTGCCATGCGTGCGGCTGCGCAGATGGTCGCCTATGAAATCGCCATGGGCTTCGCGCTGGTCGGTGTGGTGATGGCGGCGGGTTCGTTGAACCTCGGCGACATCATCGACAAGCAGGCGGGCGGTTACTTCAGCTACTTCTTCTGGTGGATGATTCCGCTGTTCGTGGTCTATTTCATCTCGGGCGTGGCCGAAACCAACCGCGCGCCGTTCGACGTGGTGGAAGGCGAATCGGAAATCGTCGCCGGTTTCCACGTCGAGTACTCGGGCATGGCGTTCGCCGTGTTCTTCGTCGCCGAGTACGTGAACATGATCCTGATTTCGGCGCTGACCGCGATCTTCTTCTTCGGTGGCTGGTTGTCGCCGTTCGAAGGTTATCCGCTGCCAGCCTTCCTGACCGCGCCGGGCTTCCACTGGTTGTTCCTGAAGCTGTCGTTCTTCCTGTTCTGTTACCTGTGGTTCCGTGCCACGTTCCCGCGGTATCGCTACGACCAGATCATGCGTCTGGGTTGGAAAGTGTTCATCCCGGTGACGTTGGTGTGGCTGGCGGTGTTGGGCGTGTTCTTCGCCTACGACATCGGGCCCTGGTCCAAGTAAGGCGCTAGCAAGAGATAGCCATGAAAACGCCTGCGAGTTTTTTCAAGACGTTCTTCCTGAGCGAGCTATTGGTCGGTCTGTACGTCACCATGCGCCAGTTCGTCGCGCGTCCCAACATCACGGTGCAATACCCGGAAGAGAAGACGCCGCAATCGCCTCGTTATCGCGGCCTGCATGCGCAGCGTCGTTATGCCAACGGCACCGAGCGCTGCATCGCCTGCAAGCTGTGCGAAGCGGTGTGCCCGGCGCTGGCGATCACCATCGAGTCCGACGTCGCCGCTGACGGCACTCGCCGCACCACGCGCTACGACATCGACCTGTTCAAGTGCATCTTCTGCGGCTTCTGCGAAGAGGCTTGCCCAGTGGATGCCATCGTCGAAACGCGCATCCATGAGTACCACATGGAAAACGCCGGCGAGAACATCATGACCAAGGACAAGCTGCTGGCCATCGGCGATCGCTACGAAGCCATGATCGCGGCCGACAAAGCTGCCGACGCGAGATACCGCTAGTCATGTCCATTACTGAAATCCTGTTCTACGCGTTCTCCGGTGTGCTGCTGGTTTCGGCCATCGGCGTCATCACCGCTCGCAACCCGGTGCATGCGGCGTTGTTCCTGGTGTTCTCGTTCTTCAACAGCGCCATCCTGTGGATGCTGCTGGAAGCGGAGTTCCTGGCCATCGTGCTGGTGCTGGTCTACGTCGGCGCCGTGATGGTGTTGTTCCTGTTCGTGGTGATGATGCTCGACATCAACGTTGCGCAGGTTCGCGAAGGCTTCACGCGCTATGCGCCGCTGGGCATTCTGATCGCACTGATCGTGGTCGCCGAAATCGGCAGCGTGGTGTACGTGAAGAGCCTCGGCACCGAAGTCACGCCGGTGGCTCAAGTGGCGGTGGAAGAGGGCTATAGCAACACCGCCGCACTCGGCGAGCTGCTGTACACCAAATATCTGTATCCGTTCGAACTGGCGGCAGTGATCCTGCTGCTGGCCATCGTGGCCGCCATCGTGCTGACCATGCGTCGTCGCACCGGCCTGAAACAACAGGACGTGTCGGCGCAGGTGTCGGTGCGTGCTCGTGACCGCGTCCGTGTGGTGAAGATGCCTCCTGTGATCGACGGCGGGGAGAAGCAGTCATGATTTCCCTCAACTTCGTCTTGATGCTGGCCGGCATCCTGTTCGCACTGGCCGTGGCCGGCATCTTCCTGAACCGGAAGAACGTAATTCTGCTGCTGATGTGCATCGAGTTGATGCTGCTGGCAGTGAACTTCAACTTCGTCGCGTTCGCTCGCCAGCTCGGCGATCTGGGCGGGCAGGTGTTCGTGTTTTTCATTCTTACGGTCGCGGCCGCCGAGTCCGCCATCGGTCTCGCCATCCTGGTGGTGTTGTTCCGCGAGCGTAAGAGCATCAACGTCGAACAGCTCGACACGATGAAAGGCTAGGCCCCGGATCAATAAGAAATGATCTCGCAATCCGTACTCCTGACCATCGTTCTCGCTCCGCTGTTCGCGGCCATCCTCGCCGGCCTTGCCGGTAAGGTCATCGGTCGTGCCGGTGCGCATACCGTGACCATCGCCGGCGTGGGTATCGCGTTCGGCTTGTCGGCCTATGTGCTGAAGCTGCTGGTGCTGGACGGCGCCCCGGCCGTGAATCAAACCGTCTACACCTGGCTGGTGAGTGACGGCATCCGCATGGAAGTCGGCTTCCTGGTCGATAACCTCAGCGCCATGATGATGACGGTGGTGACCTTCGTGTCGCTGTGCGTGCACGTCTACACCATCGGCTACATGAAGGAAGACCCGGGCTATCAACGGTTCTTCGCCTACATCTCCTTGTTCACGTTCTCCATGCTCATGCTGGTGATGTCGAACAACTTCCTGCAGCTGTTCTTCGGCTGGGAAGCGGTGGGTGTGGTGTCGTACCTACTGATCGGCTTCTGGTACACGCGCCCGTCGGCGATCTTCGCCAACATGAAAGCGTTCCTGGTGAACCGCGTCGGCGACTTTGGCTTCGTGCTGGGTATCGCGGGTGTCGCGTACTACACCGGCTCGCTGGACTACGCGACCGTGTTCAACGCGCGTGACGCCATCGTCGCCAACACCATGGAAATCCTCCCGGGCGTGGAGTGGCAGGCGATCACGGTCGTTTGTATCTGCTTGTTCATCGGCGCCATGGGCAAGTCGGCGCAGGTGCCGCTGCACGTGTGGTTGCCGGACTCGATGGAAGGTCCGACGCCGATCTCGGCACTGATCCACGCCGCGACCATGGTGACCGCGGGTATCTTCATGGTGGCGCGTATGTCGCCGCTGTTCGAACTGTCTGAGACGGCGCTGTCGACGGTGCTGGTCATCGGTGCGACCACTGCGTTCTTCATGGGCTTGCTCGGCCTGGTGAACAACGACATCAAGCGAGTGGTTGCGTACTCGACGCTTTCGCAGCTCGGCTACATGACTGTGGCGCTCGGTGTGTCCGCTTACGCCGGCGCGCTGTTCCACTTGATGACGCATGCCTTCTTCAAGGCGCTGCTGTTCTTGGCGGCCGGCTCGGTGATCATCGGCATGCACCACGAGCAGGACATGCGAAAGATGGGCGGCCTGAAGAAGTACATGCCTATCACGTATTGGACGTCAGCCATCGGCACGTTGGCGCTGATCGGCTTCCCTGGCACGTCCGGCTTCTTCTCCAAGGACGCGTTGATCGAAGCAGTGCATGCCTCGACCATTCCGGGCGCGACCTACGCGTACTGGTGCGTGTTCCTCGGCGTGTTCATCACGGCGTTCTATAGCTTCCGGTTGGTGTTCATGACGTTCCATGGACCGGAGCGTTTCCGTGAGGTGTCGCATGACGGTGCTGCGCACGGCACTCATGACGATCACGCCGCTCCGGCTGCGGCCGTCGCCCATGCCGGTCATGGCCACGACGATCATCATGCCGCTGCTGGTCACGGCCACGACGATCATGGAAACACTGCTGCTGCTCATGGCACGGGTCATGACGATCACGCCAAGGCAGGGCATGACGATCATGCGCACGGCCATCACGGCCCGGTCGAGCCGCACGAGAGCCCGTGGGTTGTCACGTTGCCTCTGATCCTGTTGGCCATTCCGTCGCTGTTCATCGGCGCCGTGACCATCGGCCCGATGCTGTTCGGCGATTACTTCAACGGCGTGTTGTTCGTCAGCGAAGAACACAACGTGCTCGGCCATATCGGCGAAGAGTGGCACGGTCCGCTGCTGTTCATCGTGCACGCGATGAAGCAGCCGCCGGTGTACCTGGCATTCGCTGGTTGGGCACTGGCCTGGTTCCTGTACGTGAAGCGTCCGGATCTGCCTGCCGTGATCGCCAGCAAGTTCTCGGTGCTGTACCAGCTGTTCGCCAAGAAGTTCTATTTCGACGAGATCTACCAGGCCGTGTTCGCGAAGGGCAGTGTGGTCCTCGGCACCGCGCTATGGCGAGTGGGCGACGTGGCGATCATCGATGGCGCCGCGGTCAACGGTTCGGCGCGCGCGGTCGGCTGGTTGTCAGGAGTCCTGCGCCGCCTTCAGTCCGGCTATCTGTATCACTACGCGTTCGCGATGATCATCGGATTGTCGGTGCTGCTGGCGTGGTATGTGCTGCGGTAATACAAAGTAAGAACCAGATATGTCGACGATTACCTGGCCCATTCTCAGCGTTTTGATGTGGCTGCCGATTGCCGGCGGTGTAGCCATGATTCTGCTCGGCGACAAAGCCATCGGGCTCGGTCGCTGGGTGGCGCTCATCACCACTGCGGTGACCTTCGGCATTTCGACCTTGCTGTGGTCGGGGTTCGATACCACCACGGCCGCGATGCAGTTCGTCGAAGAGCGCAACTGGATCCCGCTGTTCAATTCGTACTACGCGCTCGGCGTGGACGGCTTTGCGATGCCGCTGATCGTGTTGACGACGTTCATCACGCCGCTGGTGGTGATCGCCGGTTGGACCGTGATCGAGAAGAAGCCGGCGCAGTACTACGCCGCGTTTTTGATCCTCGAAGGTTTGATGATCGGCGTGTTCGCCTCGCTCGATGCGTTGCTGTTCTACGTGCTGTGGGAAGCGATGCTGATCCCGATGTTCATCATCATCGGTATCTGGGGCGGACCGCGCCGCGTGTACGCGACCATCAAGTTCTTCCTGTACACGTTCCTCGGCTCGGTGTTCATGCTGGTGTCGCTGATCTACATGTACCTGCAGACCTGCGATGCAGGGCAGTGCAGTTACGCCATCGCCGACTTCCAGCGCCTGCCGTTGGGCTTGAACGAACAGCTGTTCATCTTCGTCGCGTTCCTCGCAGCGTTCGCAGTGAAGGTGCCGATGTGGCCGGTTCACACCTGGTTGCCGGACGCGCACGTGGAAGCGCCCACCGGCGGTTCGGTGATCCTGGCGGCCATCATGTTGAAGATGGGCGGCTACGGCTTCCTGCGCTTCTCTTTGCCGATTACGCCGGACGCCAGCGACACGCTCGACTGGTTGGTGATTTCGCTGTCGCTGATCGGGGTGGTGTACATCGGCTTCGTCGCGCTGGTTCAGCAGGACATGAAGAAGCTGATCGCGTATTCATCGATCGCGCATATGGGCTTCGTCACGCTCGGCTCGTTCCTGACGTTCGAGTTGATGCGCGTGAATTCCGGTGACACGACTGGCGCAGCGATGGGCATCGATGGAGCGATGGTGCAGATGATTTCGCACGGTCTGATTTCCGGCGCGATGTTCTTCTGCGTCGGCGTGCTGTACGACCGCGTTCATAGTCGCGAGATCAGCGCGTACGGCGGCGTCGTCAACACCATGCCCATCTTCGCGGCGTTCATGGTGTTGTTCGCGATGGCCAATTCCGGCTTGCCCGCGACCTCCGGCTTCGTCGGCGAGTTCCTGGTGATTCTCGCCAGCTTCCGCGCTGACTTCTGGTACGCATTCCTGGCCGGTCTGACGCTGATCCTGGGCGCCGCTTACACCTTGTGGCTGGTCAAGCGCGTCGTGTTCGGTCCTGTGGCCAATCATCACGTCGCCGAACTGACGGACGTGAATGGCCGTGAGCTGCTGGTGCTCGGCGTACTGGCGGTGGCCGTGCTCGGCTTGGGATTGTGGCCGGCTCCGCTGTTGGACGTGATGCGTCCGACGGTCGAGAACCTGGTGCAGCAGATCACCGTGTCCAAGCTCTGAACTCACACACATCGAATTTGAGCTGAGTGATGGAAGCAGTAGTAACAAACTTTGGTATGCAGGCCGCGGCGGCGGAAATTTTCCTGCTGACAGCGATCTGCGTGATCCTGCTGATCGATGTGTTCCTCAGCGACAGCAAGCGCTGGGTCACTTATGCACTGACGTTGCTGACCTTGGCCGGCAGCGCCTTCGTCACCGTCAACTATGCGGTGGACAGCCGCGTGGTCGCGTTCGACGGCATGTTCGTCGCCGATCCCATGGGCGACGTGCTCAAGCTGTTCTCGTACGGCACGGTCGCTGTTTCGTTGCTGTACTCACGCGAGTACTTGCAGCGTCACGGGTTGTTCCGCGGCGAGTACTTCGTCCTGGCGCTGTTGGCGTTGCTCGGCGTGATGGTGATGGTGTCGGCCGGCAGCTTGTTGACCGTGTACCTGGGCGTCGAGCTGTTGTCGCTGTCGCTGTACGCGCTGGTGGCGTTCGATCGCGATTCCGGCGTCGCTGCCGAGTCTGCGATGAAGTACTTCGTGCTCGGTGCGATTGCCTCGGGCACGCTACTGTACGGCTTCTCGATTCTGTACGGCTTGACCGGCACGCTGCAGCTGGACGAGCTGGCGATTGGCGTTCGCGAAGTCGGTCCGTCCAACATCGGACTGATCTTCGGTCTGGCGTTCGTGATCGTCGGCATCGCCTTCAAATTCGGCGCGGTACCGTTCCACATGTGGGTGCCCGACGTTTATCACGGCGCACCGACGCCGGTGACTTTGTTCATCGGCTCCGCTCCGAAGATCGC
>NZ_JAEUPY010000274.1 GCF_016790065.1 Steroidobacter sp.
GAGCCTGGCACGTCGACGATCTCATCGATCTGCGCATTGTCCTGCCAGCCGCCGGCGAAGCCGGGATCGACGAAGCCGAACGCGTCGATGTAGAACTGTTTCATACGCTCGAGGTCCCGCACGTGGACCGTGAAGTGATGAATGCCACGGATCATTGAGTTCTCCCCCAGTCGACCGATCAGAACCGATAACCGAACTCCACGCCCCAGGTTCGCCCTTCTGCCGGCGAGGCGAGGTAGCCCGCCGGGCCAGTTTGCGCCAACACATTGCCGAAGTAATGTTCGTCGGTCAGGTTCTTCGCCCAGACTCGCACGCTGGTATTGCGCGCGAACGAGGGCTTCAGTTCCACGCTGGCATTGACCAGCGTCAGGTCCGGCGCCTCGACCACGTTGTCGGCCTCCCAAGGAAAGCCGCTTCGATAAGCGACGTTGGTGCCGAGCAGCCACTGGCCCAGGCCGCTGCCCACTTCATAGTCCAAGCCCACGTTCAACTTCCACTCCGGAATCTGTGGCAGGCCGAGCCCGCTCACGTCGCCCACACCGCCGACCAAACCGTACGGCGCGACGAACAGCGGCGTGACCACGGGTGCGTTCGGGAAGTCGATGAACTCTGCGTCGATGTATTGACCGGAGAACCGCACCGTCAGACCGTCGGTGGCCAACAGGTCGCCGTCGAATTCAACACCACGTGTACGCGCTTTGTCGGCACTCGCCAGCTTCGGCGTCGCGACACCGCTCACCACTTCGACCACGTTGGTTTGCAGCGCTTCGATCTCATTCCAGAACAACGAGACGTTGAAATGCGCCCGGCCGCCGGCCAGCGTCGACTTCAAGCCGATGTCGTAAGCATCCACGACCTCCGGCGGCACGGCTGGCGCGCTCAGCGGCAGCAGATTGAACACACCGGACTTGTAGCCACGACTGACCGAGGTATAGCCCAGCAGGTCAGGTGTGAAACTGCGATCGAGCGCGACCTTGTAAGTCACCTTGCTGAACTTGGCCTCGTCCACATAGGGAGGCCCGAACGAAACGATCGCGCCGCTGCCCAGCGTCTCGCCAAAACCGCGACCAAAGCCATCCACCGTATCCTGCGTGTAGCGCACACCGAGCGTGAGGTTCGCCGCATCGGCAAAGATCGGCAGGGTCGCTTGGCCGAACGCTGCCTTCGAATCGATCTCTTGCTTGCCGATGAGCACGTTGGTGCGCAGTCCGCCAAGCTCGATGGCTTCACCCGTGATGACCACCGGATCGTAGGCCGCATCGGCATTCATGTAGTACAGACCGAAGATCCAGGAGAGCGTGCTGTCATCCTTGGAGCGCAGTTGAAACTCCTGCGTGATCTGTTTGTCCTCGACGTTGAGGTCGTACTCGAGCCAGCGCGCGTTGGTGTGATCGCCTTCGGACGTCCACGGTTCACGCGACTGTCGATAGAACGAGATGCTGCTGAAGTCGGCGAATCCGAACTCCTGATCGACGCGCAACGTGAACGCATTGCCACGATGCCGACGCTTGGTGTTGTAGTTGACGTTGATGTCGAAGAAGTCGCTCGGCTGCTCAAACTCTTGCGTGAAACTCGGCGGCAGGCCGCGAGTGTAGTTCCGCAAGCCGCCACCGCCGACGGTACCGATCGATGAGCTGTCACGCACCTGCACGGCGCTCAGGCGCACCTTGGTGGTATCGGAGGGCGTCCACACGAGCTTGGAACGTGCCGTATAGAAGTTGCGAAAGTAAGTGTCGGCGCCGTTGTACAAGTTAGTGCCGAAACCTTCGCCCATGTTCTGACCGCTGAACGAGAAATCGATGGCGAGTTGATCGTTGAGCGGGGTCGCGAAGTACACCTGACCGGTCGTGGTCTGCTGGCTGCCGTAGCCGAGCTTTGCGCTGAACTCGGTGGTTTGACCGGGATCGCGCGTCACGATGTGGATCAAGCCGCCGGTGGCGTTACGTCCGAACAGCGTGCCCTGGGGTCCCTTCAACACTTCGACCCGTTCGATATTGTCGGCGAACGACAGATAGGGAACGAACAAGCGCGAGTAGTACGCATCGTCAATGTAGATGGGCACGCTGGACTCGTTGCCCGGCGTCTGCGAAGCAATGTTGCCGATACCACGAATGAACGGGATGACCGCGCCGGACTGCGCCGAGATCGACAGCGACGGATCGACCTGCTGCAGATCCATCACGTTCTTCACGCCGGCGGCCTCGAGCGACTCTTTGGAGAGCGCGACGACCGACAGCGGCACGTCTTGAATGCTTTCAGCGCGGCGTTGCGCGGTCACCATGACCGTCTCCAACTGACCGGCGCTCGAATCCTGATTCGCCGGCACCGACTGCGCCCCTGCGACACTGGCGTTGAATAGCAACGCGAGCAGCGCCGACGACACGGCACCTCGCGTGCCCAGGTTCGAATGAATGACTTCGGAATGATTTAGTTCGTTCGGCATATCCCCCCCAACGGTCTTCGGCATGGCCTCCGGGCCTGCCAAGGAGCGGCGGCACGGGACTGGCGGCGGGGACGGTATCGCCGTGACGTCAGAGCGGCAATGACATTCAATTGGCTCCACGCGACACCGCCCTCAGAACACGCCGGGATAATGCCCGCCGTCGATGAGGATGTTTTGATTGGTGACATAGCCCGCCTGCGCGCTGCAAAGAAACGCGCAGACACTGCCAAACTCGCTGGGCGTGCCGAGCCGACGCGCCGGCAGCGACGCCACCCAAGCGGCCACGAACTCCTCATACGACTGCCCGGCTTGCTGTGCCAGGGTCTCGAAGCCGGCGCGCGCGCGATCGGTGAGAATCATTTCAGGCAGCAGATTGTTGATCGTGACGTTGTCCGCGCAACTCTCGCGAGCAATCCACGACACCGCAGCGGTCAATCCCGCCCTGGGCCCGACCGACAACGGCAGCATGGCATGCGGCGCTTTCACGTAAGCCGATGTGATATTCACGATGCGACCGAACTTGCGTTCGCGCATGCCCAGATACGTGGCACGAATCATCGCGATCGGCGCGAGCATGTTGCTTTGAACGGCGGCGAGCCATGCTTCATTGCCTAGGTCTGCAAAGCGTTGCAACGGTGGACCGCCGCTGTTGGTCACCAGAATGTCCGGCGAGGCGCAGGCATCGAGCGCCGTTTGTCTGCCGGCTTCGGTGGCGATATCGCCGATGGCGATGGTGACGGGGACACCTGCACTCACGGAGATTTCCTCCGCCGTGCGCCTGAGCTGATCGGCATCGCGGCCGGTGAGCGTGACCAAGACCCCTTCGTGAGCCAGCGCTTCGGCACAGGCCCGGCCGAGTCCCCGACTGGCTGCGCATACCAACGCCTTGCGCCCTGCGATGTTCAGATTAATTCGTCGGCCCTCGGCCAGCGCGGCTCGCGCTCAGGTTCCCACGGCGGCATCGACCGTCGCGAGTTCCTGGCATCGCAAACGGGTGCGTAGCTGCTGAGGCGACACGGAGAACCATCGATAGCAGCTGCGCGACAGAATCGACGCATCGGCATAGCCCAGCTTCTCCGCCAGCTGCTTCAACGGCAGGTCGCAGTTCTGGATGTACTGGTACGCCACTTCACGCCGCAGCTCATCGCGAATGTCATCGAACGACGTGCCCTCGGCGCGCAGTCGACGTTGCAACGTTCGGGGATGCATGCACAGCTCAGCCGCGATGCGCTCGTTGGTGCATTCACCGCTGCCCAGATGCAGCAGGATCAAGCGACGCACTCGGCCCTGAATCGAGCCCTCCTCCTTGGGATAACGCTCGTCGATGAAGGCCGTGGCCATTTCGTACACGCGCTCGTCCGGATCGACCACTTGTTGCAACAGGTCGCCTTCGGTCAGCATCAGGCCATCGACTTCCTGTTCGAACAGTACCTCGCAGCCGAAGTACGCTCGGTAGTTCACTTGTTTGGAATGCGGCGGATGGCTGAGCAGAATCTTACGCACGCGAGCCGTGCCGGCGGTGATCTCTAGAATGTTATGACTCGCGAGCAACAGCGCATGCTCGACGGCCTGGCGTTTGTCCTCCACGTTATCCAGCAGGATCTGTAAGCGCACGGTCAGCACATGCTTGGTGCGATCAGGCTGGAAGCGCACGCGCGTCGCGGTCGAGTACGCATGCAAATTCTTGGCGCAATAGCCGATCGCCTGCCCCAAGGTCTTCGAGTTTTTCATCACCACGCCGATGGGACCGATGGCTTTGTTACCACCCTGGCGGTTGGCGAAGCGCAGACCAAAATCCGGGCAGGACAACTCCTCGGCCGCGACCTGCATGAGCCGCAGCAACGAACGAAACTCGATCGAGGCGCCGCGCTTGTCGAGCAAGTCGGGTTCGATGCCCGCCAGGCGCAGCAGCGCGGCCGAGTCGCCGCCCAACTCCCACACCAGTTCCGGAAAGCCACGCAGCGCGTTGACATCGACGATACCGGGTGACGATTCCATGGGAAGCTCCTTACGCCGCCGCTCGCTGCCGGGCGGCACCGGTCGCGTTCTTGTGTACTTGCCCGTCCTTCATGATCAGCGTCAGGCGCTGCGCATCCAGCAGCACGTTCACATCGGCCAGCGGGTCGCCGTCGACCAGCACCAGATCGGCCAGATAGCCTTCTTTGATCTCGCCGAGTTTGTCCTTCGAGTCCATGGACATCATCAAGCCGCCGTTACGCGTCGCGCACAGCAACGCTTCCGAGGCCGAGTAGCCGAAGTCCTGCATGAAGAAGCCGATGTCTCGTGCGTTGGTGCCATGCTTGCTCCACGCGAAACCGTAGTCGCCGCCAATGACGTGACGAATGCCCCGCTTGCGCAACTCGGTGTGAGTCTTCTTGGATTCTTCGAGCAGGCTGTCGATGCCCATCGCCACCGCCGTTTCGTGCGTCATCCACGGGGCTGCTTCGTGCAGCATCGTATGGAACAACCCCACTGTCGGCGCGACGAAGATTCGATCCTTCGCCTCCTCCATCAAATCGAGCGTCGCCTCGTCGGTGTACTCACAGTGATACAGCACATCGACACCAGCGCGCACACAGGCCTGAATCGACCCGATGGAGCGCGCATGAGCATTCACTCGGCGTCCGAAGCTACGCGCCGTCTCGACCGCCATGCGGATTTCTTCGAACGCCATCGGCGTCGAATGCGCCGGCGTGTTGGGATAGAACGGATCGCCGGACACATCGAGCTTGATGTTGTCGCAGCCTTCACGACAGCACAGCCGCACCGCCTTGCGCATCTCTTCCGGCCCGTCGACGACGATCGACGGTCCGTTACGCGGATTGTGTAATCGGCTTTCGTCGCCCAACGCACCGGTCACAGTGATCTCGAGCGATCCGGCACGAATGCGCGGCCCCGGCAAGCGACCGGCGTTGACTTCGTTACGAACTGCCACACCCAGTCGCAACTTGGCTTCGGAGGCCCCCCAAGCGCTGGTGAAACCGTGGTCGAGCAGTACCTTCGCGACCCGGGCGGTCAGCAGCGTGTGCTCCTCGGGCGGCGGCGTGATCAAGTCTTCGGTCGAGGTCACCGCTTCGAACGATAGGTGGGCGTGACTTTCCGTCATACCAGGCATCAGCGTCATGCCGCGGCCTTCGATGACCTGACATCCCGACACCGGCAGTTGCCCGGGCCCCGACGAGACCGCGGCAATACGATTGCCCTCGATCAGCACGTCGCCGGCAAACGGCGCCGCCCCGCTGGCATCCCACACCCGAGCCCCGGCAATCAGAACTCTGTTCATCGTATTGATGCTCCCACCTTGATGGGTAGCACTGTACGCAGCCGACGGGTCACTGCCGATGACCGGTCGCGCAACCGCTCTTGCCTAGCCAGGACACGCCCGCCCCCGGCGCTGTTGACCGGATCCGCAATGCGCCTTGACTGCGGCGGCGTCCTTTCACCCCGGTGCGCCGGGCTGGGCCATGCTGCATCGTGCCCCGGGGTGCGAGGGGCTTCCTCACAGGACAACGCAATGATTCGCGGCATTCATCACGTGGCCGTGCACGTGAATAATCTGGATCGCATGGTGGATTTCTACCGCCAGGCCTTTGGTTTCGAAGTATTGGACGACGGCTTCAGCTGGCGGGACAGCGAGATGCTGGACCAGATTCTGGACGTCCCCGGCTCCGCCGGCCGCGGCGTGATGCTCCGAGCCGGGACTTGCTATCTGGAACTGTTCGAATTCGCCTCGCCGGCCCCGGAGTCGAGCCGGCCGCTGCGGCCGTTCGACAAGGGCTACACCCATTTTTGCGTCGACGTGACCGACATCGAGCAGGAGTACCACCGCCTGATCTCGCTCGGCATGACCTTCGGTAAGCGCACGCCCATCGACGTGGGCCACGTCAAAACACTCTACGGCCGCGATCCCGAGAACAACGTCATCGAGATCCAAGAAACCACCCCGGAGTGCCAGTTCCGCCTCAATCAGCTGGCGCCGTTGCAGAACTGATCGCTGATGACTACCGCCGCCGCCACCACCCTCGACGACAAATACCTGCAACCACACGGACGGGTATTCATCTCCTCCAACCAAGCGCTGGTACGCCTGCCCCTCGAGCAAGCACGACGCGACCGAGCCGCCGGCCTCGCCACCGCGGGCTACATTTCCGGGTATCGCGGCTCGCCGCTCGGCGTTTATGACTCCGCCTTGTGGGGCGCGCAGAAACTGTTGGACCAACATCACATCACGTTCCGGCCCGGCCTCAACGAGGAGCTGGCGGTCAGCGCGATTCGCGGCACCCAACAGTTGAAGTGGTTCGGCAAGTCCACCTTCGAGGGCATCTTCGGCTTGTGGTACGGCAAGGGCATCGGCGTCGACCGTGCCTGCGAGTCGCTCAAGCTCGGCAACTTGGAAGGCAGCGCCGCGCTCGGTGGCTTTCTCGCCGTGGCCGGTGACGACCACGGCGGCAAGTCCTCCGACAGCGCGCATCAATCCGAACACACGTTGATCGCCGCGATGCTGCCCATCCTGTATCCCGCCACCATCGGCGAAATCATCGAGTTCGGTTTGTTCGGTTGGGCCATGTCACGGTTCAGCGGCTGCTATGTGGGGCTCAAGTGCATCACCGATACGCTGGACTTGTCTGGCTCGGTCGAGCTGCCGGAGGTGCATCGTCCTTTCCTGGTGCCCGCAGACTTCGCGCTGCCGCCCAACGGCCTGAACTTGCGGCCCAATCAGCCGGCGCTGGTCGAAGAAGAAACATTGGTCACCAGGCGCTTGCCGGCTGCGACCGCATTCGCACGCGCCAATACGATTGATCGTGTCGTGATCGACGGACAGCGTCGCACGCTGTCGATCGTCAGCGCCGGCAAGGCGTATCTCGACGTGCGCCAGGCGCTGTCGGATCTCGGCTTGGACGATGCTCGATGCCAAGCGCTGGGTGTCCGTGTGTACAAGCCCGGACTGATTTGGCCCATGGATGGCGAGCGCTTGCGCGACTTTGCTCAAGCCAGTAGCGCCGTGCTGGTCGTCGAAGAAAAACGGCCCGTCATGGAGGAACAGATCGCGCGGCATCTCTACAGCATCGGCTCGGACCGTCGACCGGCGCTCGCCGGCAAGCAAGACCTACGTGGCGCGCCGCTGCTCTCCACCGTCGGCGAGTTGACGGTCGGGCAAATTCGTAACGCCATCTATCGATTGTTACAACAGCTGAACCTCAGCGATGAGCTGCTCGAGCAACGAGGTGCGCACTATCGCGATCTCGAAGCGACCGCTGCGAGTCGTGGCAGCCGTAAGTTCCGCCCGGCGTACTTCTGCTCCGGCTGTCCTCACAACACCAGCACCAAGATTCCCGATGGCTCGCTCGCGCTCGGCGGCATCGGTTGTCATGGCCTCGCCGCGGTGGTGATGGATCGCAACACCATGCAGTTCGTGCCCATGGGCCATGAAGGCTCGCCGTGGCTGTCGGTCGGCCCGTTCGTCGATACGCCGCATGTGTTTCAGAACATGGGCGACGGCACTTACTCGCACTCCGGCGTGCTGGCCATTCGCGCGGCTGTCGCCGCCAAATCCAACATCACTTACAAAGTGCTGTACAACGATGCCGTCGCGATGACTGGCGGCCAACCGGTCGAACAACAGATCTCGCCCGTCGAGATGGTTCGGCAACTGCTGTCCGAAGGCGTGCGCCCGGTGCGTCTGGTGTCCGACAACCCGGAGCAGTTCGCGCAGGTTCGCTTGCCACCGCATGCATCATTGCATCACCGCGACGAGCTCGATCAACTGCAACGTGAGTTACGTGAGACGCCGGGCGTCACCGGCATCGTCTATGAACAAACCTGTGCGACCGAGAAGCGTCGGCGTCGCAAGCGCGGGCTCATGGTTGATCCCGAGAAGCGCGTGTTCATCAATCCCGCCGTCTGCGAAGGCTGCGGCGACTGTTCCGTGCAATCCAACTGCATCAGCGTACAACCGCTGGAAACCGAATTCGGCCGGAAGCGCAAAATCGACCAGTCCACTTGCAACAAAGATTACAGCTGCGTGAAAGGCTTCTGCCCATCCTTCGTCACAGTGACCGGCGGCCAGATCGCAGTTCGAACCGGTGGCAATGTCGATCGACTGCAGCAGCTCACGTCACAGCTGCCAGTGCCTGCGGTCGCCCCACTCGACGCGCGCGGCTACAACATTTTGATCGGCGGTATCGGTGGCACCGGCGTGCTCACCGTCGGCGCCATCTTAGGGATGGCCGCACACCTGGAACACAAAGGCTGCACCGTGCTCGACATGACCGGCATGGCACAGAAAGGCGGCGCCGTGACCAGTCACATCCGCATCGCCCCCGATCCTCGGGACGTTTACACCTCGCGCCTGAGCGAAGGCATGACCGATGTGATGATCGCCTGCGATCTGATCGTCGGCGCCGGTGCACCGGTGCTGAAAACAGTGCAACCCGGTCGCACCGTCGCGATTCTCAACAGCGATGTGGCGCCGACGGGTGAGTTTCAGTCGAACAAGAAAGCGCAACTCGATGAGACCGACTTGCGCGACACGGTGGTCGCAGCCTTGGCGGGCTCTGCCTGCTACGAGTTGCCCGCCTCGCGAATCTCGACTCAACTCACCGGCGACAGCATCGGCACCAACATCCTGATGTTGGGGTATGCCGCGCAGAAAGGTCTGCTACCCGTGTCGATCGAGTCGATCGAACAAGCCATTCGACTCAACGGCACCTTTGTTTCAGGCAATCTGCGCACGCTCGCGCTTGGACGACTCGCCGCACACGATGTGAGTGCGTTGTTACGCGAACTCGACGACCGCAACGAACCCGCAGCGCCCGTGACCATCGATGACATCGTGGCCAGTCGCGTCCGCTTGCTCACGGCATATCAGGATGACGCCTATGCGCAGCGCTACGTGCAGTTCGTTACCGACGTGCGCTCGCAATTGGAAGCTCGACGCCTCAGAGGCACTGAGAAATTCGTGCGAGAAGTGGCGCTCACGCTCGCGAAGTTGATGGCCTACAAAGACGAATATGAAGTGGCACGGCTGTACACCGAGCTGGCCTTCAAGCAACGCCTCAACGAGCAATTCTCCGGCGACTTCAAGCTGACGTTCCATCTCGCACCGCCGATGCTGCCGGGTCGCGATCCTTCCGGCCGCCCGAAAAAGCGTGCGTTCGGTGCCTGGGTGCTACCGCTGTTCAAGGTGCTGCACGCAGCGAAAGGATTGCGAGGTACCGCGTTCGACTTGTTCGGCTACACCGCTGAACGTCGGATGGAGCGGCGCCTGATCGAGGATTACCGAACGCTGATCCAGCGCATCGTCAAAGAGCTCGACGACGCGCGCCTGCCCACTGCGATCGAGATTGCGAGCGCGGCGGCGGACATCGGCGGTTACGGTCCGGTGAAAGAGGCTTCGGTCAACGTCTACGAGAAAAGACTCGAGCAACTGCTCGCCACGTTTGAGACCGCCACTCTGTCACAACCGCGTGCGGCTTAAAGCGCCACCGCCATCTCGCCCGAGGCCGGCTGGCCCGCGAAGGCGCGAAACTCGCCGGGCGTGACGCCTTTGGCCGCCTTGAACATGCGACAGAAATGCGCCGGGCTCTTGAAGCCCGCCAGGTAAGAGATCTTGGCGATGGGCACCTGCTTCATGGTGCTATCGACCAGCCACGCTTGCGCGCGCTCCAACCGGCTGAGCCACAGCAAATCGGAGAAGCACGTGCCTTGCGAAGACAAGATGTACGTCAGGTAGCGAGGAGAAATTCCGCACGCCCTTGCCGCTGATGTCACCGACAGGTCCGGATTCGACAGCTGGCCTTGGATGACAGTCAGAATATCTTCGTAGCGCTTGTCGGTGATGGACACCGGCAGCGGTTGATTGGCGGCTTCCAGCAACGAGGTGCCCACCGCCGAGGCCGCCGTGTTCACAAACTGCTCGGCCGCTTTGCGACTCACCGACGCGCCGTCGTTATATAGCAACCAGAACGCTTCTTTCGCGAGGTGACAATCGCCCTCGGCCGCCGACAGCACGGTGCCTGCAGGCACGTCGTCGGGAATGAACGAACGGAACAGATGCGTCGGGCCGATGACATGCAGCACTTCATGGATGGAGCGGTCATCGACCAGGCAATCCATCACGAACGGCTGCGAGGAGCGAGTGATCATGCATTCGCCGGTGCGCATCGTGACCTTGCCGGCGGAACTGGTGTGGACGATGCTGCCGTGTTTGACGAACCACAGCACGCAGACATCGGTCTTGTCACGCCGGATGTGATGCCAGCCGCGCCGGAATCGCAAGTTCGAGATCGAACGCAGATTCAGAATGCTGGACGTGCAGGACAGACCTTTGTCGATCCGAATGTTGATGTGCGGCTCGGGCAGAATCTCGTAGTCGCCCTCGTAGTACTCCTGGCCATTCGCTCCGCGATACTCACGCTCACGACCGCGGTAGTTGTGTCCGTCGCACGCAAAGATGACGTCTGGCATGGGCCCCCCTTCGCTCGCATCGCATGACTTGCTGGCTAAGTCGGCGTTCTCGGTTCCCTCCACCCGTGGTGGAGTCGGTGCCAAGGCACCGACTCGCGCCACTCATCCTATTGGGCACTATCATGGCTGTGCGATCAGCCGCTTGTCATCTCGAACTTGAGGTGGCCCCCTCGCAGCCCCGTGGCCGATGCGTCAGCCCACGCTCAACTCCTTGATCTGGGCAGGGAAAGTGGCATCCGGCGAGCCGGCCACCACGACATGTCGATTACGTGGGAATTCGAGGCCGAGGTTCTCGCGCAAGGTGGTCCCTTCATAGTCGCGACGGTACAAGCCCCGTTCCTGGAGCAGCGGCACCACTTCATCGACGAATCGATTCAAGTTCTTCTGGCCCGCCGCCATGATCATGAAGCCGTCAGCGGCTGGATACTCGAACACCTCCTGCAGCTTGTCGGCCACGAATTGGGCCGTGCCGACGAACCCGCCTCTGGGGTTGGCGGCTCTGAATGCCAGCTGCCGCAAGGTGAGCTTCTCGCGCTTGGCCAGATTCTTATAAAACTCCGCGGTCGACTTGAAGCTGTTGTTGCCGATCTCGCCCAGATCCGGCAGCGGCTCATCCAGCGGGAACTGTGAGAAATCGAAGAAGCTGAAGTAGCGGCTCAAGTACTTCACGGCGTGTTCCACGTCGGTGTACTTGATGGACTCCTGATACAGAAAGTCCGCTTCTTCCTGGGTGTCGCCGACGATCGGATTGATGGCCGGGAAAATCAGAATCTCGCTACCGTCACGGCCGGCGGCGCGGGTCCGCTCCTTGACCTTCCGGTAGTAGCCCGCTGCATCTTCGAGCGAGTACGACCGCGACAGGTTGTCCGAGAAGATCGCATCGGCATGGCGCGCGGCCAATTGAATACCCGCATCGGATGCACCAGCCTGGAAGCGCACCGGGCGTCCCTGCGGTGAGCGCTCCATGTTCAACGGTCCCTGCACCGAGAAGAACTCGCCCTTGTGGTCGAGCGTGTGCATCTTGTTCAAGTCCACATAACGGCCGGACTGTCGATCGCGGACAAATGCATCATCCTCCCACGAGTCCCACAATCCTTCGACGACTTGCAGATACTCCTCCGCAATCCGATAGCGCAACTCATGATCATAGAGTTTCTCGTGGCCATGATTCTTGCCGAGACCCTCGAGCGCCGAGGTCACGGCGTTCCAGCCAGCACGCCCGCCGCTGATCTTATCCAGCGACGCAAACTGCCGCGCCGTGGTGAATGGCTCGCTGAACGACGTCGTTGCCGTGCCTACCACTCCGAGATGTGTCGTCAGCGCAGAAATCGCGGACAAGGCCGTCAACGGTTCCAGCCGGCTCAGAAACGGCCAGGTCGAATCGCGTGTGATGTAAGCCGAGTCGGCAATGAAGCCCAGGTCGAACTTGCCTCGCTCACCGATGCGCGCATAGTTGATGTAAGACTGGATATCGGACACCGCGCCGTCGGCAACCGCCGGATCGCGCCAATGACCGCCCCCGCCCTGAAGCCCGACACCGAGTTTGATCTTGCGAGATTTCTGAGCACTCATCGTTGTGGCTCCGTCGTATGAGATAAAAGGTCGGAAGGGGTGTCGCGATCGCCGTCCCACCAGGTCGCAATCGCCCACTCCTGCGCCGCGTAGTACAGCGGCACCGTGTTCGGGCGACGCAGGCGTCGGTGATGGATCAGGTAATGATCGGGCAAGTAGCGCCAGGGAATGACGTAGTGCTGATGGATCAGCACGCGGTCGAGCGCCTTGCCGACGGTCTCCTGCTCCGTTTGGGTTGAGGCCACCATCAAGCGCTGGGTGAGTTCATCCACGGCTCTGGATTTGACGCCGGCGATGTTCTCCGAGCCCGCCACGTCGGCAGCTGCGCTGTTGAACACACGCCAGATCTCCTCACCGGGCATCCGAGACTCGCGCAAGGACAACGCGATGTAATCGAAATCGAACGAGTTGAGC
Organism: Steroidobacter sp.; assembly: GCF_016790065.1. Lineage (GTDB taxonomy): Bacteria > Pseudomonadota > Gammaproteobacteria > Steroidobacterales > Steroidobacteraceae > Steroidobacter. The sequence goes on from NZ_JAEUPY010000274.1 coordinate 12,896, forward strand.
TTGCGACGTTCGGTGGCGACGTCATTCAGGCGTCGAATCACCACGATGCCCGCCTTGCGCATGTTCAAGTAAATCGAGTCCAACACGCTTTGCTTACGCGCGTTGATGGAAATCTCGATCACGAAGGGCTCACCGGCTGCGTTACGCAGCACGCCGTCGCGGATGTTCCATCCCGCCTCGGCCAGCAATTCGATGGCACGGGTGAAGCTGTCGCGCATGCTCGAAGGCGCATGCGTGGTCGGCTGCGACACCATGGGACCAAACACCGCGGGCGGTAGCTCATTGCGATACGGTTCGAGCAGCGCCAACTCTGCCGCGCTCGGCTCGCCCTGCGCCGCCAGTGGCGTGCGCGCGAAGTAGCTGTCCATCCGCTTGAAGCGGCCGCTGAACTGCCGATCGTTGAGCCATTCGTAATCGAACAGATAACTGAGCGCCTGCCTGACCCGAACATCCCTAAACTGATCGCGGCGCAGGTTCAGCACCCAGCCATTCATCGCCGGCGGATTGTCGTTCGGCACGATCTCTTTCAAAAACTCGCCACTATCGAACAGCTTGCCGAAGTACATGACCCGCCAGGGCCACATCTGCACTTCGTTGAAGAAGTCGTACTTGCCCGAGCGTAACGCCGCGCGTCGCGCGTCCACGTCGCTATACAGATAGAACACGATGTTCTCGAAGTTGAACATGCCCTTGCGCACGTTCAATCCTTCGGCCCAATAGTTCGGATTCTTCTTGAAGCGAATGTCCTGACGACGGCTGCTCGCTTCGATCAGATACGGACCGCTCGACACCGGTGCATCCAAGCCGAGCGCGTCGAACGCCGGGGTCGAACCATCGCTGCGTCGACCCCACTGCTTCGAAAACACGGGCAGACTGCCTGCGATGAATACCAGGTCGCGCCCCTGGCGCTTGAAATGAAATCGAGCAGTGCGTGGGTCGACGACCTCGACGCGCTCGATATCGGCAAAGTAGGACCGAAACTTGGGACTGGCGGCCGAACTCTTGAGGGTGTCGAACGAATGCTGCACGTCCTGGGCCGTGACCGGATCGCCGTTGTTGAAACGCGCTTGCGAGCGCAGGCGAAAGGTTGCCGACGAGAAATCGGGCGCGGCCGTGATGTCTTCAGCCAGCAAGCCGTACTGCGCATTGCGTTCGTCCAGGCTGTAGACCGCCAATGTTTCGAACATCAGTTCCAACGTGCCCGGCGCCGCCCGCCCACGCAACGTGAACGGGTTGTACTTGTCGAAGCTGGCGTTGGTGCTGACCGTGGACAGCCGCAGTGTCCCACCCTGTGGCGCACGCGGATTCACATAGTCGAAGTGATCGAAACTGGCCGGATACTTGGGATCCCCGAATTGGGTATAGGCATGCGCGGCGTGCGCCCCGATGGGCGCAAACGCCGTGGCGACAGTCAGCAGGCAACCTGCCAGCCGACTGTGCGCTCGCTGTCTTCGCATAACCTGGCGCGACCTAGAAGAAGTCGCGCCGGACACCCAGCGTCAGTTGCCGCTCGCGGTTCCAGAGCACGGTCTTGAAGCCGAGCGACGGCGTGTACGAGCCAGGCAACCCATAGTCACGATCCAGCAAGTTGGTGCCTGCGAACGAGAAGGTCCATTGCCGGCTGGCGGTCGTGAAATAGACGCCAGCATCGACGTAGGTCTGCGCGGGTTGTTTGGTCAGCTCGCGATCGGCAGAGACGGCGCTGTACGACTCATCTTCGTAACGCACCGCGCCGGTCGTGCTCCAGTTCGCACCACTGCTCAGGGGCACGTCGTAGTTCAAGCGCAGCCCACCGCTCAACTTCGGCGAATTGGGCAAATCGAAGTTGACGAAGTTGCTATTGGCCGCGCCGGTGGGATTCAAGTACTCGTCGAACTCGGTGGTCAAATAAGCCAGCGACAATGACGCCTCCAGCGCTCGGCTCAACTTCGCGGTCGACGCAACTTCCACACCGAAGGTATGCGCGCGGCCGGCATTAGCGAACACCGCGCCTGGCACCAACTGGCCATCGATGATGGGATTGGAAATGGTGGCCTGATAGTCCTTGAAGTCGTTGTAGAACACCGCCGTGCTGGTGCTGAGCCGCCCACCCCAACCGAATGTCTTCAAGCCGATCTCGTAGGCGTTGATCTCATCCGGATCCACCGGCGTTTGCGCCACCGCCAGCGTGGCCGCGGCGGAGTTGTAACCACCGGCAGTCGACCCCTGAGAGTACGTGGCATACGTCAACACGCCGGGCGTCCATTGATAACTCAGTGACACCTTCGGCTGCACCGCCGTCCAATCCTTCTCCAAGCCGTTGGCTGCGTAACGCAGCGCCAGCTCAGCGCCTGTCACGTTGCTCGCGTAACCCAGGCTGTCGAGTTCGCTGGTCTCACGCGAGTAGCGCAATCCAGCGGTGGCCGTGAGCTTGTCGGTCAGTCGATAGTCCAGCTGTCCATAGACACCGGCCGTGGTCGAGGTGACGGAGCTATCGATGATGGAGAACGCGTTGTTGGTCCAGCTCCAGCGATAGTGATCGAACTTTTCGCGGAAGTAGATGGCGCATGTCCAGATCCTGCACGAAGCCGCTCAAGTAGCCAGGCTCGCCATCGCTGTCGGTGGGCATGATCATCGAAGCGTCGCGGAACGCCGTGATGGACTTGAGTTGCAAGTGCTCGCCGAGCAACTTCTCGACCGTGCCAGAGATACCCCAGCCCTCGTAGTCCTGCGTCGGATCGATATCGGAGAACGTGCGGCGCACTTTGCGATCCGCACGAATCACCGAACTCAACACATAGTCCGTTTCGGATTTCATGCCGTCGACCGACAACAACGCCTTCAGCGTGTCGCTCGGCGTCCATTTCAGAAGGCCGCGTGCCTGCTGGCTGGACAGACCGTTCACGTCCTTGCCGAGCGTGACGTTCTCGATGTCGTCGTCGATGCGGTTGTGTGCGAAGGCCAGACTGCCGTTCAGCACATCCGGCACCAGCACGGCGGATCCATAGGCACGCGCTTCGTTGGTCTTGTCGCCGGCGGCGACGCTGATCCACGCCGTGTTCTCATCGGGCGGCGGCACCGTCACCAGCTTGAGGGCGCCACCACCGGTGTTCTTGCCGTACAGCGTGCCTTGCGGGCCGCTCAGCACTTCGATGCGCTGGGTGTCCGGCAATGAACCGTACAGCCCCGCGCCGAACGGGCGTGCGATGTAGACGTCGTCCAGGTAGATGCCGACCGATTGGTTGCCGATCGGACGCGTCGAGCCGACGCCACGAATGAAGATGGCGGGTGTGTAGGTGCGCGTGGCGATGGTGACACCCGGCGCAAAGCCCGCAAGGTCATTGATCTTGCGAACGCTGCGTTCCAGCAGTTCAGGATCGACGACCGCGACCGTCGTCGGCGTCTCGTGCAATTTCTGTTCGCGACGCTCCGCGGTCACGATGACGGCCTCGAGCACTCCTGTGTCACCGCGTGCGGCTTGATCGGCGTCTTGAGCTGCAGCGTCGTGAGTGACACTGGCAACGACCATTGCCGCATAGAGACTCGCTGACCCGATCGTGCTTCTGCTTTGTTTCATGATCCACCAGACCTTGCGCACTTGCGCAGGATGTCACCGTAGCGCTGTGGCGGTCGCGATGGAAACGAGAAAACCAGGAATGCATCGGTAGCAGATGCAAAGATTGTTATATTCAAGTAACGGGACGCTGCAAACGATCTCGCGCAATAAACAACGCTCAAACAATCTTCGCCGCCGCCTCGAAACTCAGCCGCGGCAATCGCGGCCGCAGCTGCGAACGCTCGCCATAGCCAAGATTGACGAGATACAGCGCGTGGGCTTGCCCGTCCGGAAAGAATTCGCGATCGACCGCATCGGCGTTGAAGCCCGACATCGGTCCAGCATCCAATCCCAGTGCACGCGCCGCGAGAATCAAATAAGCCGCTTGCAAAGAAGCATTGCGCTCGGCTGTCTGCTGGGTCAGTGCGACGGAGGCTTCGAACAAAGGTCGCGCGTCATAGCTCGGGAATAGCGCTGGCAGGTGATCGAAGAACCGGGCGTCGTACGCAACGATGGCAGTCACCGGGGCGGCCAGTGTTTTAGCGCGATTGCTCGAGGACAGTGCCGGCCCTAACTTGGCTTTGGCTTCAGCCGAGCGAACAAACACATGACGCGCCGGCTGCGAGTTGAAGCCCGTCGGCCCTAGCCGCAGCAGCTCGTACAGCTCTCGCAACGTCTGATCCGTGACCGGACGATCGGTGAAGGTATGCAGCGAGCGACCATCGCGAAATAGCTGCTCGAGCGCCTCACTGGGCAAAGGCGTCGACATACGCGAGATCCTCGATCGATCGGCAAAGCAAGCGAAAAACACTCATGGGCGCGCAATGTAGAC
>NZ_JAEUPY010000278.1 GCF_016790065.1 Steroidobacter sp.
GCAATTACCGCAAGGCGACGACGGAGTTCGTCGAGTCGGAGCGAGGTCAGCGTGAAATAGAGAACGCTGGCAACGTATCGCCGAGTGAGGAGAAGGAGATCCGCCGCGCCGAGGAGCAAGCCAAGCAACGCGCCAAGGATCATGATCCGGCCGAGTTGAGTGGCGGCCAGGATGGCCAGGATTCCCAGGACTCTGCTGAGTCTCGAACAGGTTCGTCTCGGAATTCACGACCAGCACATTAGTCCGACGGGTGGGTATGACCCTGTCGGCCTAGCAGGTCGTGAATTTCGAAGCGGTGTGGCGGTCCAGGAATGTTGGGCCGCCCACCGCTTCCTTTTATTCGAGCCAGATTCAATAGCCCAGATCCAATTGCTAATCTTCTCGCCCTGATCGTATAGGGCCGGCGTTGTTGGCGCCTTTCCTTTGCCCCACGCATCGGTCACCATCGCGCCGGGCTCATCACAACGATTATTACTAGTGACCGAAAACGCGGGGATCGCCAGTCCTGAAACCACGGCCAAACAGCGACTGCGCGCCATTTTCGGTGGCTCGGTCGGCAACCTCATCGAATGGTACGACTGGTACAGCTACGCCGCGTTCGCCATCTATTTCGCGCCCAGCTTCTTCCCCAAGGGCGATGACACCCTGCAGCTGCTGAACACGGCGGCCATTTTCGCCGTCGGCTTCCTGATGCGTCCCATCGGCGGCTGGGTGTTGGGCCGCTATGCAGATCAACACGGCCGCAAGGCGGCGTTGACCTTGTCGGTCACGCTGATGTGTTTCGGCTCCTTGATCATCGCGGTCACACCGACTTACGAGACTATCGGCATCGCGGCGCCTGCCCTGCTGTTGCTCGCACGCCTGCTCCAAGGCTTCAGCGTCGGCGGCGAGTACGGCACCAGCGCCACTTACATGAGCGAGATCGCGACCGAAGGCAGCCGCGGCTTCTACTCCGGCATCCTGTACGTCACGCTCATCATGGGACAGCTGCTGGCGCTGGCTGTGCTGATGGTCCTGCAGTTCTTCGTGCTCGATGCCCAGCAGTTGGAAGACTGGGGCTGGCGCATCCCGTTCGCCATCGGCGCGGTGGCGGCGCTGGCGGCGCTCTACTTGCGACGTAATCTGGTAGAGACCGATGCGTTCAAGAACAAGAAGCAGTCGACCGCGACCGAAGCCGGCCAGCTGGCCTTGCTGCTGAAACATCCCAAGGAAGTGTCGATCGTGGTCGGCCTGACCATGGGCGGCACCCTGTTCTTCTACACCTTCACCACTTACATGCAGAAGTTCCTGGTCAATACCGTGGGACTGACCAAGGGCGACTCGACGTTGGTGTCGACCGCGAACCTGTTTCTGTTCATGTTGCTGCAGCCGGCGATGGGCGCACTCTCCGATCGCTATGGTCGCCGTCCCATGCTGATCACGTTCGGCGTGCTGGCGCTGTTCGGCACCGTGCCGCTGCTGTCGGGGCTGGCCCAGGCGCAGGATGCCTGGACGGCATTCTTCCTGATATTCATCGCACTGGCGATTTCTTCGCTGTACAGTTCCATCAGCGCGGTGGTGAAAGCTGAACTGTTTCCAGTAGAGATCCGCGCGCTCGGCGTGGGTCTGCCGTACGCCATCACGGTTTCGGTGTTCGGCGGCAGTGCCGAGTACATCGCGCTGTGGTGCAAGTCCATCGGCCACGAAGAGCTGTTCTACTGGTACGTGACTGCTTGCGTCTTCTGTTCGTTGCTCGTGTACATATTCATGCGTGAGCCGAAGCGGGAGTCGCTCATCTAGTCGACTCATTTGAAGCTTCGAGGAACAGGTATGTCCCCGGAATCTGCCGAAAGCGTGGGTTTGTCCAGCAGCCGCTTACAACTGCTGGACCGTCATCTACAACAACGCTATCTGGATACCGGCCGCCTGCCCTGCGCCATGACGCTGATCCAGCGGCGCGGCACGCTCGCTCACTTCAGCCTGCAAGGCCAGATGGATCTGGAGCGCGCCCGGCCGCTGCAACAAGACACCCTGTTCCGTATCTATTCCATGACCAAGCCCATCACCAGCGTGGCGCTGATGATGCTGGTGGAACAGGGTTTGATCGCACTCGACGATCCGGTGCATCGTTACATTCCTCAGTGGCGCAATCTGGGTGTGTATGAAGGTGGCCTGGTCGGCACGTTCCGCTCGCGGCCACTGGCCAAGCCGATGCGCATCGTCGATCTACTTCGCCACACCTCGGGTCTGACTTACGGTCTGCAGCAGCGAACCAACGTCGACGCCGCGTATCGCAAGTTCGGCTTCGGCGATCCGGCCGGCAATAGCACGCTCGAAGGAATGATCGAAGGCTTGGCGCAAATTCCGTTGGAAGCAGCCCCTGGCGACGTCTGGAATTATTCCGTATCCACCGACGTGCTCGGTTATATCGTCGGCAAAGTGTCCGGCCAGCCGTTCGAAGAATTTTTACGGCAACACATTTTCGCGCCGCTCGGCATGGTCGACACCGACTTCCATGTGCCAGCCGAGAAAGCCGATCGCTTCGCCGCCTGCTACATCCTCGGCCCGGATGGCCGCATGAAGCTGCAAGACGATCCTCGAGCCAGCAACTATTTGCGCCCGCCTTCATTCATTTCCGGCGGCGGCGGCTTGGTCTCGACCGCGGCCGACTATTTGCGCTTCTGTCGCATGCTGCTGAATGGCGGCGTGCTGGACGACGTTCGTTTGCTCAGCCCGAAGACCATCGAACTGATGACAGTGAATCATTTGCCGGGCGGCAAAGAACTGCCCGACATGTCGGTGTCCTTGTTCAGCGAAGCCAGCTATTCGGGCGTCGGCTTCGGCCTCGGCTTTGCCGTCACTACCCATCCTGCTCGCGGTTTGATTCCCGGCAGCGCCGGCGACTATTCGTGGGGCGGCATGGCGAGCACTTACTTCTGGATCGATCCGCGCGAACAGCTGATCGTCATATTCATGACCCAGCTGATTCCATCCACGATCTATAACCTGCGCCGTGAGCTGCGTACGCTGGTGTACTCCGCGTTCACCTGACCAGGGGATTTCTGAACCACCTTCCGGCATGATGCGCCCCTGGCCCGCAGGGAGAAAAAGACGCATGCGACTCAAAGCGATGGCCCGCGCGCTGCGCTGGGCGACGATGGCGGCAATCACTGGCCTGGGCCTGCATCCAGCGCTCAGCACCGCCGCCGACAGCGATTTCGAGGTGCCGCCAGCCCCGGCTCGTAACACCGGCGACGGTCCCTACTCCCAACTCATTCTGCGCAGCGCGACTGTCATCAACGGCACCGGCGCGCCGGCCTTCGGCCCGGCCGACATCGTCATCGAAGGCAATCGCATCGTCGAAGTGATGTCGGTGGGCGCTCCCGGCGGCGCCAAGCTGGATCCGCGGCGGCCCAAACTAAAAGCCGGCGGTCGTGAGATCGATCTGAGCGGTCATTACGTGCTGCCCGGCCTGATTGACATGCACGGTCACATCGGCGGCAAGGAACAAGGCGTATCGGCGGAGTACGTCTACAAGCTCTGGATGGGCCACGGCATCACCACCATTCGCGACCCCGGCTGCGGCAACGGCGTCGAATGGTGTGCCAGCGAGACGCGCCGAAGCGAACGCAATGAGATCGTCGCTCCCCGGATTTTTCCGTTCGCGTTCCTGCGGCCCGACAAACCGCTGACCACGCCCGAGCAAGGCCGCCAGTGGGTCCGGGACATCAAAGCCAAGGGCGCGGTCGGCATGAAATGTTTTGGCTACCGGCCCGAAGTGTTACAAGCCATGTTCGACGAGCTCAAGAAACAAGGCATGCGCAGCGCTTGTCATCATGCCCAGCTCGACGTTCGCCGGGTCAATGTGCTGACCACGGCACGCTGGGGCCTGACCACCATGGAGCATTGGTACGGTCTGCCCGAAGCGCTGTTCGACGACCGCACGGTGCAGGACTATCCGCCCGCCTATAACTACAACAACGAACAGGACCGCTTCGGCCAGGCCGGCCGGCTGTGGCGCCAGGCCGCCAAGCCCGGCAGCGACAAATACGAGTCCGTGATCAAAGAACTGATCGGTTTGGATTTCACGCTCGACCCGACGTTCACCATCTATCTGGCGTCACGCGATTTGATGCGTGCCCGTCGTGCTGACTGGCACGACCAGTACACGCTGCCGCAGCTGTGGGATTTCTACACGCCGAACCGCGACAACCACGGCAGCTTCTTTTTCGATTGGGGCAGCGAAGACGAAATCGCCTGGCGCGAAAACTATCGGCTGTGGATGGCGTTCGTGAACGATTACAAGAATCGCGGCGGCCGCGTCACGGTGGGCTCGGACTCGGGCTTCATCTATCAGCTGTACGGCTTCGGCACGATCCAAGAACTCGAGCTGCTGCGCGAAGCTGGCTTCCATCCGTTGGAAGTTTTGCGGTCCGCCACACTCAATGGCGCGCAGGCGCTGGGTGCCGATGATCGCCTCGGCTCCATCGAACCCGGCAAGCTCGCCGACCTGGCCATTCTGGATGAGAACCCGGTCGCCAACTTCAAAGTGATGTATGGCACCGGCCATGTGCAACTCGGCGACGACGGCCGCACTCATCGCGTCGGCGGCGTGAAGTACACCATCAAGGACGGCATCGTGTACGACGCCAGGCGTTTGTTGAACGACGTCCGCACCATGGTCGCGGACGAGAAGCGCAAGCGCGGCATCACGCAGCTCGAGCAGCCCTAACTACAGCCCCAACCAGCGGCGCAGCGGACTTGCGCCGCTATAGGCGCGATTAGCAGTGTGACCGACTGAAAGCGGTCGCAACGACGAATGCTCGCTGGCGTTTGCCGGCCCACGGTGTGCCGAGCGCAGTTTATTGATCACTACGCTGAAGCTACCAGCGATGGAAGCGCTGGCCGAGTGGTCGCGATACTCAAACTCGTGTCTCAGCACTCGCTCGGCAACCTCGTCGTGCACGCAATCGATGTCGATGGGCAGCGCGTCGGTCGCATGCAACGGCAGCGAGCAGTCGCTGAAATCCGGCGCGAGATTGACGCGTTCACTGAACGCCGCAGTAATGGATTGGCGATAGCTCGGCGAACGGCTGAGCAGATCCATATCGATCACCAGATCCGCGTACAACAGCGCATGCATATAAGACAGCAAATACACGGCGACGAAGGCCCGGTACGACAGTTCGTCGTCGAGCGTGTGGAAGTGTCGACGTAGCGATCGGAAGTGATGTCGGAATGAGTCGCCGCTCAACGTTGGCAGACGCAGCCAGCGTGCAATCGCTCCCGCCGGCGAGTCCGGCTTGGCCAGCGCCAATATCATCAGCGGACCCAACTCGAAGTACGACGGCTCGCTGCCCGGCGCGCAGTCGCGATAGGAGCGGCTCGACAACCACTGTTGCAACGGGTCTCGCACCAACACCACGTGACAACCGTCAAACGCGCGTTTGATGGCGCCGACTCGGCCGAGCGACCGTGAGAAACCCAGCACCGGCATTCTGTGCTCACGGCCGGCGAAGTCGAGCAGCAGGCCCAGGTAGTCCTCTTCGAACAGTTTCTGGTGCGTGCCGACGAAGTAACGTTGCGTGGCGAAGCGGTCGTCGTAGAAACAAACACCGTTGCTGCCCACCAGCGGCAAGTACTCGCTGAAATACGGCGCGGCGAGCGCCGGATGTCGCGAGTCCCAGGTTTGCTCAGTGTTCTTGAGAATGCTCTCCGAGCTGACACTCGCCAGCCGTTCGCTGAACGGCTCGTAGAAACTCAAGGTGTCGCTCAAGGCGCGGAAACGGTTCCAGACATAAGTACTGCCGCAGCGCCAGCCGCCGTGAAGAAACACACTGGATACTGGCTGCAGGCCCTGCCGGTCGGCTCGTGACATTTGCTCATCCCGTCGTCGTTCGATTCGGGATCAGTCTGGCAAAGTCGCGGCGGCGCAGAGGTTTCAGAATGAAACCAATTGTTACCACAGGCCAACCCGTCGGAGATCGACGACGGTTTTTAAACAGATTTTCATGAAAATCGTCGCGAGCGGTGCGTGGCCGGGTCGCATTCCTTGCTTCGGGGCATAAGTCTTATCGCCGCGCGGAGTTGCGCGCGGTCGCGAAACTCGCAACACTTTCGCGCCATGAACGCCCAGCCTGAACCCATTCATTGTCCATGACGTCCACGCGTAAAGCGCCCTCCGACGGCGGCGGCATCGTCTATTCCACCGATATCGGCGAGCGTTGTCCCAACTGCCAACGGCCGGTTCGCGACTGTGTTTGTAAAAAAGGCACCCCTGGCAAGGCCTCCAGCGACGGCACGGTGCGCGTCAGTCGAGAGACCCAGGGCCGCAAAGGCAAGGGCGTGACCGTGATCAGCGGCTTAGGCTTGCCCGCCGAGCAATTGGCGCAATTGGCCACCGAGCTGAAGAAAAAATGCGGCTCGGGCGGCGCGGTCGATCAAGGCCGCATCGAGATCCAGGGCGATCATCGCGACAAACTGGTTCAGGAGCTGACGCAACGGGGCTTCAAAGCCAAACGCGCCGGCGGCTAACGCACTTCGAATTCAACCGCTGCCTCACAGCAGCCTCTATGGAGATCCGCATGAAAGTATCGTCCCTGCTCGCCCTGGCAGTCACAGCCGCCGCGCTGACTGCAGGCGCCGCCGGCGCCGCCCCGGTCAAGTACAACATCGACCCCAACCACACCTACCCGAGCTTCACCGCCGACCACATGGGTGGCTTGTCCAACTGGCGTGGCAAGGTGAACAGCAGCTCCGGCACGGTGACCTTGGATACCGCCGCTCAGACCGGCAGCGTCGATGTGAAGGTCGACATGACCACTATCGATTTCGGCCACGAGAAAATGAACACCCACGCCAAGTCGGCAGAAATTTTCGACGTGGAAAAATTCCCCAGCGCGACTTACACCGGCAAGCTGGTCAACTTCAAGAACGGCGCGCCCACCGAAGTCGACGGCTCTCTGACCCTGCACGGCGTGACCAAGCCGCTGAAGCTCAAGATCAACAGCTTCCTGTGCAAGCCCAATCCCATGAACAAGAAAGAAACCTGCGGCGCCGATGCGGTCGGCAAGTTCAGCCGTGAAGATTTCGGCGTGAGCTACGGCAAGGCTTACGGCTTCAAACAGGACGTCGAACTGCAGATCCAGGTCGAAGCCGTCAAGGCCGACTGATTCTTTTCGCCCTCGTCGCGGCGCCCCTCCCGGGCGCCGCGCTTTAGCTCGCCGCAGCCGCTTCCCTCTGCGCGGCGCGTTCGCCAAGAACGGAGCATGCGAGTGCGCCAACGACGAAGAAAAATCCCACCCAGCTCATGAAACGCGCGGGTACCAAGGTCCAGGCGGTGGCACCGATACTGGCGCCGACGGCGATACCAAAATAGGTCACGGACGAATTCAAAGCGATAGTCGCCGCCGCCAGCATGGGAGCGACAGCCACCAACCTTGCCTGTTGAACTGCGGGAAAGCCGGAGTTGCCCAGGCTCCACAAGAACTGAGCCACATAAATCGCCACGGTCCATAAGGAAAACAGGGGCCATAACAACAGCATGATGGCCGAAGAGATGTTGCATCGATAAGCCACGGCGGTCGCGCCATAACGGCGCACCATCCGTACGCACAGCAAATTGCGAGCAACGAACCGACGCCAGCCATGAATAACAACAGCGCCAGGCCCGCCCCGGAAATCCCCTGCACCGCCTGCACGATGGGTGCGATGTAACTCATCATGATGACGCTGCCCACATTGGTCAGCGCAGTCGCGGCCGTAAGCCAGCGCAGCGCCGGCGAGCGCAGCACATAGAACCAACGATGCCAATTGAGCGGCGGCACCATGACGTTGGCCGGCAGCGAACGCCAAATGAAAAACGCAATGACCGCGCTCGATGCCCCGATGAACGCGAACGACATGCGCCACGACGAGAGCGACGCAATCAACACGGAAATGGGATTGCCCAGCACCGCCCCGACCGACCAACCGACCATCAACTTCGCCAGCGTCGGCGCACGCTCTTTCTCGGGCATCAGCATGCTGAGAGTCGCCGCGACCTGCGGGGTGTAAACAGCCGACGTCACAGCCGCCAGCACACGAGCTAACAATAAGTGTTCGTAAGTCTCACTGAGAGCAGCCAACAGATTGGCAATGGCACACACCGCCATCGAGCCGGTAAGCAACTTGCGACGATCGATGCGCGAGCCCAAGGTCGCCAAGGCCGGTGCGCAAATGGCGGCAGCGATACCGAACGCGGCGATCAGCAACCCGGCCTTTTCGATGGGCACCTGCAACGACGTCGAAATGTCGTTCAACAGGCCGCCGACGCTCAGAAAGCTGGTGGCGACAAAGAAGTTGCCGGCAATGAGAACGAATAGGCGCTGCGGGGGCACGGACGTTATTAGAGAGACATGCGTGGGTTACGCATCATCTCCGACTCCTTCTGAGTCCACCAAACTTTTTTAGTTAGTGAGCGCCGCCCGGCGCGCCGTAGATCAACTTGAAGCCATCATGCCCGCACAGCTGCGACAGCCGTTCCGTCAGCTCGCGGGTCGGCTTGACCTGCCACTCTTGCGACAACACCAGTTCGGCTCGCGCAGTGGAACCGCTGTAGTAAACCGCCACGGCACAACGGCCGCCGCGGAACGGCCGCAGGGTTTGTTCGAGCTGTTTCAAAAAGCCGCGCTGACCTTGCGCATCCAGCCCAGGCGGCCAACGGATCGCCAGGCGTTTGCCGTACATCTCACGGGCCTGGTCGATATCGATGACCTTCTTGGCATTGAGCCGCCAGCCTTCGATGTATTCGTCGAAGCGCAGCTGACCTTCGACGATCACGATGGCGCTCTTGGCGATCACGTTGCGGTACTGCTGCCACTGGTCTTCGAACATGGACGCTTCCATGCGGCCGCTGCGATCGTCGAGCGTGAAAATCACCCGCTGGCCGCGCTTGCCGACGTCGAACACCATGCCGCCGACCGTGACCGGCTTGCCTTTGAATTGCTGAAAGCCACCCTCGCCGCCGCTGGGCGCCGGCCGATCGCTGGTCAGATCGACGATGCGACCGCTGGTGATGGACTTGACCTCGGTCTCGAATTCTTCGAACGGATGACCGGTGAGATACAAACCGAGCGTGTCGCGCTCGCCATCGAGCCGCACGCGCCGGCTCCAATCCGGCAGCACCTCTGTAACCACCTGCGGCGCTGCCGTCGCACTGGTATCCATCAAGCCGAACATATCGTTCTGACCGACCGCGCGCGCACGGATCGTTTGATCGGCAAGTTGCATGGCCGAGGGCAGCGCATGCATCAGCGTGGCACGATTGGGACCCAACGAGTCGACCGCACCGGAGCGAATCAAAGCTTCCAGCACGCGACGATTCATACGATTCGCGTCACTGCGCCGGCACATGTCCGGCAGATCGCGATACGGTTCGGTCTTGCGTGCGTCGGCCAACATTTCCACCACGTTCTGACCGACACCTTTGATGGCGCCAAGCCCGTAACGAATGGTGCGATCGTTGGACACAGTGAACATGAACTGCGAGGAGTTCAC
>NZ_JAEUPY010000284.1 GCF_016790065.1 Steroidobacter sp.
AAACTCAGGAAACAACACCCGGCAACGCAGCCGCTGCGCCAGCAATGCCGATTGCGCCGCGTAGCTTTCCGCGTCCCCCAGTACGAACCCTCCACCATGGAAATAGATCAGTAGAGGTAGCGCCTCACTCAGCGCTGTCCCCGGAGGCGCGTAAAGCCAAGCGGGAATGACACCATCGCTTGTGGGAATGCTGAGTTCGGTGGCAAGCACATCGCCGGCAAACTCGACGCCGCGCCCACGATATCGCTCGCGATAGGCACGGCGCGCCGTTTCGATTGGCGTCTGTTCCGGCCGTGGCGCGCCCAAGGCGCGCGCCTGCGCGATGGCGGTCTGAATCTGCGGATCTATTGGCACGCCATACCCGTTTGTTTTTTGTCTAATATAAAAACTTTATACGAGTGACCTATCGGAATGTCAACTGCGATTGCCTGGGCAGGCCGCGCGCAGCTATCCTGACACTGTTGTCAGTTTTCATGGACGCAAGGAACGTGGCGCATGCCGCGAGCAAAACCAATTCGTACCAAGCTCAGTAGCCTGCAAGCCAAGCTCGCCGGCCAGATCGTGGAATTCGCCCGTCAGAACGAGTTCGAGAAAGGCTCGCACCTGGTGGAAGAGAGCCTTGCCGCAGAGTTCGGCGTGTCACGCTCGCCCGTGCGTTTTTCGCTGTTTTATCTGCAGAAAATCGGCATCGTCGAGTTCCGTAGCAACCACGGATTCTTTCTCGCAGAGCACGGCCGCAACCTCAACTTGGCTGCGCTCGAGCTGCCCAAAGCCGATGAGCAGCAACTCTACGAAACCATCACTCGGGACCGGCTCAACGGCACGCTGCAGGACGCCGCGACCGAAGCCGATCTGATGCGGCGATATCGAGTCAATCGCGGTTTGCTGAGCCGTGTGCTGCTGCGCCTCTCCCAGGACGGCATTGCCCAACGGGGGGATGGCTACGGTTGGTTTTTTCTGCCGACATTCGACTCTCAGGCAGCCCACGATGAAAGCTACAGATTCCGTGAGGTGCTCGAACCCGCGGCGCTACTGCAACCCACCTTCAAGATCGATGAGAAGCATCTGGCGCGCGTCCGCAAGGTGCACGAGCAAATCGTTCTCAGCGGAGGCCGCAAACTCACGCAGGGAGAGATGGTGCAGATCAATGCCGAGTTTCACGAGATGATCGCCTCGTTCGCCGGTAACCGCTTCTTCCTGCAAGCAGCCGAGCAGCACAGCCGCTTGCGCCAGCTCATCGAACATCGCGCGTTGAGTCCCGAGCGTGCTGTCGAGTCGTGCAAGGAACACCTGGCCATCATGGACGCGCTCGATGGCGACCGCGAATGGGCCGCTTCGCTGATGCGTCGCCACCTGGAAGTTGCGCGCAAGATGCGGTGGCCAGCTGACCTGATCTCCAGATGAAGTCATTGATCGCGACGACTGGCTCAAGTAGCTGCGTGCGTGCCGGCCAGGACGGCGCCGAAGAAGCCGTGAACGTGCGTGATCAAGACATCCTGGCCGTACTCGTGCCCTACTCCCGGCACCAGATCGAAGCGCACCGATATGCCGTTGGCTGCAAAGTTGGCGGCGAGCGTGCGCAGTCGCTCGATTCGGTTGCTACCTGCGTCATTGATGCCAGGCAAATAGAATCGCGACTCCGGCTCGACCATCACATCTGGATTGGTATCCTCCGCACCGATGATCATCTGGACCTGAACCTGACGTAGCGCGGTCAGGTCGGGCTCGATTCCCAAGCTGGTTTGCATGTTGCCAGTCCCGACCCACCACGGCTTGCTCAAATCCAGCAACGTCACCAGGCCGGGCGCGCCGATGGATACAGCACGCAAGCGTTGCGGATGCAGGTACAGGAATCGATGTACAAACTGCCCGCCGCCGGAAAAGCCATACATCAGCACGCGCCCGGCATCGAGACGATAGAGGGCAGCAATCTGCTCGATCATCGCCAGCAGAATTCGATCGAAGCGGATGCCCCGGTATTCGATCAGCTTGTAGTTGTCGACATCAAGCGGATCGCCGATGCCCGCCGGAAACAACGGCGAGAGTACGATCGCGCGGTTCGCTTCGGCAAAGCTACGGAAACGATTACGCATGACCTGCGACTCTCGCAACGTGCCATGCACCGCGACCACCAGCGGCCACGCTTCTTTCGCTCCCTCATCGTAACTGTCTGGCACGTACATGCAGAACGAGAACCGCTCGTCGGCGGCGCATGCGAACTGCGCAGTCGCTCCGCGCTGGCTGGGTCGTAGCGTCATGGTGTTTCGAGCCGAGAAGTGCGCTCCGCCTGCACCGCCTGCCAATCGCCATGCACCGGGCGGCCGCCAAATAATGTCAACAGCACGCGGGTGTTACTAATTTCAGCAGGCTCGATCTGGAAGAGGTTGCGATCGAGTACGCCCAAGTCAGCCAACTTCCCAACCTCGAGCGATCCGGTGCGGTCATCCAAATGATTCACATAGGCGGCGTCGATGGTGTATCCCGCGATGGCCTGTTCCAGTGTGATGCGTTGCTCGGGCAAGAACGGCTCTCCAGACTCCGCAAACGGCGCGATGCGCGTCACAGCGACTTTAATCGCTTCGAGGGGATTCACTGACGTGACCATCCAGTCCGAGCCGAACAGCACACGCGCACCCGCTTTCATCACATTCTGAATTGCGTAAACCCGTTGCATTCGCTCCGGCCCGATACGCGGCGCCGTCATGTCTACAGCGTTGCTCGCATAGAACCAGCGTGGCTGAAAATTTGCGTTGACGTTGAGTTGCTTGAAACGAGGCAGATCGTCGGGATGCACCAGCTGCAAGTGTGCGATGTGATGTCGATTGTCCAGTTTGTCGCCATTGCGCTGGCGCGCATACTCGAACGCATCGAGCGCCTCGCGCACGGTGCCATCGCCGATGGCATGCACATGTACCTGGAAACCAGCTGCATCCAGCTGCGCGACAGCCTGTTTCAACACATCCGGACGCACCTGGGTCTCACCTTTAAAGCCTGGACGATCGCTGTAGTCATCCACGAGCGCGGCGGTGTGAGTGTCGATGATGCCGTCGAGCCGGATCTTGACTGTGTACGCATTGAGATCGGGCGAGGAGACGCGCTTGGCCGCCGCCTTGATCTCTTCGATTTGTTCCAGACCACGCTCCTTGTTCCAACGCAGCGCCAGTACCACGTGTGCATTGAGCTTGTCCTGCTCCAGCGCACGCCGATAGGTATCGAACATTTGATACGTATCGTTCGGATTGTATGACACCGATGCGTCCTGCCAGGCAGTGATGCCGAAACTATTCAAATATCGGCTGGTGAACTGCATGCCCTTTTCGATCCATTCCTTGCGCATCGGCGGAATGAATTTTGACACCAGCTGCGACGCCTCCTCTTGCAGACTGCCGATCGGCTCGCCCGTCTTGGGATCACGATCGATACGGCCGTTCGGCGGATCAGACGTCTGTTTAGTAATTTTTGCGATCTGCAACGCGCGTGAATTCACCCACGCGCCGTGCCCTTCCCGGTTTGACAGGTGAATGGGGCGGTCAGGCACCACCGCGTCGAGTAGCGCCTTGTCAGGAATGCCATTCGGCGG
>NZ_JAEUPY010000324.1 GCF_016790065.1 Steroidobacter sp.
AACCGATCCGGCTCGTGTCGCACAGTAAATGTCGTGCCTACCGCAGTCACTTCGCGATTGCCCGCCACGACGACAAATGGCCGTCGCGGATTACTGGCGACTTCAAAGTAAGCCTCGCCTTCTTCCAACCGAACCAAGCGCTGCCGACTCGAATAGTCGACCACGATGCGGCTCAAGGAATTAAGCGAAATGCGCGAGCCATCGTCCAGCCGCACTGTTCGCTGCTCGCCGATCAGCGTTGCATACGATGGCGCACGCGTCATCAGATGAACCGCAACGGCGACCAGCATACCGATCACCGCGACACCGGCCGCTAAAGCCCATCGCAATGAAGGCGCCGGCCGCTCACGCACGGTGCGACGTGGAAATTGCCCAGCTGCCACGCTGGTGGCCAACTCCCAACTATCGGTCATTCGCTCGAACGCACGAGCATTGGCCGGCTTTTCGCGCAGCCAACGCTGCAAGCCCGCTTCGAACTCAGCGTCGCGTCCCGGCCCATGCAAGCGCGCGAGCCACGCCGCTGCCTCAGCACGCACGGCCGCGGATGGATTGTCACTGCGCTCGATATCGGTTTGGGTCATTCCCGGTCCTCCGTTTCCGACCAGGCATCGAAGAACAGCGCCGCGCGGGCCATATGCTTTTCCACCGTGCTCACGCTGATCCCGAGTCGCTCCGCAATCTGGCCATAGCTGTACCCCTCCGCCCGGTGCAACAGAAACACTTCGCGTGCGCGGGGATTCAATGCTTCCAGCGCGTTGCGGACACGCTGGAGACGCTGCTGGGTCGCCACCACTTCATCCGGCGGCGGACGAGCATCGAGCAGGGTGAGCGATTCCACCGGACTGCCGACGGTCAGGCGATTGCGCGCCAGGCGATGATCGTCGACGGACAGATTCAACGCAGTTCGAACCAGGAATGCTTCGGTGTGCTCCACCGGCTTGTCGCGGCAATAAAGCTGCAACCGCAGGAACGCTTCCTGGATCAAATCGTCCGCGTCATCCGCAGTTCGCCCCCGGCTACGTAGCAGCCGGCGAAGCTTACTGAGCAACAGTTTGAACGCGTCCACGTCAGGACGATGTCACGAAGCCGCCCGCCCCGCCACCATGCCGGCACGCACCGGCACTCAGCGAGCCGGCTAGCGTAGGGACATTGCGTAGGGTTGCGACTGTAGACACCGGCTCTCCCCGCAGGTTTGGGCGGGTTCGGGGAGTAGACGGATCAGGCGGGGGAAAACCTCCATGGGGGCGAGGCATGGAGGCCGGGTGCCATTCAGTCGCTTCTAGAGAAGCGCAGATCGACCACGTAGCCGTTGAAAGTCATCCCCGTCACGCGCCCGCCGGAGTCACGGGTGAAGCGCACATATCCACACTCCTTCGAGGTGAACAGGTCCTGTGCCATTGGGATCAACGGTACGCCAGTGTTCCACTTGAGCGTGGTGACGACGAGGTTGCCCTGCT
This sequence comes from Steroidobacter sp., assembly GCF_016790065.1. GTDB lineage: Bacteria > Pseudomonadota > Gammaproteobacteria > Steroidobacterales > Steroidobacteraceae > Steroidobacter. The sequence goes on from NZ_JAEUPY010000324.1 coordinate 1,458, forward strand.
GCACGGAGATTCGATAGGGGATCTCGATTTCCTCGCTCCGATACGTTCCCGCATAGACACTCAAGTCCTGCGGCGCGGGGCTCCATGTCGGCACGCGCCGATAAGGCATGTCGGGCTCGCTGGAGCGCTGGAGTTCGACCGCACCAGGGTTGCGCGTCGAGCGGGAGAAAACGATCAGGTCACGGTCGTCGGCCCCATAGAAGCGCTGCTGCGCCACCGGCCGCAGCGGGGATTCATACCCCCGCGAAGACAACTGCAACTGCCCGTCCTGCAAAAGCATCCGCAAGGCTTTGCGGCCGTCATTGCTCAC
>NZ_JAEUPY010000331.1 GCF_016790065.1 Steroidobacter sp.
ACCAAGACGGCCGGTCGACTGATCGTGCCGGCGTCGGTGCCGGAAATGAAGTTTTAACTCGAAGCGAGCCTGCCATGCCCGAAGTCGTCATCGTCGCTGCCACCCGCACCGCCATCGGTGCCTTCCAAGGCTCGCTCGCGAAAGTCCCGGCCGCCGAACTCGGCGCCATCGTGATTCGTTCATTGCTGGCCAAGACCGGCCTCGCACCCGACGCTATCGACGAAGTAGTGCTCGGTCATGTGCTCACGGCCGGTGCTGGCCAGAACACGGCGCGCCAGGCAGCGATCAATAGCGGCCTGCCGGTCACGACACCGGCGCTCACCATCAACAAGGTGTGCGGCTCGGGTTTGAAAGCGACCCATCTGGCCGCGCAATCCATTCTGCTCGGTGACGCCGATGTCGTCGTCGCTGGCGGCATGGAGAGCATGAGTCTCGCGCCGTATATCGTGCCGGGACTGCGGACCGGCTTGCGCATGGGCCACGGCCAGGTGGTCGACACCATGATCACCGACGGCCTGTGGGACGCGTTCAATCAATATCACATGGGCATCACCGCCGAGAATCTGGCGAAGCGCCACGGCATCACTCGCGAACAGCAGGATGAGTACTCGGTGCTGTCTCAGCAACGCGCGAGCGACGCGATTGCCGCTGGTCGATTCGTGAGTGAGATCACGCCGGTGACGGTGCAGCTCGGCAAAGGTAAAACCGCTGAGTTCGCGGTGGATGAACAGCCGCGCGCCGGCACTGACCTCGCCTCGCTCGCTAAGCTGCGCCCTGCTTTCGATAAGGAAGGCACGGTGACTGCCGGCAACGCATCGACACTCAACGATGGCGCTGCGGCCGTCGTGATGATGTCAGCCGACCGTGCCAAGAAACTGGGTTTGCCAGTGCTCGCAAGGATTGTTTCTTATGCCAGCGCTGGCGTCGATCCCGCGTACATGGGCGAAGGTCCGATCTCAGCCACGCAGCGAGCGTTGCAGAAGGCCAACTGGACATTGGATTCCGTCGACCTGATCGAAGCGAATGAAGCATTCGCCGCGCAGTCGCTCACTGTCGCGAAGAAGCTGGAACTGGACATCGCCAAGGTCAACGTCAATGGCGGCGCCATCGCGCTCGGCCATCCCATCGGCGCTTCGGGCTGCCGCGTGCTCGTGACGCTGATTCATGAGATGGCACGTCGCGATGTGAAGCGCGGGCTCGCAACGCTCTGCATCGGCGGCGGCCAGGGTGTCGCGCTCGCTATCGAGCGCGGCTGACCGATCGAACCGGGGCGGCGCTTACGCCTGAATTTTTCGCGCCGCCTCGCGCATCCGCTGTAACGCTTCGTGCAACTTGGCTTGCGACGTTGCAAACGACAGCCTGACAAAGCCCGGCGCACCGAAAGCCGATCCCGGCACCACGGCGACGCCGGCATCGTTCAAGAACTTCTCACACAGCTCGACGTCGTTCGCGACCTTGCCGCCGATGAGCCCGCGGAAGTCGGCGAAGGCATAGAACGCGCCTTCGGGTACGGGACAGTTGCATCCCGGAATGGCATTCAAGCCACGCACGACGATGTCACGACGAGCCCGGTATTCCTCGACCATCTCTTGAACCGGTTCCGGCCCGAGATTCAATGCCGCCACGGCAGCCGCCTGACTGATGGAGCTAGGCGCCGAGGAGTTCTGACTCTGCACGGTGGCCATGGCTTTGATCAGTTCCACCGGCCCCACGCCCCAGCCGAGCCGCCAGCCCGTCATCGCATGCGATTTGGAAACTCCGCCCACGACCAAGGTGCGAGCGGCGAGTTCTGGAAACAGCTGCACCAGATTCGGTGCGCGCTCCGAACCGAACACGATGTCCGCGTAGATTTCATCCAGCAGCACCCAAGTATTCGGCCACTTCTTTAACAAGTCAGCCAGCTTCGCCAACTCCTCCACCGTCGCCATACTGCCGGTGGGATTGGAGGGCGAGTTCAGAATGATCCAGCGCGTCCGCTCATGCAGGGCTTCCTGCATGGCTGCGGTATCGAGCCGCCAGCCGCGCTCGGGATTCCATGCGCCGCTCACCACACGCGGCACACCGCCCGTGACTCGGATCATGTCGAGATAGGACGTCCAATACGGCGCCGGGACGATGACTTCCTCGCCCGGATCCAAGGTCGCGAGCAACGCATTGAAGATCACCTGCTTGGCGCCGGTGCCGGAGATCACCTGGTTGGGTGCCACCGGAATGCCCAGCACCGTCGCGTAGCGCTCGGCGATGGCTTTCAACAACTCCGGCGTGCCGGCCAATGGCGTGTACTTGGTTCGCCCTTGAGCCATGGCCAGCGTGGCTGCCGCCTTGATGGGTTCCGGGGTTTGCTGATCCGGTTCGCCCACCGTCAGATCGATCACATCCACGCCGCTCAAGCGCAGCAGCCGCGCTCGTTCCGACAGCGCCAGAATCGAGGAAACCGAGATGCCATTGAGGCGTGAGGCCGTTCGCAAGCCGTGATTCACTGGGGATGTCCGTAGTACGCTGCGCTAGAGCATGACCGAGCCGGGGCCCCGCTTCCAAGCGAGAAACCCGCACCAGTAGATGAGAAACCGGAATGAAGCCCGCCAACCGCCGCTTGCTGCCTCCAATGACCGCGCTCATGGCGTTCGAAGCCGCGGCACGCCATGGCACCTTTGCGCGGGCCGCCAAAGAAGTGGCGTTGACCCAGAGCGCGGTCAGCAAACAGATCGCGACCTTGGAGCGCTGGCTGGGCACGCCGCTGTTCGAAAGAATCGGCCGTCGCGTCAGCCTGACGGCCTCGGGCCGCTTGTATGCAATGCCGCTCACCAGCGCGCTCGAACAGATTCGCCGTGCAACGGCCGCGGTGGCCGTGACCAGTCGCGTGCCCGGTCCGATTTCGATTGCCACCCTGCCCGGCTTCGGCATGCGCTGGTTGGCGCCGCGACTGCCCCGCTTGTTTGCCCGCCATCCGGAATTGCCGGTCAACTTCAGTTCGAAAGTGGTGCCGTTCGATTTCAAGACTGAGCCGCTCGACGCTGCCATTCATTTCGGTCGCGCGGATTGGCCTGGCACCGAATCGGATCTGCTGCTGCGAGAAGAGATGGCTGTGGTGTGCTCACCCGAGTTCGCCAGTACCCATAAGCTGCGCCAGCCTGCTGACGTGCTTCAACACACGCTGCTCGAACAGAGCACTCGGCCGCATGCGTGGAGCGCATGGTTTGCCGCCGCCGGCATCGAGCCCAAGACCCGACGCACTCGACCACAATTCGAACATTTCATGATGTTGGCCCAGGCCGCGGCTGCCGGCGCCGGTTTCGCGTTGGTGCCCAAATTTCTGGTGCAGCCGGAGTTGACCTCGGGCGCCTTGGTGAGCCCGTTCGACATCACCGTCACCAGCGATGAAGCGTACTTTCTGGTCTATCCCAAAGCGCAGCTGCAAAACGCGTCGTTCTTGTTATTTCGCGCCTGGCTGCTGGAAGAAACTCATTTGCAATGAATCGCCATGCGCTCATTCACCAGGCGCATGGCGTAGCCCTCATCGAGCTGAGACAGATGCCCCGACGCTCGAATCTGATCGGCGGTGGCCAGCACTCGGCGATACCCGTTGCAGGCCAGCTGCGTCTGACCGGCATCGGCATGCACGTCGGAGAGCATGGCCGTTGCAATCATGTAGTCACGCGCCGCGCTCCAGTTATCCGGTGCGTCGTTCCAAAGTTTCTGTCGAGCGGCGATCGAGCGTTCGAGCACGGCTGAAGCCTCGTCGAAGCGACGCAACGTCGCCAATGACAACGCGTGAGCATTCGCGATGATGTCCTGACTTCGCGCTAGTTCGCGATCGTCGGGCTCCAGCATCACCAACTGTTCGTACAGCGCATGGCCTCGCGCCATGATGGGCTCTGCCTCAGGCCCTCGACCCAACTCCAACAAGGTCGAGCCGAGTTGCCAGGCCGCCAAACCGTACGCACGGTTCACCACCAAGTCTCGGGGCATGGCCGCCGCGACATTCTCCAGCAATAGATATTCGTCACGATAAACGCGTTCGGCGGTCGCCACATTGCCGGCGTAGTACAGACTCTCAGCGAGAATATTGAACAGCCGCACTCGCTGCAGAATGAGCGCCCGATTCTCCAACGTCGGCTCGGGCACAACGGTCATGCCTTCGAGCGCCTGTCGCGCGATCTTCTCCGCTTCGGGATACTTGCCTTGCCACTGCAGCGTCGCCGACTGCTCGACGGCAATGTCGCGACGGAGCGCATCGAGCTGAGGGTCGCGAGCCTGCGTCGCATCCAGCCCATCGATGACGGCCGTGCTCGCATCGAGTGACCGTTGGGCAGCGACAAAATCCTGATCGACGGCGGCTGCAATCTTCGCTCGCGCCAGTTCGACTCTTCCCAAGACCAACGCGCGACTCACGGCATGCTCGTGATCCGACGGCAATGCCTGAGCCAATGTCGCGGCCTTGTCCAGATTGGCACGGGCTTGCGGCAGCTGATGCAAACTCGCTTGGCCGGGTTCAGCCTGCACCTGCGCGAGACGACGCAAGCCTTCGATGACTTCCAGCCGCGTGACCAGCGGCGCACTGGGATCATGAGCCAGCCGATCCAGGTAGCTCTGCCCTGCTTCCGCGATATCCCGTCGCAACGTCAGCGCTCGTGGCACGCCTTCGAGCCGGTCGTAAATATCGAACAGCACATAGTGCGAGAGTTGCCGTGCATCTGTGAATCGCTGGTCCGCACGATCTCGGGCTCGCTCCGCCCGTTCATACAGAACGACCAGCGCAACCGCTGCCACCAACAGCGCGACTGTGCCGATGGTCGCCGTGGTCGCAGCCAGCCGATGTCGAGATAATAATTTGCCAAACGTGTAGTACCAGCCACCGCCATACGCCACGACCGGGCGATGATTGAGCCAGCGGCCCAAGTCGGCGTTCAACGCTTCCACCGACGGGTAACGTTCGTCCGGATTCTCGTGCCGCGCGCGCTGTGCAATGGAGCGCAGATCGGCTGGCACCTCCGGCCACAATCCCAACTGTTCTTCCAGCAGCACGCCGAGCGAGAACACATCGTCCGCCGTCGTCGGTGCTTCGCCAATGCGACGCGCCGGACTGGAGTATTCATAGGTCAACGCGAACGGCGTTGGCGTCGACTCGCTGCCAGCGTTGACGACGCGCGCCACACCGAAGTCCAGCAGCTTCACGCTGCCATCATCGGTCACGATGATGTTGCTGGGCTTGATATCAGCATGCACGACGAGGCGCGAGTGCGCGTAACGAAGCGCCGTGCAGATCTGCATGAACAGCCGCATGGTAGCGGCAATCGTCAGCTTCTCTTCCTTGGCGTACTGAGTGAAGGCGCGACCCGCCGCCAACTCCATCACGAAGTACGAATGACCGTCTTCGGTAACGCCGCCATCGAACAGCTGCGCAATGTTTCGGTGCTGTAGACGCGCGAGGATCTGACGTTCGCGTGCGAACTGCTCGCCGGCCGAGTTCGATAGAACGGAGCGTCGAGTGAGCTTGATGGCAACGGTTTGTTCGAAGACACCGTCGTCACGTTCGGCCGCGAACACGCGTCCCATGCCGCCGCGACCCAACAGCTGCCCGATTCGATAGCGACCGATGCGCGCCGGCGGCGGATCGTCGATCTCCGCAGCGGCCATCGGCAACATCGTCGGCAGGTGATGATTGACGGTCTCAGTCGCTCGCAACAGATCGAGCGAATCGCGCAACAGCCCGCCATCGGCGGCAGTCTTCTCTTGCAAAAAGGCTTCGCGCCGCGGCGCCGGCAGATCGAGCGCGGCTTCCACCAGCTCGAGAATCATCCGTTCGCGGACCAGATCCATCGGGGCGTTACGATGCCTGAGCGCTGCGCGCTTGATTGATGTCGCGCAGCAGCCAGGCGCGGGCCACGTCCCACTGTCGCTTCACCGTCGCCGCCGAGATTTCCAACACATCGGCGGTCTCATCGACCGTGAGCCCGACGAAGAAACGCAGCTCGACCAAGCGAGCACGCTCGGCCGACACTTCTGACAGTCGTCGCAACGAGTGATCGAGTTTTTCCAGATCGAGTTCGATGGTGGCCACACCACTGTCGAATAGCGTAGTGAATACGGCCGGTAGCTGACGCTTCTCGGCACGGAAACGTCGCACTTCGTCGAGCAAGGCCTGCCGCATGACTGTCGCCGCCGTCGCCAGGAAGTGGGCACGATCCTGCCAATTCATCAAATCCAACTTGAGCACCCGGATCGCCGCCTCGTTGGCGAGTTCGGTGGGCTGCATTCGCAACGACGCCGAGTCCCCAGCGAGCATGCGACGAGCCAGCCTGCGCAGCTCCGCGTAGCACAGTTCGAGCAACCGATCGCGGGCCGGGACAGCCCCTTCGCGAGCTTCCCGCCACAATTCGGTCGCTTCCGAAACCACGCCCGCATGGCTCATGCGCACGCGTCTCCGCAGTCGACAGGCGGCTGGCACGGAGGATCGAACTCGAAAGCGATCACGGGTTATGCTCTTTGCTGTTATTGGCGCGCGAGGGCCAGATCTCGGCGACATCGTAGCAGCGGCACCCGGAAAACCGCTGCGAACGCAGTTCACGAAACTAGCGGCTTCACCGACCTTTGTTGGGACCTTTATTGGCTCGGCGTCGAATCCTTTTACAAACCTCATGCCTTCACCGTCGCGTCGCCTGTTTCTCCGCTCCACGCTGGTGCTTGCCAGTGCCCTCCGCCCCGCTCTCGTGTGGGCCGGCCAGTCGTATCTGGACACGCCTATTGTCAAAGACACAGCCGGTCGCTGGCTGGTGCCGACATATGTCAACGGCCACGGCCCGTATCGCTTCATGGTCGACACGGGTGCCAGCCACTGCGCGCTGGCGACCGAGGTGGCGGTCAGATTGAAGTTACCGCCGGCTAACGCTGCGAACGTATCGGTCCACAGCACCAACGGCCGGTCGAACGCATCCGCCGTTGAAGTGCAGGCGTTGGAAGTCGGCTCGTTGCGCTTGGCGCGGCTGACGATGCCTCTGATCGGCGAACCCAACTTGCTCGGTGTGATTGGCGCCAACGCGCTCATCGACAAGCGGCTGTCGGTAGAGGTTCGCGCGGGGCGATTGGTCATCGACTCGAGCTCAAATGACGATGGCGCCGCCGTGCCCGTACAGCAGCGCTTCGGCGGCCTACTGCTAGCGAACGGCAAGATCGATTCGTTGGCGTGCAAATTCATCATCGACACCGGCGCGCAACGCTCGATTGGCAACCTCGCTCTCGCGCGACGCTTGAAGCTGACCATCGACTCTGCCACCACTGACCCGCTGATCGTGCGAACACCCGATGCAGCCGTCGCCGCCACGAGCGTCTTGCCACCGCTGCCGATCAGGATCGGTGCCGATGTTGTTATCGATCTGTCCATTGCATGCGCTCAGCTGCCGGTATTCGCGCTGTGGGAACTCGCCGAGGAGCCCGCAGTGCTCCTCGGCATGGATTACTTCTCACAACTGTCCAGCTTCGCTGTCGACTACCGACGCTCCACCCTAGCGGTGCGGCAAGAACGCCGGTGAGCCGACCAACACCTCGCCGGTTTCCTGGTTCACCACCACGAACAGGATGGGCGTCGGCAAGTTCAAGCCCAGCGACTGATACACCGAGCGGAAGCCGCTCTCGTAGGTGATCGCCGAGCACAGCGGACCGGGCTCGAACAGACATTCCGACACGGCCGCATGCGGCGAAGGCGTCTGGAATACGTTCTGCAACTCTTCGCTGATACGCTGTCCGGCACTTTGCGCCGCATCCACTTCTTCGCGGCTCTTGCGATAGAAGTCGATCAGCCCGTCGTAGATGTCGTCGAGGTTACGAGCCTTGAGCACAGCGGACGCGCTACTGCGCATGCCACCCAGCGCCTTGAGCTTCTCGATCATGTCGGTGAACACGTTGACCAGCTCCGGCCCGATCACAAAGACCTTGTTGAGCGCCGGATGGGCGCCGTTCAGGCCGATGCCTTCCATGCTGCTGTAGTCCGCCTCGAACACGTTGATGGACAGCGAAGACGCCGTCGTCACCGTGAGATCGGCCCCTCCGGTCTCGGAGCGAATGTGACGAGCCGCTGCCAGAATCGCCGCACCCCCAATCGCACTGGTCGCAGCCGCTTGGTAGAACTTGCGAACGGTGTAGCCACCGCCCATCGCATCCACCACCGCTTGAACGGCAACCGTAGTGAGCGTCTCGGCTAGCGTGGAGAACAGGTAGACCTGCTCGCCATTGTTGATGACCGATGCCGGGGCATCCCACTGACCAGCGACCAGCGCTCGCGCGGCGCCTTCCTGCAACGAGCCGTACTCGATGCCCGGATAGCTGCTCGCCAGTCCTGGGAACGTGCGAGTTCGCGCCGGCAGGCCGAACGCAGAGGCCACGTCATCGACCATGGCATCGATCACGCGAGGAATCCGCTGCGACAACAACTCTGCATACAAACCCTTCGCATCCACGATTCCGTATTCGCCCGGCGCAACCGCTCGCACCCGCTCGGCCCGAGCATTGAAGTTGCGGAACAGATTGACGATCTGCGAATAAGGCGTGGTCGGCGAACGTAGTGCTGTCTCGAGCGCCTCGAGATCGCTGGCTGCATCGCTCAAGATGCGCTTGTTGAGCACATCGTCCGCGCTCTGAGTCACGCCGAACCCGGCCATGTCGGCGACCGACGGCGGGAAGCCATCTTCGGTCACGACGGGCACTGCAAAGCTCAGCTGATCCAGATCGAGTGCGCGCCACGTGTTCACCCACGCGGTCATTCGAGCTGCCATGGTCGCCGTGTCACCGGCTTGCCGTGCGGCGTTCGCTTGGGCCAGCAAGTTATCCATGGTGATCAGCGTCGATTCGAACTGCGCGAACAAGGCCAACTGAGTCGGTCTTGCCACGGTGTTGGGTTGCACGACCACGAACTCAGCGACCGAGGTACGACCGCTGCTCGTCACCGTCAGGCGATAACGACCGCGCGTCGTCGCCGACGGCGAGATCGAGCCGTTCGACACCGACGGCAACCCGCCGGCAACACCAGACACAGGCGTCACGCTGAAGCTCGCACTCGGCGTTCCCACCGGAGTGCCATTGATGTCGGTCTCGTTCAACGAGAACGCGATGGGCTCATTGGCCGGCGTCACCGAGCGCGACAGGCGCAAGTCGAGGCCGCTACCGGAAGAAACAACCAAGGTGAATGCACCCGGCTGAGTTTCAGTGCCCGCCGCGATGGATTGCGACACCACCACGCCCGCTTCCACCGTGCTACTGAACACACGCGTGACCGTCGGAGTGAAGCCCAGCGACGACAAGGCGCTCGACGCCGTCGTTTCAAATCGGCCCACGACATTGGGCACGATGGCGGGCGCCGGTCCCTTCGACACTGTGATCAACACCGTCGCCCCTTGCGGCTGCGAAGCGCCGGCGGCCGGCGTCTGCGCAATCACCGTATCGACGGGCTGACCGCTGTATTGCTCCTGCTGAACCACAGCGTTCAGCGAAATGGCACCGAGCGACTGAATCGCCGCGGTTCGCAGACTGCCGACGACGTTGAGTACCGTGGCCGGTGTCGAGGTTGTGACATTGACCACGAATGACTGCGTGGCTTGGGCACCTTGCGAATCAGTGGCCGCGAGCACCACGGTCACACGACCATAGTCACACGGCGATCCATACGACCCGCACGGTCCTGTGTCGAAGCGCACCGCTCCGGTCGCTGCATTGACGCTGACCCACGACGGCGCACTCAAGATCGAGTACGTGATCGTGTCGCCCGCGTCGGGATCGGTCGCAGCCAGTTGATACAAATAGTCCTCAGTGCTGCTCGCCTGGATGGCGGTCGGCGGCCGAGACGTGATGACCGGCGGCTCATTGTCCGGCGCGAGCGTCAGGAACACTCGTGCGTTGGTCGAGGTGCCCGAGCCATTGCTCGCTGCATATTCAAACGAGGTGCCCGCCGTCTCACGCGGATCGCGAACCGTGCCGAGCTGGCGCGGATTGCGGAAGCTGCGATCGATAGACGGGTTGTAGAGCACGCGCCCGGTGTCGTCGATGTCGCCGATTCGGAACTGCGACTGATGGAACGACTTGCCGGCTGGCAGCCAATCGTTGTTCGCCGCTGAGATCACGAACGAACCGTGGCCACCCAACGTGCCGTTGCCCTGGCCGAACGACACGATGTCGGCGTGACCATCATTGTTCCAGTCCGCCACGAAGGTCATGCGGATGGCCCTGCCGCTGGCGATGCGCTGGCCTGCCTCGAAGTTCACCTTGGCCTTGCCATTGCGACCGTCGATGATGTGAGCCCCGAACAACGAGGACACCAGCACTTCTTTGACACCGTCGCCATCGAGGTCGTAGACCTGCACATTGGTGACATTGGATTGACGGTACTCGCGATACGGCGCCGGATTCACATTGCTATCCGGCAACACGAAGGTCCACTTGAGCACACCTTCGGTGCTCATGGCGTACACCATGGCGTTGGCGGCCATGAGCAGCTCCGGCGTGTTGTCGCCATCCACATCCGCAATCGTCAGGAAGCTGGACATGCCGGCCGGCTGCAACGGCATGCGCCGGAGCTCGACACCGTTGGCGTCGTAGATGATGAAGCCTGCGAAGCCCGGCAACGGTTCGCCGTTGTACGGACCGTAACCTTCGCGTGCATGGAAGTGCACGACTTCGGCGCGACCGTCGCCATCGAGGTCGGCCACAGCCACTTGCGCCGGCTCGAGCACCGTCTGCCAGGCCAGTGTCCACTGACCGTTGACCAGGCGCCACACATCGCTGCCGGAAATGATTTCGACCTGGCCATCGCCATCCAGATCCGCGGTGAACGGCGGCTGGAAGTTGTCATAGAACGGTCCCATGCCGGCGAGGCCAGAGCCATCGAGCCGCCCCGGGGGTGCACGCAACACCTGCTGCACGCTGCCGTCAGTGGTCGAAATGATGAGCGTCACACGGCACCCGGTGGCGAGGTCTTCATCGCGACCGGTCGCGAACGCGCAGCCGTAGCTGTGATATGCCAGCGGCCCGTCAGGAGTTGGCGACAAGGTGTTGCCGGCGTCGGGCGTGATCGTCCGGCGCGTCAGCAGCACTGGCGCTGAGTTCGGCGTCAGTCGCGCCACCGACGGCGTCGTGCGTCCATACATGTCGTACGCAACCTGCGTCGGCTCGGGCGGGCAATAGCCGTTGCCGTACAAACATGCGATAGCGTCGTATCGATGCGTGGCCGATGGCGAGACCCACTTGGTGTGTCCCGTGCTGTCGATGGCCACGAGTCGGGTCTCGTTGCCACACAGCGTTGGGTAGATATATTCCAACTGACCGTCATCGTCGATATCGGCCAGCACGCGCTGATAGCCACTGGTGAGCCAATCGAAGCAACCCTCGACCGTAGCGCGATCGGCGTGCCACAGGATGGAGCCATCGCGGCCGTTGATCGCAGTGTGGTTTTGGTTGTACCAGTCGTACACCAGATCCGGATAACCATCGCGGTTCAAATCGCCGACCAACGGCACGGTGTACACGTCATTGATATAGATGCTGGTGGTCAGCGGACGTGCCGTGATTGCAAACGGCGCGCGAGAATCGGTCGTCGGCGCTGTATAGGTGAAGCTGCCGTCGTTATTGAACGAGGTCAGCGACCCCAAGCCAGGCTCGCTGCGTCGAATCGCGTTCAACGCAGCGCCGTCGGCATCCGCGTCGTTGGTCAACACGCCGGGCGCAGTGATCGACAGCGTCTCACCGAACTTCACGTGATAGCTATCATCGCGCGCCACCGGAATGGAGACTGAGCCCACCGTGATCTTGAACACGCCAGCGGCTCGCGCTCCGGCCGGATCGCGCACGCCCACTTTCACGAAGAACTCACCCGTCTGCGAGGGCTGCCAACGCAGCGTGCTGCCCGTCAGGGTCAAGCCATTCGGTGCTTCGATCAGTTCGAAGGTCAACGCGTCGCCATCGGGGTCGGAGGCACTCAGTACCTTGCTGTAGTTCGCGCCCGTGCCGATGCTGTCGTCGCTCAACGCGGCGAGTGTCGGCGCACGATTTGCGGCAGTAACAGTGACATTGAAGGTCTTCGTATCGGACAGACCACCCGCATCACGCACGGTGATCGAGAACGCATGCGTGCCGACCTGCCCGGCGGTCGGCGTCCACGACAACAACTCAGGTGCTGTCAGTGTCGCACCGGCGGGACCTGCGCCAATCGACAGCGTCAACGTGTCGAATGGATCGGCATCGCTGACACCCAAGTGCAGCGACAGACTGGTGCCCAGTGCAATCGTGCGATTGCCGATTTCGACCAGCGACGGCGCAGTGTTAGTGGCCGGAGAGACGACGATGATGACATCGTCGCTCGCGCTCACGGCACCATCGTTGGCGGTCAAGCGGAACACGTAGCTACCCGTGGTCGGCAGATACACCGACGTGCTGGTCGATGTGGCATTGCTGATGGTTGCGACCGCTGGGCCCATCATCTGCGACCACGCACTCGTCAGACGAGGCGGCGCCGGCAAGTTGTCATCGCTGACGGTGCCGGATAGCGTGATCGACGCCACCGCGCCGCTGTAGGGCAACGTGATGTTTTGATCGGCACCTGCATTCACGACCGGCGGCGCGTTCGAGGCGCCGACCACCGTCACTGTGACAGTGGCGCTGGCAGTCAACGAGCCATCGGTCACGATGTAACTAAACGTCGCGACACCAGTGAAGCCCGTGGCCGGCGTGAAGCGCAATCCGCCCGCTATTGCAGTGACGGTTCCGCCCGTGCTCGGCTGGGTGAAGCTGGCAATCGACAACGAGGAACCGGCATCCGGATCGGTGTCGTTGGCCAACACACTGACATCAACGGCCGTCCCTGCCGGTGTGGAAGCTGCGTCATCGACCGCGACCGGGGGTCGATTCACGGGCAGCGGCACACTGACCACCGCCGTGTCCGGCACGCTATTCGCGAAGCCGTCGTTGACGATCAATTGGCCGACATACAGACCCGCGGTGTCAGGTACGAAACTCACAACTGGCACATCGACCGCATTCAACGCGGCATTGCTGCCGTTGGGTCGCGACTGCCAGGTCCACGAGAAACTCAATGCGTCGTTGTCGGCGTCGTGCGAGGCACTGCCGTCGAACTGCGAGGCTGCGCCAATCGCGCCGGTTTGATCCGGACCCGCGTTGGCCACCGGCGCCGAGTTCTCGGTGCTGATGATGACTTCATCCGGGGTGCTGCTGAGCTGGCCATCGGACACGACCAAACGGAATCGGTAACTGCCGGCCAGATCGAGCCGGATCGTTGGGCGCACGGTGTTGGCGCCGCTCAATAGCGCCGTGCTGCCTTGGGGGGCGGCGGCGATCACCCATGTATACGAGAGTGCGTCGAAATCCGGGTCCGACGAGGCTGAGCCGTCGAGCGTGACCAGGCTGGCGCGAGCGACGGTGCGATCCGCGCCGGCGTTGGCAATGGGTGTGGAATTGACGGTGGAGATGCGCACTTCGTCGGCGACGCTGTTCACACGCCCGTCGTTGACGATGAGGCTCAATACATACGTGCCGCCGCGATCCGGCGTGAACGTCGGCATGGCAGCGATGCTGGACGACAACACCGCTGTGCTGCCGCTGGGACGAGACGTCATCGTCCACGCATAGGTGAGCGAGTCGCCGTCGGCATCCGTCGAACCGGTGCCGTTCAATGTGACGAGCGCGCCGGTGCGGACGGTTTGGTCCGGCCCGGCATTGGCGACCGGCCGCGTATTCGCGTTGACCGCATTGATGGTCCAGGACAGCTGGGTCGGATCGAAAGCGACCCGCCGGTCCTGGCGCAAAATGAAAGTGTCGGTGCTGACGAAGGTGCTGCCGGCAGCGACATTGCCGAGGATCACTTCGTTATCGAGGATGGTGGTTGCAGCGGCAGAACTGCTCACGGTCGCCGTGGCATTCGCGAGCGCTCCGCCCTGGTTCACCACCTGGATGCGATAGGTGAAGTCGGTGAGGTAGCTCGAGTAGCGCGTGCTCGACACCAGTACCAGATTGGTCACATACGCCGACGGTGCCTGCGCCACGCTGGTGCCGACCGTTATGAACATCAAGGCCAGCGCGACCGTCGCGCTGGCCCAAGAGCGAAGGAGGTTAAGCATGGACGCCGATCTCCAGGCGCTCACGGCGACGACGGAACATCCCGAAGCCCAGCAGGGCCGCCCCGAACAGCGCCAGCGACGACGGCTCGGGCACCGAGGCCGTGGTGGCCAGGGTGGTGAAGCCGGATTCGATCACCGTGAAGGACAGCGGCTCGATGATGTCGAAGCGCTGCGCACCCGGGGTGCCTTCCAGCAACCAGTCGAAGATGATGGAGAAGCCGCTCAGGCCCTGGCCCGGCAGCACGCCGCTGTTCAACGCCAGCACATCGATGAAGCCGTCATCGGGCAGCAGCGGATCGGGTTGGGCGATGAACCCGTCCCAGCCCTCGGGTGCGCTCAGCGCGCTCAGATTGGCGTACTGATCCAGGCCGAAGAAAAGGGTGAACTCTTCGACCGGCGTGTCGAGCGAGTCGTTGTCGACCGAGTAGTCATAACGCCAGGTGGTGCCGCCCACCTGAGTCGCCTGGTAAGTGATGACGGTCGCGAAGCTCGGCGCCGCGCACAGCATTGCCAGCACCGCAACCAACCCCTGCCACCGGCGCATTGCGCCCAACCCAACATTCCAGCCGCTACCCATCTCGCCTCCCCAACCCTATCAGGTACTTGAACCGCGCACCGTCCCCACCGGAACGGCTGCTCTAAGACCTATAGGCGTAGTGGCGCGAACTTCAGCTCAAAAAAGTTGCACGGCTCCGGGCGGCGGCGCTCAACGCTTGGCGCGTTTCCGGCGGCGGCGGCTGTGGGCAGCCTTGGTGATGACGGTTTCGATTTCGATACGTTCCAGGATTTCGGCGCGCGAGTGACCCCGGGCCAGCTGGTCTTCGGCGTATTCCTGGATGGCCTCGAGGTGCTTGCGATAGAACGACAACGAGGCGCCGAACAGCTCATCGACCGAGCGGAACTCCTTGAGCGCCACACAGTCGTCGATGAACTGAAACTCTTTTGCGCTGAGAACGATGGTCAGGGCCAGGTGCCGCTTGCGGGGTTTAGTCCGTTTGGACCCTCTTTTCGCCGATACCATGCCGCCACCGCTGAAATGCTTGCGCGAACCATCTTGCGCGGGAGCATCTTACGGGTCTTGACAGCACCAGGCCAACGGCCGAGCTGCCTGAAATCAGTACAGCTCCGGAACCAGCATCTCGGCCGGCACCGCCTGGCGGGAATAGTGCTCATGCCGTTGGCGTTCCGGCAATACGACAGTGCTCTTCTGCACCTCCCCGTACGGCAACTGCTTGAGCAAATGGTCGATGCAGTTCAGCCGTGCCCGCTTCTTATCGACCGCCTGCACCACCCACCAACGCGCCTCGGCGATGTGCGAGCGTTCCAGCATGATTTCCTTGGCCTTGGTGTAGTCCTCCCAGCGCCGCCGCGACTCCAAGTCCATGGAGCTGAGTTTCCATTGTTTGAGCGGATCGTGGATGCGGCCGAGGAAGCGCAGATGTTGTTCTTCGTCGGTGATCGAGAACCAGTACTTCAGCAACCGAATGCCCGAGCGCACCAACATGCGTTCGAACTCCGGCACGGAGCGATAGAACTCTTCGTATTCGTCGGGCGTACAGAAGCCCATCACGCGCTCGACGCCGGCACGGTTGTACCAGCTACGGTCGAATAGAACGATTTCACCCGCGGCCGGCAAGTGCGTCACGTAACGCTGGAAGTAC
Source organism: Steroidobacter sp. (assembly GCF_016790065.1). Taxonomy (GTDB): domain Bacteria; phylum Pseudomonadota; class Gammaproteobacteria; order Steroidobacterales; family Steroidobacteraceae; genus Steroidobacter. The sequence goes on from NZ_JAEUPY010000331.1 coordinate 15,776, forward strand.
CACTGCGTGCGCTCACGATCGTTGGGCGCCGGTAGCGCGACGATTCTGCAGACCCGAGGATTGAGCCGTTGCGTGATGCGCTTGATGGCGCCGCCCTTGCCCGCAGCGTCGCGCCCTTCGAACACGATCACGATCTTCTGGCCGGTCGCGACCACCCAATCCTGTAATTTCACCAATTCGGCCTGGAGCCGGAACAATTGCTGGAAGTACTCGCGGCGATACTCCTTCTCCCCCGCGCCCGCCGCCCCACCCTCGACGCCCGGCAACGGATGATGGTCTTCCAGCTCCATCTCCAACTCTTCGTCATAGCTGTCCGCCAGATCGCGGCTGACCCGGAGCATCAACTCGTCGTGATCGAGCGCTGGTAATTGGCTCATGGGGTCACCGTGTAAAAAGTAGCAAGGCCTCAAACGCCGACGATCAGATAGCTGAGCGCCAGCTTATCGCCTAACAAGTCCAACCCCAACTCGGTCATCGATTCGTCATCCAGCGCCACCAGCCAGCGAACCTCGATCTCGGCGCCAGCGCGAGCGCCGACTTCGAGCAGCGTCAACAACTGCTGCAAACTTCGGGTGCTGGAGCTGTTGACGTAAGTGAACTGCAGTTCGACCGATGTTTTGGCAGAACCGCCCGGCCCGTGCAGGTAGTCCCGCAAGCGGGCCAGAATGGGCCGATAGAACTCGGCCGCGTTCTCCGGGTACGACTCGCCTTGCAACGTCAATGCCCGCCGCTCGAAATCGAAGTCCACGTGCGGCGTGAGTTGGGTGGCGGGAAGTGTCAGGCGTTCCATTGCTGTCTCGCTATTGAATGACGGTGTGGATCTGCAGTTGCAGCTTGCCCTCATGAGCCGGCGCCGCGTCGAGTGCGAACTCGATGGGCTGGGCCGCGTTGCGCGCCACTGTCAGCAGGCCGAGGCCAGCGCCTCCCACGGAACTGGTCTCGGGTAAATGTTTTAGGCTCGCGAGCTGCGCTCGGAATTGGGAACGCAGTTGCTGTGGTGTCAGTCCGCGTAGCTCGCTGAGTCGTTCCGCCAGCGGTGAGGCGTTGCTAGCTGAGATCAAACTGCGAGAGCGCAGATGATAACTGTCGGCGTGCTGCCACACGTCGATCGAACCACAGCGAACGATTCTCACATCTCGGACACCTTCCGGCTCACCGTGATGAATGATGTTGTAGGCAAGTTCGACGAAGCTGGAAAAGATCTTGCGTGCGCGCGGCGCCTCGACATCGAGCGACATCAAACGCGCCCGTAACGACTCCGCCGTCGCCGCGACGATGCTGGCGCTCACTGCACCGGAGTATCTGAAAAGTTCTTGTTCGCCGTCACGCATCGTCTAAACCTCAAACATCAGCAGAGTCGCGTCATCACGGCGTGCCTGGTTTCCTTGCCACTGCCGGTAACGCATCAATGTTGCTTCGAAATTGGCGTCTAACTCCCTGCTGCCAGTGCCGAGCGAGTTGGCAAACCGTGCTTTGCCGTAAGCAATCGCTCGCGCTTCACCCACTTGATCGAACATTCCGTCGGTTGCGATGGCGACTCGCATGCCCGCTTCCAGCGGCGTCTCGCTGATCGGCCACTCGGAATCGTCCGGCGTATCGGCGTAACCCACGCCGGCTCGCCCGGCCGGTAAACAATTCCACGATGGCTGACCCGCGTAGGCAACGAACACCGGCAAGCGCGCACCTGCGAACTGCAAGCGACGCTCACGACGATCGATGAGTACGATGGACGCATCCATTCCATCATCGGGACCGTCGTCAGGGCCATCATCCTCGATGTCTTTACTGTGGCGCTGTCCCAGCGCTGCGCGGGCGCGGCGATTGATACTTGCCAGGATGTCGCTCGGACGCCAAGAATCCACGTCCGAGATCGAGGCTTCCAGCTTCGCCGACATGATCATCGTCATGAGCGCACCAGGCACGCCGTGTCCGGTGCAGTCGAGCACCGCCACCAGCACGCGATCCTGATCGCCACGACAAAAATAATAGTCGCCACCCACCAGATCTCGCGGTTCCCAGAACACTCGATGCTGTGGCAGATGTTCAGCCAGGTTTTCGTTGGACGTGTGCAGGAACGCGCGTTGAATCCGGCTGGCATAACGAATGCCTTCGAGCACCTGACGACTGCGGGCTACTTGCACGTCTGCCAGTGCACGCATCAGCGTCGGGCCGCTGCAAGTCCCCACGTATCTGCCGTTGGCGGTGACGATCAAGCCGTGCTGTATCGCGCGTCTGGGTTCAGTGGCCGCCATGGCGCCCAGCTCCGCGATCGATTCATTTTCGTCCGCCAGCAGCGGTGCGCGATCCATGAACAACGAGCAGCTCTTGCTACCGAACAATTCGTGTTGAAACGGCCGAGAGAAACGCTCGACAAAACTCTGACGAACGACCAGCCCTACCGGCAAGCCCTCGCTGACGATGGGTAGCAAGTCTTGCTCAGGATGACTGGCAAAGTACTCGAGCGCGTCCACGCAAGTGTGTTGTGGCGTGAGGGACGCAGCGGCAATCGCGAGCTGTCCGATGCTGGACCTTGCAACCATGACGAATTCGATGAAAGGACGGCGCATTCTGGAGTGCCGTCATTTCACGGAGTAGGACGCAGGTCCGGATTTTCCGGACCTTCACGAGACTGTCACATGGGATCGTTCGTCAGCCAGCTGAGTGACAAACGCATGCGTCTGAGCGACGTTATTGCATCAAGCGCTGAGTTCGCTGAGCGCCGCGAACTCGCGGTCGGAGAGCTTGATCTCGACCGCTGCGACATTCTCTTCCAGATGTTTCACCTTGGAGGTGCCGGGGATGGGCAATATCACCGGGCTGCGCTTGAGCAACCAAGCGAGCGCGATTTGACTCGGGACGACTCGATGGGCCTTGGCGATCTCATCGAGTGCCGAGCCGGGCCGAGCGAGTTCGCCGGCGGCCAGCGGAAACCAGGGAATGAAGCCGATGCCCTGCTGCTCGCAATGTTCCAGCACTGGCTCGGCACTACGGTCGCCGAGGTTGTAAAGATTCTGCACGGTCGCGACCGGAAAGACTTTCGAAGCCGCTGCGATCTCTTCGACGTTGACTTCGCTCAGGCCGGCGAAACGAATCACGCCTTCGTCGAGCAGCTGCTTGACCGCGCCGAACTGTTCATCACGCGGCACATTCGGGTCGATGCGATGCAATTGCCACAGGTCGATGCGCTCCACGGCCAGCTTTTTGAGGCTGGCGCGTGCCTGTTTGAGCAAGTGTTCGGGGCGGCCGTTTTCCACCCAGCGATCCGGCCCCGGTCGGGTCAAACCACCCTTGGTCGCGATGACCAAACCAGGATACGGATGCAAAGCCTCGCGCAGTAACTCTTCCGACACGTCCGGCCCGTAAGAATCGGCCGTGTCGATGAAGTTCACGCCCAGCTCGGGCAAGCGCTTCAACAGCCGTAACGCTTCGGCCTTGTCCGCCGGCGGGCCCCAGATGCCGCGGCCGGTGATGCGCATGGCACCGAAGCCCAAGCGGTGGACTTCGAGTTCGCCGCCGATGCGAAAGGTGCCGGAATGAGCTGCTGTCAACGTTGCCATGGGGAATCTCCGCTACGCCTGGCCGGCAGTGTAGCGGCTTCCCCAGGGCCTGACCGGCCTACTGCGGGTCCGGCACGCGAATGTCGGTCGGCGGCGTTTCGTGCCGCAGATTTTCGACGAAGTAGTTCCAGATCTTGCGGTTGGTGAAACCGGTGCGATAGAAGTTCTGGTGGTTCACCGACGGGTGGATGAACAAGTCGAAGTCCTTGTTGGCCCGGATCAGTGCGTCCGCCATCTGCAGCGTGATTCCGACGTGCACGTTGTCATCGACGTAGCCGTGGCCCAGCATCAGTTTGCCCTTCAGGCGATCGGCGTGCTGATAGTTGGTGGGCTCGAAGTGCTCCGGATATTCCTTGGGCAGGCCGCGTTCGCGATTCACCGGGTAAACGAACAGATCGAAATCGTGACTGCCGGCGGAAGCGACGCCCACCTTGAACAGGTCGGGCTTCTCCAACATTGCATGCACCGTGCTGAAGCCGCCGGCCGAGTGGCCATACACGCCGACCCGATCGATATCGATGAAGCGGTGCTGTTTGGCCAACTGTTCGATGGCCGCGACATGATCCTCCAGATTCAGATCCCAGGTGCCCCAACCCAAATCCTGCATCGACTGCGAACGCAACGGCGTACCGCGACCGTCGACACACATGACCACGAAGCCCAACTGCGCCAGCGCAATCGCGTTCTGACGGTCTTGCAGGAACGAGCGCGGCGTTTGAATGCGGAAGTTCGCGCCATAGGTGGCATCGATCAGCGGGTACGACTGCTTCTCATCGAAATCCCGAGGCAGGAACAACACGCCATAAATATCGGTCTTGCCGTCCGCCGCCTTGGTGCTGAAGCGCCGGGGCATGGTCCAGCCCTGCTCCTGCAAGCGACTGGTATCGGCGTGACCCAACTCCACCACATCGGCACCCGAATTGGTCCGCAACACGTGCACCTGCGGCTCGGACACTGTCGAGTACGTGTCGACGAAGAAGCGGCCGTCCGGTGAGAACTTCACTTCATGATGGGCATTCTCGGGCGTCAGCAACGCCAACTCGGTGCCATCGAAGCGCACTCTATATAAGTGAGAGTAGTAAGGATCGTGTTCGGACTCGCGACCTCCGGCGAGGAAGTACAGCCACCGCCCCTCCTCATCGATGTTCGCCACACCGTGCACCGTCCACTCGCCGGCGGTGATGGCGTTCTTGAGCGCGCCGGTCTTGCCGTCGTAAAGATAGTAGTGACCCCAATCGCTGCGCTCGGAATAAACGATGAACTCGGCACCGTTGTTCAGAGGCAGGAAGCGCTCGCCCTGATCGATGTCCGGTTGCAACGCTGTCGCGGCCGGCCCGTCGGTGACGATGGCTCGGGCGCGGCCGGTCGCGGCATCCGCTTCATATAAGGTGATCGAGCGGAAATCGCGCGTCTCCGGCGCTGCGAAAATCTTGGTGCCGTCGACGCTCCAGCGCAGGCCGCCTTCGGGCGTCGGGCTGTAACCCACACCGGGCTTGGGAATGGCCAGGTTGATGCGTTTGCCGGTGCGCATGTCGAACACCATCAGCTCGGCTTCCTGCCGCTTGTCGCTGCTCGGCCAGGAGGTGTTCTGGAAATGCACGTACGGCACTTGATGCTTGGCGCCGGGCACCAGCGGCACGACGTGCGGCAGCTTGTACATGCCACGCTCGTCGACGCGATAGGTCAGCAACTTATCGCCATCGGGCGACCAAATGCCGAAGGGACGCACCGCCTTGTTCGCCAGTCGCGTGGTCAACGAAGCGGAGGCCCAATCCGGCGCCAGGCCGTAGACGTAATCATCCACGCCATCGGAGGTGAGTTGAGTTTGCTGACCGGTGCTCAGGTCGACGCGATACAGATTGTTATCGACGACCTTGGCGCCCCAACGGCCGTTCGGCGCCACCAACACGTCATCGCCCGCGGCTGGTTTGCTCTTGGCGCTTTGATCGGCAGGTGCCGGCGGCTCGATCACACTGCGTCGACCACCCTCGCCGGTGAGATCCACTTGATAGTTGGTCGTGCCGGAAGCGGTCACCCATTCATAGCGCACGCTATTGCCATCCGCACTCCATTGCGGATCGATGGTCGTGCCGAACACATGCTTGTTGATGGTCCACGGCAAGTACTGCGTTGCACGCTCGTAGCGTTGCTTGAGCTGCTCCGCCGATGCGTGCTCGTCCTTCTTAGAGGCGCACCCCGTGATGGCCAGCGCGGCGACGGTTGCTACGAGACAAACTGCCGATCTGATATGCAAAGTATTGGCGCGCACGACTCACCCTGATGGAAGCTCGCGATCAAGTTCTTTCCGACCGCGATCGAGTGTAACGAATCGGTGAGCGCCACTGCTCCTAGGTAACACCTAGGAAGGGCCGCCCCTTGCGGAGCGGCCAATCGTCAGCCGCTGAGTTACCAGCGACCCCGCACGGTGAAGGTCAAGCTACGCGGCGTGCCGTAGACGTTCTGGTTGTCCAGCGTGCCGGTCGGTTGCCAGTAAACTTTGTCGGTGAGGTTGTCGCCGTACAAACCCAGCGTCCAAGTCTCATTCAGCGCGTACTGCACGGACGCATTCCACAGCGTGATGCCGCCGTAATTGAACGTGCCGTAGGTGGCCGAACTCTGCGAAATCACGCCGGTGTTCAACGTCACATCGCTCAACCGCCCCGGCAGTCGATACGAACTCCACACCTTGCCTTGATGCTTGGGCGTGCGGCCCAGATTGACGGCGCCGGTGGGATTGCCGACGTAGTCCGTCTGGCTAAACGTGTAGCCGCCGAACAGCTGCCAGCCCGGCAGAATCGCGCCCGACATCTCGATGTCCATACCCTCGACCGTGATCTTGCCTTGCTGGATGTAACAGCAACGCGTACCGGCGCTCGGATCGGTGATGGCCGCAATCGTGCCCGGCTCCACCACACCTTGCCCGTCGCGTATCAGTCGATAGATGGACGCGGCCGCGGTCACACCGTCGAACACATCACCCTTGATGCCCAGCTCCATGTTTTCGCCGACGATGGGATCGAGCGGACTGCTGCCCGGCGTGGGGCCCAGGTACAGATTGCCCTGCGATTTATACGTTTCGCCGTAGCTCAGATACGTGGTCCAACGATCCGTCAGGTTGTAGCTCAACGCCGCGCTGGGAATGAACTTGCTGTCGTCGTAGCGCAGGTAAGTCGTGGCACCGGTCGCAACGGCGCGCAACGCCTCGTCGTAGCGGAAGTTGGCATGTCGTCCACCGAGCGTCAGTCGCAGTGGCTCGGCGAGCTGGATTCCCACGGTGGCATACACGCCCCGCTGCGATTGCTCGCGCTTCGGGTAGTAGTTGATGAAAGTGCCGTTGGGCTCCGGATACAGCGCCGGATTGAAGTTGAAATAATTGATACCGACGTTGTTGCCATAGGCAAACGTCGGCAGCGAGTAGCCGTGCTGACCGCCATCGAGCTGGGTGTAGTCCGCGCCCACGGTGTAGTTGTGAGTACGGCCGAACAATTCCACCTTGCCGCTGGCCGACAGATCGGCCATGCGCTGGATGGCTGAGTAAGTCGCCATCGTGCCGTAGATGCGCGAGCCGCCCAGCGTCACTGGATCCACCCGACCGTACACCAGCGACTGTTTCAGATCGCTGTCCTGTTCGATCTGAGTCACATTGAGCTTGATGGTGCCGGTTTCGCCGTACTGCTGCTCGACGCGGCCGAACATTTCCATCGTGTCCAGGTGCCAGCGGCTCCAGTCCGGCGCGGGATTGAACTCACGCGATACCGGGATACGCTGACCATTGGAGAAGCGCGGCACACCCGACCAACCCGGGTACGCATCGTCTTCACGCTTCTCGTAGTTGGCGCCAATCGCTACCAAGGTGCTGTCGGTCACGTCCATTTCCAACGTGCCAAACAGAATCTGTTTTTCGGTGGTGTAGCGATCGATGTGATAGCCGCGATCCATGTAAGACGCGACCGCGCGACCGCGCAAGCGACCGTCGAGTGCCAGCGGACCGGTCACATCGAGGATGCCGCGATAGTTGTCCCAGCTGCCGCCGGACACATTCACATTCATGGACGAGGTGCGCTGGGCACGTTTGCGCACCAAGTTGATGACGCCACCCGGTTCACCGGCGCCGGAGTACATGCCGTCCACACCACGCAACATTTCGACGCGCTCGATGGTCGCGGTGTCGGGCGTATAGAAGAAGCCGAGACCGCCAGTGTATGCCGGGGCGCCGCCGTCGAACTGCAAGGTTTCGAGTCTGATGCCGCGCGAGTAATAGAAGGTGTCGAGCGGGCTGAATGCGCCGACGGTGACACCCGTCGTCTGTACCAACGCTTCCTGCAAGGACGTGAGGTTCTGCGCTTCGATGCGCTCGTTGGTGAGAATGGTGATGGACTTCGGCGTCTCACGCAGTGTGCCGCCGGACTTCGATCCGACGCTCAGCTTTTCATCCAGCGTCGCGAACACCGTCACTTCTTCGACGATGCCGTCGCCAGCAGCGGTGTTCTGCGTTTGCGCCTGCGCCAACGAGGCCACCGTCAACGAACCTGCGCCGGCCAAGGCCGCGAGCGTGGCGCTTCTGATCAAGGACTTCATCATGTCATTCCCCAATTCGGCTTTAGAAAGAGCCGTTGTGGTGAAAGACGAAGTCGAGCCACAAATCCCTGATGATTTTTTATTGAAACTGACGCTGCAGTTTTTGTTTTCTGCGCGTAGCAAACATTGCGCTCGCCAACAAGCGCGTGCCTTTCATGATCTGAGTCTCAACAGTCTTTTCGCTGATGTTCATCAGACTGGCCACTTCCTTCTGCGATAACTCGTCCACTCTTCGCAACCACACGACCTCTCGACAGCGCGGTGGCAACTCTCTGAGCGCATTGGCAAGTCTCATCAACTGCTGCCGCTCATGCAGCTCATGCTCCGGCGTCGTGTCCCCAGCCGTGAGATTCAGCGCTTCCAGGTCGCCAACAGCATCTATGCGAAGCACACGACTGCGGCGCACGCGGTCTGTGAGCAGATGCTTTGCCGTAGAGAAGAGAAACAACCGAGGCGAGTGCGGCCGAGCCTTGCCCGCCGCTTCGAACACGCGCACGTAGATCTCCTGGCGAAGATCGTAAAGTTCCTCGCGATTTCGCCACGCGCGCTTCAGGTAACGCTCGAGGGCCGCCTCGTGAGGCAGAATCTCTTCGGCGAACCAGTCATTGAGCGCAGCGACACTGTCTGTGCTCATGGCGCAACTGAACTCTGCTTCGATCCTTCGCCGCGCCAGCCCGCGCCTCGCACGAACCGACCGGGTTTGGCGCCGGTATGCTGGGCGTCGCGAACGACCTGCACGCCATTGACCAAGACCGCTTTCATGCCCACCGCATATCGATGCGGATCATCAAATGTGGAGCGGTCGGCGATGCTGGCTGGGTCGAACACAGCAATGTCGGCGTAGTTACCGACCTTCAAGGTGCCACGCTCACGCAGACTGAGAATGCTTGCGGGAAAGCCAGAGAGCCGATGAACGGCATCGCTCAAGCTCAGCGCATTCTTGTCTCGCACGTAGTGACTGAGCACCCGCGCGAACGTGCCGTAGTTGCGTGGATGAGTCTTGCTCTTCAGTACCTCGCCTTCGGCGGCCGACGACACTCCATCCGAACCGAACGTGACCCAAGGCAATCGAATCTGGCGCAGCAGATTCTCTTCGGACATGACGAAGTACGCCACGCGCAAACGACTAGCGTCGGCAATGACCAGATCGATGATGGCGTCTTCGGCACTGACACCGCGTTCACGGGCCACGGCGGCAACCGTCTTGCCGGCCACTTGCTTCGCCAACTCTTGATTACGAGTCGTGTCCAGAATCAATAAATTTTCCGGCGACCCGGCATTCACCAGTCCATTGGACCAACCAACCGCGGGCGCACGCATCTCAGCAATCACACGACGACGCACGTCAGGATTCTTCAACCGCTCGATCCACGCGTCATTACCGCCTTCCTGCACCCAAGGCGGCATGGTGATATCCAGACCGGTGAACGCCGCCGTGTACGGATACATATCCGCAGTGATCTTCAGCCCAGCCGACCGCGCCGCTTCGACCTTGGCAATCACCCGCTCCATCTTCGGCCAGTTCGGTTGACCGAAAGCCTTGAGGTGATAGATGTGAGCCGGCACGCGTGCTTCACGCGCGACCGTGATCAACTCATCGACCGCCTCAACCAAACCGTCGCCTTCATCGCGAATGTGCGAGATGTACATGCCGCCGTATTGGCCGGCGACTCGCGACAGCGCAATCAGCTCATCAGTATTCGCAAAGGTCGCGGGCACATACCCCAGCGCCGAGGTCACGCCGAGCGCGCCCTCCTCCATGGCCTGACGCACCAACGCTTGCATCTGTTGCAGCTCGGCCGCAGTAGCACGCCGATCGTCATAGCCAACGACATGCACTCGAACAGAGGTCGCGCCCACGAACGACGCAATGTTCGTCGACACGCCGCGGCGTTCGAGCACTTGCATGAATTCGCCCTGCGTCGTCCAGTCGAAGTCCGAGCCGAAGCCAGGCACGCGACTGCGCATGCGATCTTTCATGGCCGCATTCAGCGGCCCCATGGTCTGGCCTTCGCCAAGCAATTCCAGTGTGACACCTTGGCGGATATCGCTTTCGCCCCGACCGTCTTCGAGCAAAGTAGTGCTCGATTGGCTGAGCATGTTGATGAAGCCCGGCGAGACAGCCAGGCCGCGCGCATCCACTCGTGACTTGGCCTTCGCACCGGCAAGGTCGCCGATGCGCTCGATACGGTCCTTGCGCACTCCGACATCCGCTTTGAACGGCGCCGCACCGGTGCCGTCATAGATCGTTCCGCCGGCAATGATGACGTCGTACGGCTGCTCCTTCGCCGACGCGTTCGTCATCAACAACCCAAGACACAGCCAGCTGAGTATCGCCTGTTTCACGGTGCCGCTCCGGCCGAGCCGCCGCTGCGACGAAGTTCAACCCAATGACTGACGAAGTCGCCCTCTCGTCCTTGCCGAGGCCATGGCGCTTTGGTCTCGAGATCCCCCACCAAGCGCTCGCCATACAAATTGAGCTTCAGCTGCAACACATTGGCCCGATGCCGAGCATCGTCGGTGTCGATGCTGCCGGGAATCTCCGCGGTGACGCTCGTATCTTTGAGTCGGGCTTCGGCGAGGCGCGACTGCGGACCTAACCCGAACTTGGCCTCCACCGTACCGTCCGCTGCCACCTTGATCGACAACGGAATCGAGCCTCGATAGGTGTGCACGGAACCGGACCATTCACCGCGCAGTTGCTCGCTGAATGTGGCTGGCGGCTCTTTCAGATTGGTTCGATCCTTGGACCACAGCTGCTCTTGATAACCGAACTTGCCGAGCAGCGCCGCCGTGATGGCATCGATACTCTCGGTGTCAGAGTTGCTCACAATCGCGATGGCCACGTTCTGGGCCGGCAGCAAGCCGAGGTAGGTGCGCGTGCCGTAGGAGGATCCGGCGTGCCACACCAGCTGTTGTCCCTGGCTGCTGGTGGAACGGAACCAACCCAGTGCATAGGTGCCCCACCAACCCGAATCGAACGAGGCGGCGTGCAACTCATCGATGCGCCGCGCGGAGAACAGCGGCTTACCGCCCGGCACCCGGTTCTTGAGATGAAACATGCCGAACTGCGCCAGATCGTGCGCCGAACTGTAGATGCCGCCGTAACCGACGAAATCGAAGTTGTAATCCGGAATCAGCGAGCCGTCTTGCCGATACCGAGCCGCAACGTTGTCGTCCGCAGGTCGATACGGCTCAGCGAACGTGCGTGTCATCGCCAGTGGCAAAAACACTTCCTTGCGCATGAAGTCGGCGAACCGCTGTCCTGACGAGTGAGCGATCGCACCTTCGAGCACGCCGTAACCGAAGTTGGAGTACTTCCAGCGTGTCCCCGGCGGCGTCAGCACATGGCCGTAGCGTCGGATCGATTGATCCGTCGGCGGCACGCTATACGGTTCATCGACATGAAATGCCATCGTGTGGCCGCTCAGGCCCGCGGAATGATCGGCCACACGCCGCAACGTCACTTCGGAAATATCGCCCACGATGGCCACCAGCTTGGCATCGCCGAGGAAGTCATTGATGGGCGCATCGAGCTGCATCTTGCCGCGATCCACCAGCAGCATCATGCCGGTGCTGGTGATGGGCTTGGACACGGACGCCAGCGCGTACATCGTATGTTGGTCGGCGGAGCGGCCCGTCTCTTTGTTCGCGATGCCGAAGCCCTGCTCCCAAACGATCTTGCCATCCTTGGCGACAGCCACCGCCATGGACGCGAGCCCACCGTCGATCTCTTTGCGAATGGCGGTGCGAACATCCTCAAAGGAATCCGCCGCACGCCCTTGCTGAGCGACTACCAACAGAGTCAGACACAAACATTTGATCGTGGTCTTGTTCACAGTGTTGCTCCCGCCGAGCTGCCGCTGCGACGAAGTTCTACCCAATGACTGACGAAATCGCCCGCCACTTTCTCTCGTGGCCACGGCACTTTGGTACCGAGATCACCCACCAATCGCTCGCCGTATAGATTGACCGTCAACTGCAACGCGTTCCGACGACGCCGCGCATCGTCGGTATCGATGCTGCCCGGCAACTCAGCGCTGATGCTCAGATCTTTGACCCGCGCATTGGCAATGCGAGCCACTGGCCCGAGCCCGAGCTTCGCATCCACCGCCCCATCGGCGCCCACGTTGATGACCAGCGGCACGTTGCCACGGTAGGTATGTACCAATCCCGTCCATTCGCCACGCAGTTGCTCACTGAAGCTCGGCGCCGGTTCGTTCGGGCTGGAGCGGTCCTTGGCGGACCACAGCTGCTCCTGATAACCAAACTTGGCTAGTAGCGCGCTACGAATGGTTTCGATGCTTTCGGTATCCGAATTGCTGACCACGGCGATGGCCACATTCCGATCCGGCAGCAGGCCGAGAAACGCTCGGGTGCCATAGGAAGCGCCGGCATGCCACACCATCAATTGCTGTTCGCTGCTGGTGGAACGGAACCAGCCCAAGCCATAGACACCCCACCATCCCGAGTCGTAAGACGCTGCGTGCAACTCATCGACTCGCGCATCCGAGAACAGGCGCTTGCTGCCCGACACCTTGTTCTTCAAATGAAACATGCCGAAGCGCGCCAGATCGTGCGCCGAGCTGTAGATGCCGCCGTAACCGACGAAGTCGCCGTTGTAGTCGGTGATGCGTGAACCGTCGCGGCGATAGCGGGCGGCGACATTGTCATCGACCGGGCGCTGCGGGTAGGCGGAAGAGCGCTTCATGCCCAGCGGCAGGAAGACCTCCTCGCGCATGTAGTCGCCGAAGCTCTGCCCCGACGTGCGTGCAATCGCCGTCTCCAACACCCCGTAACCGAAGTTCGAGTATTTCCAGCGCGTGCCCGGCGGCGCCACGATGTGACCATAGCGACGAATCGTTTGATCGGCCGGCGGCGCGCTGTAAGGCTCATCGAGATGAAACGACATCGCATGCTCGGGCAAGCCCGAGGAATGATTGGCGATCCGTCGCACCGTCGCGTCGCGAATATCACCCACGATGGCGACCAGCTTCGCATCGCCCAAATAGTCATTGATGGGCGCATCGAGCTGCATCCGTCCGCCGTCGACCAGCCGCATCATGCCGGTGCTGGTGATGGGCTTGGACACGGAAGCCAGCACATACATCGTGCTCGGATCAGCCTGCCGACCGGTCTCTTTGTTGGCGATGCCGAAGCCCTGCTCCCAAACGATCTTGCCGTTCTGGGCCACGGCAACGGCAACGGAGGCCACGCCGCCATCGATCTCTTTGCGAATGGCCGCGCGAACGTCGTCGAAAGAATCCGCAGCGCGCCCCTGCTGAGCCACGACGAGTAGCCCACACGCTGCCAGCGAAACAATCATCGCTCGATGCATCGACATGCTTGTTATCCTGATACTTCTAATAGGCGTGGCTGTCGGAACGAAGCCGGGCTCACCAGACTTCGCAGCGCTGCGGTGCCGGCCGCACCATGGGTTGGCCAGCGCGGCAGGCGAACGTTTGCTGGAACTCCGTCAGATTGGAGAGCGGCCCCACCACCCGATATTTGCCGGTGGGATGGTTATCACTCTGCATCATCGAGCGAGCGAACTCGGGCCGTTCCACATCGCCGCGAAACTGCCCCCAGGAGATGAAGAACTGTTGCTCGGGCGTCAGACCATCGAGCATCGGCGCCGCCGGCTTGCCACGCTGAGAAATTTTTAGCGCACGATACGCAAGCCGCACGCCCGCCTGATCGGCAATCGCTTCGCCCAGCGTGAGCCGGCCGTTGTGATGAATGCCGGGCTCGACGAAATAATTCTCATACTGCTGCACGATGCACTCGCCTCGCGACTTGAAGTTCGCCAGATCGTCAGCAGCCCACCAGTTGTTCAGACGGCCTTGGCCATCGTACTGCGAGCCCTTGTCATCGAAGCCGTGAATCAGCTCGTGCCCGATGACCGAACCGATGGCGCCGTAATTGACCGCATCGACGGCCTGCATGTCGAAGCTCGGCGGCTGCAGGATGCCCGCCGGAATGATGATTTCATTACGCAGCGCGCGGTAACCGGCATTCGACGTCGGCGGTGTCATGTCCCAACGACTACGATCCACCGGCCGGTTGATGGTCGCCCGGCCGTCACTCACGGCGAAGCGCCGGCCGGCCAGCACCGATTCCCAGTAAGCATCGCGACGAATCGACACACTGCTGTAATCCTTCCAGCGATCCGGATAGCCCACCTTGGCCTGGAAGGCCGCCAGCTTCTCCAACGCCCGAGCTTTGGTCGGCGGCGTCATCCAAGTCAGCTCTTCGATGGTTTCGCGCAGGGCCAACCGCAAGTTATCTACCATCGTCTGCGCGCGAGCCTTGGCTTCTGGAGAAAAGTACTGCTCTACATACTTCTGTCCCAAGGCTTCGCCGAGCGCGATATCAGTCGCCTCAGCACAGCGAACCGCGCGGGGTCTAATCTGCGTCGCGCCGCGCAGATAGGCGCTGCGAAAGTCGAACTCCTCTTGGACGAACGGCGCCGATAGCGACGGTGCCGCCGAGTCGAGCACGTGCCATCGCAAGTACGTCTTCCAATCCGCAAGCGAGGTGCTGCGCAGCTGACGATCGAACTCCTCCATGAGCCGCAACTCGACGACATTCACATCGCCGGGCTGCAACCCACTCGCGCCGTAGTACGCCTGCCAATCGAACGTCGGCGTGAGCTTGCGCAGCTCAGCGAAAGAGCGTTGGTTGTCCATCGCCTTGGGATTCCGCTGCGACACATTGTCGAGCGACGCGCGCGCGAACTGTGTCTCCATCCGTAAGACCGTTTCGGCTGCAGCCTTGGCTTTCTCGGCAGAAGTGCCCGCCAGTTGCAGCAGCTTGGCGATGTACAACTTGTAGCGATCGCGCGCAGCCTCGAAGCGAGGTTCGCTGCTCAAATAGTAGTCGCGATCCGGTAAGCCTCGGCCACGACCCGCACCGGCGATGTTCGCAATGACGCGCGTGGGATCGTGCGAATCGGATTCGGCATGCAGCCGAAACGGCACGTCGATGGCGACGGCATGCAACGTGGCGATGGCCTGTTGCAGATCGGCCGGCTGCCGGATCGCATCGACCCGATCCAGCAGCGGCTGCACGGGACGCACGCCCAATCGGTTCAGCGCACTTTCATCCATACAGGCAGCGTAGAAATCGCCGATCTGTCGCTCACTGCTGCCGGCAGGCGCATTACTGCGAGCAGCAGCCTCCAGAATGGTTCGCAGCTGATCCTTGGCGATTTCTCCCGCTTCCCAGCGCCGGCTCCAACGCGGCTGCGAGGCCGGCACAGGATTCTCTCGATGCCACTTGCCATTCGAATGCTGGAACATGTCGTCGCAAGGTTCGACCGACGCGTCGATGTCGCCCACATACACGCCGCGCAACGCAGCGGTATCGCTCCAGGCCGCCGATGCGAACAGCGAACTCGAGAGCAGCAAGGCAACCGAACCATGAATCATCGATCTCACTGAGTTCTCCACTGAATGGCTACCAGCGAGCCCGCGCCGTGAACATGAAACTGCGCGGCGTGCCGTAGGTGTTCTCGGTTTGGGTGCCGAGCACCTGGTAATAGGTTTTGTCGAGCAAGTTGTCGCCGTACAAGCCAATGCTCCAGGTGTCGTCCAATCGATATTGAGCGGACGCGTTCCAGATGGCGTAGGAACCTTGCATGGAGCGAAACGGCACGACCTCGCCATTGGCTGCGACAGCAGTCAGGTCGATGTAATTTCTGGTCTGCGCCAGTACGCCGCCATTCAGCGTCCAGCGCGAGGCGCGACCGGGCAACTGCCAGGTCGTCCACATCTTGAACATATGTTTTGGCACGCGGTTGAGCGCATAGGCAATCCCTCCCGGGACCAGCACACCGCTGCGCAGTTGATCGAAGCCGCGATACTCGTTGGTGTAATAAGTGTAGCCAGCAAACATTTGCCAGCCCGGCACCACCGTGCCGCTGATCTCTGCGTCAAAGCCTCGGCTGGTGACATCCGCGGCCGCCACATAACAGCAGCGTGCACCATCGGTGCCTGACACCACTGATGCGAACGAAGGATCTTCGACCGCCTGCCCCAAGCGCTCGACTCGGTAGATCGCAAACGACGTGTTCAGCCGCTCGAACCATTCGCCCTTCACACCGATCTCATAGCCGGCCCCGGTGACCGGATCGATCGGCTCATTGGGCGTGACCGCTCCCGGCGTCAACGCTCGCAGGCGGTTGCCTTGCGCTTCGAACGTCTCGGCATAACTCAGGTAAGCCGACCAGCGCGACGAAAAATCCCAATGCAACGCGGCGCTGGGAATGAACTTGCTGGCCTCGTAACGCGTCGCGCTCGGTGCCCCGCGAGTGCCATCGCTCGCCACCGCCCGATAGACCTGATCGAAACGGTACTCGCTGTAGCGCCCGCCGAGTGTCAATTGCAACGACTCAGTGAGCTTCAGACTCAGCGCGCCGTACACGCCCTGCTGTGTTTGTCCGTTCTCGGGATAGACGCCGGTCAGCGTCTCCACCGGTTCGGGAAAATTCGCCGGATCGAAATTGAAAACATCCAGCGGCCGGCCGTTCGGAAAAACATAGCCTTCGGCGCGGTACTCTCGCTCGCCGCCGCCATCGATCTGCGCATAGTCGACGCCCAGCGTATAGCGATGCTCGCGGCCGAACAGCGCGAGCGTGCCGCTGGCCGACAAGTCCAACAAATCCTGCACCGACTCGTAATCGTTGGCACGCACGATGGCCTGGTTGCCAGACAACGTGACCGGATCGATGAACCCGTAAGCGATGAAAGTGCGGCTCTCACTGCTCTGCTCGAGTCGAGTCAGGTTGAGCTTCACGACGCCGGTGCTGCCGTAGCCGTGCTCGACGCGCGCGAAAAATTCTCTGCTGGTCAGATAGCGGCGCGCCCAATCTGGATTGAAGGCCACGCTGCGGGAGAGCTTCAGGTCTCGTCCGTCGGAATAGCGAGGATGGCCTTGCATGGCATAGGCATCTTCTTTGCGATCTTCGTAGCTCGCGCCAACGATCAGTTGTGTGGCTTTGGCAAGGTCGTATTCCGCCGTGCCGAACAGCAGCGTCTTCTCGGATTCGCTGCGGTCATAGTAGTAGTCCTTGTTGGCGTACGCGCCGACCAAGCGACCGCGTAATTTTCCGTCGGCGGTCAGTGCGCCCGTGACATCGACTTCGCCCCGATAGGCATTCCAACTGCCGGCGGACACATTGGCTCGCAACTGGGTCTCCGCCTGAGCCCGCTTACGTACCAGATTGACGACGCCGCCCGGCGCCCCGACGCCGCTGAACATTCCATCGACGCCCCGGAGCATTTCGATGCGATCGAACTCGGCGGTGTCCGGCGCCAGGTAGGAGCCAAAGCCACCGGTGTACGCCGGCGCTCCCCCATCCAGCTGCAGCGTCTGTACCCGAAAGCCGCGCGAATAGAAGTAGCTGTCGACGGCACTGGGGCTGTGGCTCACCGCCGTCACGCCGGTGGTTTGGGCCAGGGCTTCGGCCAGCGACGTTAAATTCTGGGCCTCGATACGCTCGCGAGTCACGACGGTGACCGACTTGGGGGTTTCCCGCAGGGATTGTCCCGACTTGGAGCCGACGCTGAGCGCATTGTCGAGCGTGGCGAAGACGTTCACGGTCTCCAACACGTGAACCGACTCCGCCGCCGCCCGTTCGGTTGTGATCGCAACCGTATTCTCATCCATGAACTCGAACGCCAGACCCGAGCCTTCCAACAACCGGCGTAGCGCATCCTGCAGCGTGAAGGTGCCCTCCAGCGCTCGGGCCTCCACTTCCTTGGCGCCCGTGTCCGAGCGGAACAGCAGTTGCAGCCCGGTCTGCTGGGCCAGGCCTTTCAACGCCTGATCCATCGGCTGCGCCGGCAAGTGCAACTCGACCTGACGCTCGGCGCCAGGCACCTGGGCGTGAGCAACGACGCTCGACAGCGTCAGCGCAACGACCAGCAAGACGCTCCGCAAACGGATCAGCAAATCCGCAGCTGCATTCATAGCCCTCCCAGTATGTTCTCGTCCTGGCACCAGCGGCCAGCCACCCTCTGTGGGGTGGATACTGACTAGGAGTGGCCCAGAATAAAAAAACCCGCACCCAGTGCGGGTAAATGAGTTTGGGATCACTCTATAGGACTAGAGTCCCCGTATTCATCGCCGGATACCCCCAACCAGACGGCCCTTCGTGACTGCCGAGACGCCCGATCCCGATGCACCGTTCGCCAGTACCGCTTTTCAGCGGTATGAGGCCCAGTTGCATCGTTTTCTGGCCAGGCGGCTGGCTCGGCCACATGACGTGGACGATCTGGCCCAAGAAGTGTTCATGCGGCTGGCCCGAATCGAAAAGCCCGAGCTGATTCGTAAGCCGCAGGCTTACCTGCTGAGCATCGCAGCCAACCTGGTCTACGAATTCCGACTGCGTGGTCAGAAAGAGCACGAACAAGTGACCTATGACTCAGCCACCGTCGAACAGGTGGCCGAGCACGTGGCCGATCCATCGGTGCGGGACAACGCCGAGGACCTGGACCTGCAACGCCGACTCGATCGGGCACTGGAACAATTGCCCCCCATGCAGCGGGCCGTGCTGCTGCTGGTGAAACGCGACGGTTATTCGCACAAGGAAGTGGCCAAGAAAACCGGCTTGAACGTGCGCACGGTGGAACGCTACGTCATGGAAGCAACGGCGACGATGCTGACAATGGACTGGGAGCCATGAGGGCGCGGGGATGACATTGAATACTTATCAAGCCGACGACAAGCGTATCGCGCTACAAGCCGCCGAGTGGCTCATGCGACTGCGTGACGGCGATCCCCGAGACAAGGCCGCCTTCAGCGCCTGGCTGCTCGAGTCGCGTCGTCACGTCCGCAATTTCCTATTGTTGGCTGCGATGGAGCAAGAGCTGGGGCGCGTCGACCCGCAGCGTCGACACGATGTCGATGCTTTGATCGCGGAGGCCCAGGCCAGCCCGGTGCCTCATCCAGCAACGTCCCGATTGCCAACGCTCGAGCAGAAGCGTCCGAATCAGCGCCGGCTGCGCACTTGGTGGATGGCCGTGGGCAGCATCGCTGCTGCCGTGGTTGTGGCCGTCACGCTAACGTTGCAACTTCGCACGCCTGCCGATGAATACTCGACTACCACAGGCGAACAGCGCACGGTGAAATTGCCCGATGGCTCGCTCGTCCATCTGAATACACGCACTCGGCTGGCATTGAAGTTCTCCGCCTCGGAGCGCGACATCCAACTCATCGACGGCGAAGCGCTGTTCATCGTTCAACACGATGCGGATCGCCCGTTCCGTGTCATCACGGACACTGCCGTGGCACGAGCCGTCGGCACGCAGTTCAATGTCTACAAGCATGAAGGCTCAACCACCGTGTCGGTGGTCGAAGGCCGCGTGCAAGTCAGCTCCAGCGATACTGCCAACACACCGTTGGGCGCTGGCGAAGCTGCCACTGCGTACCGTGATGGCAGCGTCAAGAAAGAATCGGTGGCCGATCCCGCCGCAGCCATTGCCTGGCGCGAACGCCGCCTCGCCTTCCAGGACGATCCGCTCGCCACCATCGTCGCCGAGTTCAATCGTTACAACACCCTGCAAATCACGCTCGAAGGTGCTGAGCTACAACGACGCACCTTCACCGGCGTGCTGGATGCCGACAAGCCAGAGTCGCTGCTGCGTTTGTTGTCGAAAGAACCCGACCTGGTTCTGTCGCAACAGGGCAATGAGATGGTGATCAGGATGCGGCGCTGACGGGCGCGCGCCGCAGATTCAAACAGGCCGTGCTGCCGCCCATCGCCACCGTGATGAGGCAGATGCCGATCCAATGCAGCGACGTCAGACGCTCTCCCAAGATCGCAAATCCCGCGAGCGCAGCGACTGCCGGTGAAGCACTCACCAAGATACCAAAGACGTGCGCCGGCAAGCGACGCAAGGCGAACATTTCCACCGAATACGGTAGCGCACTCGATAACGCGGCGATGATCAAGCCCATCATCAGCACGCTCGGCGCCAATAACGCAGCGCCTGCATCCGCCACGCCAAAGGGTACCGTCACGACGGTAGCGACGATCATTCCCCAAGAAACGCCATCCACCTCAGCCGCCGCCGAGAGCCGTTTGCCGAACACGATGTAGAGCGCCCAAGAGACCGCCGCGCCCATCGCGAACAACACGCCGATTGGATCCAGACCCGACGCCTGGAAATCGAACGGGATCAGCAGCGCCAAGCCGATGGCGGCGAACAGCAACCAAATCAGATCCAACGCTCGTCGCGTCCCCGCCAGCACCACCGCCATGGGTCCCAGCACTTCGATTGCCACGGCAATGCCCAGAGGAATTCTGGCGAAGGCCTGATAGATCAGCAGATTCATCAAGCCCAGCATCCCGCCGTAGCGCAGGACTGCGCCCAGATGCTCTCGGCGTACACCGGTCCGCCACGGACGACGCACGATCAACAGCAAGCCAGCGGCAAGCGTGATGCGCAGCGCCGTCATCCCCATGGCGCCGACGACGGGAAACAGCTGCTTGGCGAACGATGCGCCGATGCTTTGGCTGAACAGCGATGCAAGCACCGCTGCCGCCCCGATCCAGGCGTGTCTTTGGGCGTGTGAAGAGGTCGGGTCCATGCGGTGAGACATTAACCCGTCACACCGATGAATTGGCTCGTTTTACGCGGCTCCCATGCAACGTTCGCCCAATCTGGACTAGATGGCCGACGAGCGCGCCGCCGCTTCCGGCTCGGACGAGGCCGGCTTCTCGACCGCGACCTGTTTGTCCTTGTTATAGACGCGGCCCAACGACACGCCGACGATGGCCCAGATACCTGCGACCACGGCGCCGATGATGGCCACCGGCGACATGCCCAAGCCCAACCCTTCGGTCAGGCCCGCGAACGCCCAGCTGTTCAACGTATCGCCACCGCGATACACGACCGTGTCGATGACCGGCTTGGTCTTGTAACGCACTTCCCGATCTACCAACGTGAACAACATTTCACGCGCCGGACGGGTGATGGCGTAGTTGCCCGCGCTCAACACCACGCGCAACACGATCACCAACCAAACGAACGGCAGCAAGGCCAACGTGACCAAGCCCCCCGCCATCGCAGCCGGAATCAACGCCAGCGTCACACTCAAGCCGAACTTAGTCGTCAGACGGCTGGTCGCGACGATGGCCGTCACGATGGTGAAAAAGTTCACCGCCCAATTGATGCCCGACTGAATCTGGGTGCGCGTGCCGCGGTCGTAGACCTCCAGCAAATTCTTCAGCTCGAAATAAATGAACGAGCCCATCGAGGTGTACAACAACAGAAACAAGCCGATGCCCAGCAAGAACGGACTGCGAATGAACGTGGTGAAGCCGGCGAACGGATTGCCGCCGATGGCCTGCTGAGCCGCACCGCCGTCCAATCCTGCATTCCCCAATTCCGTGGCCTTGAGTCGCTCCAGATAAGGAATCAGCGGCATCACGCCGACCAGCATCACGGCCGCGACCACGACCAGTTCGTTGCTGGTGATGTGTTCGGCCAG
>NZ_JAEUPY010000375.1 GCF_016790065.1 Steroidobacter sp.
GATGCCGGCCACCGACGCTCCGAGCTCTTAGCAACCGGCAATGCTGGCCACCGACGCTCCGAGCTCTTAGCAACCGGCAATGCTGGCCACCGACGCTCCGATCTCCGAGCATCGGCAAAGGCTGCGATAATCCCGTCATCACCAGGCACGAACATCCCCACAACAACATGATCAACTCCCTCTACCCACTCATTCGTCCGCTGCTCTTCTCCATGGAAGGCGAGCGTGCTCATGAAGTGACCTTCTCCATGCTCGAGACCGCTCACTCGCTGGGCATGCTCGGTACGCATGAGTCGAAGCAAGAGGAAGGCGTAACGCTGATGGGCCTGCGTTTTCCAAACAGAGTCGGTCTGGCCGCAGGCCTGGACAAAAACGCACGTCACATCGACGCACTCGGAGCATTGGGTTTTGGTTTTATCGAAGCAGGCACGGTGACGGCACAGCCACAAACCGGTAACGCCAAGCCTCGCTTGTTCCGACTGCCCGAAGCGAACGCGCTCATCAATCGCATGGGCTTTCCCAACGAAGGTGCCGATGCGATCGCACCTCGTCTGGCGCAAAGAAAGTTCCGAGGACCCTGCGGTATCAACATCGGCAAGAACGCAGCGACTCCTTTGGAAGATGCCGCGCGAAATTACGTCGAATGTTTTCGTGTCGTCGCGCCTCACGCCGACTATGTAGCGGTGAATGTGTCGTCGCCGAACACGGCGAACCTGCGCCAACTGCAGCAGGTCGATCAGTTGCGTCCCATTCTCGATGCGCTGCTCGAAGCTCGAGTGCAACTCAGCTCAAGCTCCGGCAAGTCGCTGCCGATAGTGGTGAAGGTGTCGCCCGATTTGGCGAGCGAGGATCTGGTTGCCATCGCTCGGTTGGTTCGCGAGTTGCGGATCGACGGCGTGATTGCGACCAACACCACCATCACTCGCGACGTGGTGAAGGGTGTGCCGAACAGTGAGCAGCAAGGAGGGTTGAGCGGTGCGCCGATGCGTGCTCTGGCACTGCAGGCGATTCCGACGTTGCGGCAGGAGTTGGGAAGCGATGTGCCGCTGATCGCAGTGGGCGGTATCGATTCAGGTGCAGCGGCAGTTGCTGCCTTGCAGGCAGGTGCAGACCTGATTCAGATCTACACCGGCCTGATCTATCGCGGTCCGAAGTTGGTCACAGAGATCTTGGCCGCGGTCCGCGCCTTCAAGAACGGCGCATTTACAAAGTCTTGACGCCAGTCGGTGAGCCCAGGATCAACACATCCGCCGGGCGGCGCGCGAACAAACCGACAGTGACCACGCCGGCGAGCTGATTGAGCTCGCTCTCCATCGCGACCGGATCGACGATGGCCAAGCCATGCACGTCGAGGATTTGATTGCCGTTGTCGGTGACGAAGCCTTCGCGATAGACCGGTTGTCCCCCCAAAGCAACCAAATGCCGGGCGACATACGAGCGCGCCATCGGAATCACTTCCACCGGCAAGGGGAACTTGCCGAGCACGTTCACCAGTTTGGATTCGTCGGCGATGCAGATGAAGCGCCGCGATGCGGCGGCAACGATCTTTTCGCGGGTCAATGCACCCCCGCCACCCTTGATCAGGCGTCGGTGAGCATCCGACTCGTCGGCGCCGTCGATGTACAGGTCCAACTCGCCGGTGGTGTTGAGGTCGAGAACGTCGATGCCATGACGGCGTAAGCGTGTCGTCGAGCGCTCGGAACTGGAGACTGCGCCTCGAATGCGCAGCTTTTGCGCAGCCAATGCGTCGATGAAAAGATCGACGGTGGACCCGGTGCCGATGCCGAGGATGGCGTCCTCTTCGACATGGGTGAGGGCGGCGAGGGCGGCTTGCTGCTTCAGTTGATCGGCGTTCATGGGTGAGGGCGCAGTGAGTCGGTGGACGGAAAGGCCTATATTCTTAGTATTTTTGAGGGTCCGGAAACGACTGTGCCCGCTTTCGCGGGCACAGTCTTCATCATCGTCTACTCAGAAGAACTTACTTCTTCTTGGCGGCCTTTTTCTTGCCAGCCTTCTTCTTCGCAGACTTCTTTGCTTTCGTTGCCATGATACTAGATCTCCATGTCGAGTTAGTCCGGGCGCAGTATATACATAAATTAAAAATGGCAAGCAAGAGGCGCGTGCAATTTTGTTGTGCCCGTTCTCATCGCAACCCTCATCTCGACCTCGACATGACCCTCATCATGACCCTCATCGCGAGTGTGCGAGCGACTCAGACGAGCGCTTCGATGAAGTGCCACTCGCTCTTGGTCACCGGTGTGATCGACAGTCGATTGCCGCGTTTGAGTACCACCATGTCCTTGAGCTTACCGGCGGCATGCTTACGCAGCTCATCGAGCGAGAGTACCTCGTCGAACTTCCGGACCAGCTTCACATCGACCATGGACCAGCGCGGCTCGTCCGCTTTGCTGGCGGCATCGTAGTGATCGTGCTTGCTGTCGAACTGCGTGGGATCCGGATATGCCTCGCGTTGTACGGTGGCAACGCCTGCAATTCCAGGCACTTCGCAGCTGGAGTGATAGAAGAACACCAGATCGCCTTTGCGCATCTCGCGCATGTAGTTGCGCGCCTGGAAATTGCGCACGCCGTCCCAGCCGGTGGTGCTGTTCTTGGCGCGTGCCAGATTGTCGATGCCGAACACGGACGGCTCGGACTTCATCAACCAGTAGTTCATGACGACTCCATCGAGGTGCTAATCAGAATGCTTGAAGTAGTGCAGACCGCGTTCAGTCAGGATCCCGTCCAGCGGCACGTCCCAGCGATCCGGTTGTAGTTGAGTGGTGCGTTGGCATTCGTAACCGACCCCGAGCAGCTTGGGACGGCGCCAACGGCGGCCTTCGCGCAGATGATGCAGGCTGCGATCGTAGTAACCGGCGCCGCTGCCCAAGCGCCAACCGCGCGCATCGAATGCGACCAGCGGCAACAACACCAGGTCGAGACGCCGTACCGAAATCAGTTCGGCATGGCGCGGATCGGGTTCGGCGATGCCGTATCGGTTTACGCGCATCACGCTATCGGCTGCGTAACGCACGAAGCGCATGCGACTGTGACGAAAGTGGGTGATGACCGGTAAGTACAGCAGGCAGCGACGGCGGCGAGCGAGATCGATCACGTGTCGCAAGTCCGCCTCGTGACCGTAGGCGAAGTACAGCGCGACCCGCCGGCCCGGTTGAAGCAGCGACTTATTGCTGAGGATGCGTGCGAACTCGCGATGCGCTTCGGCACGCTCGAGGGGTGACAAGGCGCGTCGACGTTGACGCATCTGTCGACGCAGCTGCTGGCGATCCAGCAGCGACGTGGAAGAAGAGGAGGCGCTACCCGCCTGTGCCGTCATGAGCCATTGCTCTCGACACGGAGCAATAGGTGGGACGCAGCTGTATCAGCTAAGGCTTTCCGTTCGAGACGGACTTGCACACCGCTGCTACGTAACCGAATCCCGGGGGTATTAACGTTAGGGTCGAGAGGTAACCCGACACACGTCGAACACCGCAGGCAGCGCCATAACAAAATCGATTCTGAGTCTGCGTACCTAACGCGCATGCGCAGTCCCAAGTTCACCGTCGGAGTCATTGTACTCGCCGGTGCGGGCCAAGATCTGGGCAACGTGTCCGGTTTCAAGCCGGTCAAAGCCAAACCCGATCTTCGGCCGAT
This sequence comes from Steroidobacter sp., assembly GCF_016790065.1. Classification (GTDB taxonomy): domain Bacteria; phylum Pseudomonadota; class Gammaproteobacteria; order Steroidobacterales; family Steroidobacteraceae; genus Steroidobacter. The sequence goes on from NZ_JAEUPY010000375.1 coordinate 3,652, forward strand.
ACCCTACAGCGGCAGTTGCTGTCCTCGGCTCAACGCCGATTCGACACGCTCGCGCATCTGGCGCACACGCTCGCTGACTTCGCTCTCGATGGCCTCGTTACGATTGCGCTTGAGCAGTTCGTGAGCCAGGTTGAGCGCCGCCATCACCGCGATCCGGTCCAGACCGACGATGTTGCCGGCGTCGCGGATGTCGCGCATCTTGCCGTTGAGAAATTCCGCCGAATCCAGCAGCTCGGAGCGCTCTTCGGGCAAACAGGCGACCTGGTACTCCTTTTCCAGGATTCGCACACTGACGCGCACCAAACGGTCGCTCATGCGTTGTGCTCCATCGCCTTCAGGCGGCCGATCATCGCTTCGACTCGGGCGCGCACCTGCTCGTTCTTCTGCAGAAGAGTGGCGCGCTCGGTCATCATCGAGTCCTGTCGCTGCCGTAAGGCGCGATTTTCTTCCTGCAGCTGGGCCGCCAGCGCGACCAACTCATCAACGCGTCGTTCGAGCTGCTTCAGCTCCTGATCGACGGCGGCGCGCGTGGTGCCTGGGGTGGCGGCAGGGTTCATGCGAGCGATTATGCGGCCACCCCCCACCTCGGTCAAACCACCCCGCCCGTAAGTGTCAAATGCCGCCGGCATGCACTCCAAACAACGCCCAAATGAAGCCAGCCGGGCGCAGTGCTAAGATACTGACGATGCTGCAAGTCACATTCGCCGAAGTGGTGCGGGTCCTGGAAGGACTGGGTTCGTCGGTATCGGCGGCGGAAGCCCACGGTTGTCTGGTCGGCGCACTGTGCACCTCGCCGCACTATCCGATGGAACGCTGGCTCGAGGAAATCATTCCCGAGGAAGATCGTCGCAACGACGACGACAGTCAGCAGGCCTTGCGCTTGTTGTACGCCGATACGCTCAATGCGTTACGTGGCGAAAACATGGAATTCGAAGCACTGCTGCCGGATGACGACATTCCGCTCGCGAGCCGCGCCGGCGGTCTGTCGCAATGGTGCCAGGGCTTTCTATATGGCTTCGCCACCGGCGAACCGGTCAAACAGGACGAGCTGCCCGGCAACGTGAATGAAATCCTCAACGATCTCACGCACATCGGCCGCGCCAGTGTCGAGCTCGACGGCGACGGTAACGAAAGCGAAGAAGAAGCTTATGCCGAAGTCGTCGAATACGTCCGCGTCGGCGTGCAGCTGATTCACGATGAACTGCTGCCGGCCGCTGCCGCCAACCGCATCGATGCCGACGAGGACGCCGAGGGCGCCGTCGACGATGCGGATGCCGATCAGGATCCGGACGCCTCGACCCTGCATTGATCGGCCTGCATTGATCCCCTGCATCGCTCGTTAGTTGTTCGCTTTTCACACTCGCTCATGCGCAAAGACGAATTCGCACGCCGGCGCCGGCAGCTCATGAAAATGATGGGCCGCGGTGCCATCGCCATCCTGCCCGCCGTTCCGGAAAAGACGCGTAATAGCGACGTGAGCTATCACTACCGGCCCGATAGCGATTTCTTCTATCTCACCGGCTTCGCCGAGCCGGAAGCGGTGGCGGTGTTGATTCCCGGCCGCGCCCATGCCGAGTACGTGCTGTTCACGCGCGAACGCGATCCGACGCGCGAAACTTGGGATGGCAAACGCTCTGGACCGGAAGGCGCCGTGCGCGACTATGGCGCTGACGATGCGTTTCCCATCAACGACATCGACGACATCCTTCCAGGGCTGATGGAACACTGCTCGCGGGTCTACTACACCATGGGCCTGCATCAGGAGTTCGATCAGCGCGTAATCGGTTGGGTCAATACGCTCAAGACCCAGGCGCGCACCGGTGTGCTGCCTCCGCAGGAGTTCGTGGCGCTCGATCATCTGCTCCACGACATGCGTCTGTTCAAGTCGCGACCGGAACTGGAGGCCATGCGTGAGTCGGCCCGTATCGCGGTGTCAGCTCACAAGCGCGCCATGAAGTTCGCCGAGCCGGGTCGCAAGGAATACCAGGTCATGGCCGAGCTGTTGCACGAGTTCCGGATGAACGACGCCGACATCTCCTACCATCCCATCGTCGGTAGCGGTGCCAACTCCTGCATCCTGCATTACCACGAAAACTCCGAAGAGCTGCAGGACGGTGACCTGCTGTTGATCGACGCCGGCTGCGAATACCAGCTGTACGCGTCCGACATCACACGCACCTTTCCGGTTGGCGGTCGCTTCACGCCCGAGCAGCGGGCCGTGTACGAAGTCGTATTGGACGCGCAGCACGCCGCCATCGAAAAGACCAAGCCGGGCAATCATTGGAACGAGCCGCACGAAGCGGCGGTGAAAGCCATCACCCAGGGCCTGGTGAAGCTCGGGCTATTGAAGGGCAAGGTGCCCAACCTGATCAAAGACGGCGCCTACCGGAAGTTTTACATGCATCGGACCGGTCATTGGCTGGGCATGGACGTGCACGATGTCGGCGACTACAAGATCGGCGATCAATGGCGCGTGCTCGAACCCGGCATGGCCATGACGGTCGAACCCGGCATCTATATTCCCGCCGGCACCAAGGGCGTGCCCAAGCGTTGGTGGAACATCGGCGTGCGTATCGAGGACGACGTGGTGGTCACCAAAGACGGTAACGAAGTGCTGACCGCGGCCTTGGTCAAAGATGCCGACGGCATCGAAAAGCTGATGAATGCATGAGTGACTCCGCTGCGCCCACGGCTGCTTTGAACGGGGTTGCTCTGAACGTCGACGTCGCCATCGCCGGCGGCGGTCTGGTCGGCGCCAGCCTGGCGTTGGCTTTGGCGAAACTGCAATTGCGAGTCGCGCTGATCGAAGCGGCGCCGTTCGGTGCCGCCGAGCAACCCAGCTTCGACGACCGTAGCACGGCGTTATCTAACGGCAGCCGACGCATTTTCGAAGGGCTGGGCGTGTGGCCGCTGCTGGAGCGCGAGGCCACGGCCATTCGTCGCATCCATGTGTCCGATCAAGGTCGCTTCGGCTTCACCCGCATCGATGCCAAGGAGCAGGGCCTGAACGAGCTGGGCTTCGTGGTCGTCAATCGCGTGATGGGTGCCGCGCTGTGGCGACGTTTGAGCGCTGAGCCTGCGATCACCGTGCTCGCACCCGCCAAAGTGCAATCGATGCAATTGGATCGGCACGCGCAGCGGATCGAGTGTGTCCTCGACGATGGCAGTACTCGCATCGTGCAGGCGAAGTTGGCGGTGGCAGCGGACGGTGCTCGTTCCACCTTGCGGCAATCGGCCGGCATCGGCGCGAGCACTTGGGATTACGAGCAGGTCGCGCTGGTCAGCAACGTCCTGTCGCAACAGTTTCATGATCACGTCGCTTACGAACGCTTCACTGCCGCCGGTCCGTTGGCGTTATTGCCGATCACCGAAGGCCGCTTGGGATTGGTATGGACCTTTGCACCGGACACCGCCAAAGAAATGGCGGAATTGAATGACGCCGAATTTCTGGCACGACTCCAGGACACCTTCGGCTTTCGTCTCGGTCGGTTCACACGCATCGGTCGTCGACAGCTGTACCCGCTCGCGTTGACGCGTTCCGATGAATACGTGGCCGAACGCTTGGCCATCGTCGGTAACGCTGCGCAGACGTTGCATCCGATCGCCGGCCAGGGATTCAATCTTGGCTTACGCGACGCTGTGAGCCTCGCTGAGGTGCTTGCGGATGGTCAGGCGCAGGTGGGTGCAGCCTTCGATGCAGGCGACGGCATGTGGCTGCAGCGCTATCGTGAGTGGCGCTCGGCCGATCGAGGCAACATCGTGCGCTTCACCGACGGCTTGGTGAGGTTGTTCTCGCAGCCGCTCGGACCGATCAAGCTGCTGCGTAACGCCGGCATGCTGGCGTTGGATTTGATGCCGGCGGCCAAGGATGCGTTGTCGCAGTTGTCGTTGGGCGCTGCCGGTCGCGTGCCACGCCTCGCTCGCGGGGCTGACCTGGTTCAGAAATGAAAACCGGCTTTCATATTCTGGTGATCGGTGGCGGCATGGTCGGCGCGTGCGTCGCTGCGCTGGCTGCGTCTAATCGTCACTTCGCCGATCTGCGCATCGCCGTGCTGGAAGCGCAGCCGCCGACATTCCCGCCGCCCGATGCAACCGACGACATCGACTTGCGTGTATCGGCTATCTCGCGCGCGTCCGAGCGGGTGTTGAGCGAAGTCGGCGCATGGCAGCTGCTGCCACGTCAGCATGTCAGTGCCTACGACGAGATGATCGTCTGGGATGCTGCCGGCAAAGCGCGAGGCGCCGCTTCCATTCACTTTTCGGCCGGCGAGTCGGGCGAACCCAACCTGGGTTACATCGTCGAGAACCGCCGCGTGCTGTGGTCGATCTATGACAGCCCGGCGTTTCGTCAGCGGGTGACGTTGTTACGCGGTGAGCTGACCGGATTGGAATTCGAAGACGATCGAGCCGTCGCTGTGCTGAGCGACGGTCGTCGTATCGAAGCTGCGCTCATCGTCGGCTCTGACGGCGCCGGTTCGTTGAGTCGCAAGCTCGCCGGCATTCAGACAAAAGGCTGGGACTACAACCAGCGTGCATTCGTTACCCACGTTGGTACCGAACATCCGCATCAGCGGACGGCGTGGCAGCGATTCCTTCCTGACGGACCGATTGCGTTCCTGCCGCTGGCCGACGGACGCAGCTCCATTGTCTGGACCACGACGCCGGAACATGCGGAACGTCTGGTCGCCGACGCTCCCGAGCAAGTCGCCAAAGAGTTGGCGCTAGCGCTCGACGGCACGTTGGGAGCGGTGGAGCTGGCGGGTCCGCGCGGAGAGTTCCCGCTTCGGCTGACCCACGCGAATGAATACTGTCGCGAACGTTTCGTGTTGGTCGGTGACGCGGCTCATGCCATTCATCCGTTGGCCGGGCAGGGGGTGAATCTGGGTTTCCTGGACGCCGCGGCATTGATCGAAGTGTTGGCCGAAGAGTTGGATAGCGGTCTGTCGCCGACATCACTTGGCGAACGCCGTGTCCTGCGTCGCTACGAGCGTTGGCGTAAGAGCGAGAACGCGGTGGCGTTGGGATTGGTCGACGGCTTGAACAAGTTGTTCGGTAGTCGCGCCGACACGCTCGGTTGGGCGCGGCGTGCCGGCTTGAGCGTGCTCGATGGCAGTATGCTCGCCAAGCGCTTCTTGATGGGGCGCGCATTGGGTATTCGAGGCGCGGCGCCGGCCTTGGTTCGCACGCACCGCTAAACTAAGGGACGCAATCGCAAGGGGAGGCCGAGGATGCAAAGCACGCTCTTCATCCAATCCCCGCCGGTGCTGGGCAACCAGTATGGCGACGACGCCTTTTTGCGTAGTTATTTGCAGCGCCGCCTGCCGGCCGAGATGCTGGCCGAGATCGAACCGTCGTTATCGGCGTTGGGCGAATTGGCTGGCGGTGAGTTGTATCGCTTGCAGCTCGCCGACCGGCTCAACGAACCCAAGCTCACCCAATGGGATGCGTGGGGCAATCGCGTCGACCGTATCGAGGTCACTGCCTTGTGGCAGCGGGCGGCAGAGATTGCGGCCAGCCATGGTCTGATCGCCATCCCGTACGAGCGGCGTCACGGTCGCTATTCACGCATTCATCAGTTCGCTGCGGTTTATCTGTTTCATCCGTCCTCGGATGTCTACACCTGCCCATTGGCGATGACCGACGGCGCGGCCCGCACGTTGAGTGTTTCCGGCAACTCGGCGCTGACGGAGCGCGCGGTTGGACGGTTGACCAGTCGCGATCCGGCGCAGGCGTGGACCAGCGGACAGTGGATGACTGAGTCGACCGGCGGTTCGGACGTGGGCGCGTCGCTGACTCGGGCGGTTCTCGATGAGTCTGGCTGTTACCGACTGTTTGGCAAGAAGTGGTTCACCTCCGCCATCAGCTCGCAGATGGCGCTGACTTTGGCGCGGCCGGAAGGTAACGGGCCGGGCGGCAGCGGACTCGCGATGTTCTACGTCGAGACCCACAACGACGACGGCAGCTTGAACGGCATTCGGGTCGAGCGGCTCAAGGACAAACTCGGCACTCGCAAAGTGCCGACCGCCGAGCTGACATTGGACGGCGCGCGTGCCGAATTGGTCGGCGATACCCGGCACGGCACACGGAACATCGAACCGATGCTCACCGTAACTCGCGCCTGGAACAGCGTGACTTCGGTAAGCTTCATGCGCCGGGCGCTGACTTTGGCGCGTTCGTATGCAAGTCAGCGGCGCGCTTTCGGTGCCCGATTGGAAGAGCTGCCGTTGCACGTCGATACGCTCGCCGGGTTGGAAGCGGAAACGCGGGGCGCATTCTTGCTGGCGTTCGAGCTGGTGGAATTGATGGGGCGGCAGGAGGCGGGCGAACTCGACGACTCCCAAAAGGCACTGCTGCGGACCATGACGCCCATTGCCAAGTTGCTGACTGCCAAACAAGCTGTCGCCGTTGTGAGCGAATGCATTGAAGCGTTCGGCGGTGCCGGTTATGTAGAAGATACCGGTCTGCCGGCCTTGTTACGTGACACGCAGGTGTTGCCGATTTGGGAAGGAACCACGAATGTATTGGCATTGGACGCCGTGCTGCGCGGAGAGCTCAGTGTCGGCTTGCCGGCCTTGCGACGGCGCATCGAGCAAGCTCAGGATTTACCGGGAGGGGACGCTCGTCTGGCGGCTGCCGGCCGGCAGGCGACCGCGGCAGTCGAGCATACGATGCAGTGGCTGAGTCAGAATGACGACCCGCGACGGCTGCAGGCTCAGGCACGTAGAGTGGCGATGACGTTGGGACGCGCGTTGCAACTGGCATTGCTGGTCGAGCATGCCGGCGTCACTGCAGCGGCTAGCGACCTTGCCGCCGCCTGCCGGTTCGCCGCCGCGCCCTTGGATTTGCTCGTGGCTATCAACAGCGAAGATTCCGCCCGCCTGATCGAATGAACAATCGTCACATCTATGTGCTGTCAGCGGTGCTGGCGCTGATCGGCTTGGCGCTGTTCGCGTACAAGTCGCAAGTGCTGGGCTTTCCGTTGCAGGCGCAGGAGACGACACGCGTCTGGACGGTGGAGGCGGCGGTGCGCTTCGATCCGGGGCCGGCGTCGGTCAAGGCGACGCTACGCATTCCCAATCTCACGCCGGGCTTTTCCATCCTGGACGAGAATTTCATTTCGCGCGGTTTCGGTCATGCGACGCGGATTGCGCCAGCGGGTCGTGAGTCGCAGTGGACGTTGCGCCAGGCGAGCGGACCGCAGACGCTGTACTACCGCGCTCAGGTGTATCGCGACCCAACCCGCATCGCCGAAGACACCACGCCGCCGTTTCCGGAACAGCCGGTGCTCGACGAGCCGTCGCGTATCGCCATGGAAGGGTTGATCGCCGAAGTGCGGCGTCAGTCGGCCGACGTGGCCAGCTTCACCACCGAACTGCTTCGTCACATCAACCACGCCGAGCGTGATCCGTATGTGAGCATGTTCAAGAGCCGGGGCAGCGCGCCGTCGGACGAAGCCAAGCTGGCGACCATCTTTCTAGCCGGCGCTCAGATTCCAGCGCGCATCGCGCACGGCGTGCAGCTACGCAATGTGCCGGGGCCGGTGCAATCCCAGCAGTTGCTGGAGGTACACGACGGCGTGCAATGGCTGTACTTCAATCCCAAGACCCTGGAGCAGGGCTTACCGCCGGAGTTCCTGATCTGGTGGCGCGGCGACGATCCCATCGCCAGTCTGGAAGGCGGCGGCAATCTGGATGTGAGCTTGGCAGTTCAGCAAAACCTGCTCGACTCGCTGGTGGTCGCCGAGCGTCGCGCCGAGCTGACCGGTTCGCACGCCATGGACTTCTCTTTGTTCGCGCTGCCGATCGCCACCCAGGCGGTGTACGCGGTGCTGATGATGATTCCCATCGGCGCGCTGGTGATCATGTTGTTGCGTAACTTCGTCGGCGTGAAAACCTTCGGCACCTTCATGCCGGTGCTGGTCGCACTGGCGTTCCGCGAGACGCGGCTGCTATGGGGCCTGGTGTTGTTCGCGATCATCGTGTCGTTGGGCTTGTTGATCCGGTTCTATCTGGAAAAGCTGCGCTTGTTGCTGGTGCCGCGTTTGACCACCGTGCTCACCGTGGTGGTGTTGTTGATGGCCGGCATCAGCGTGCTCAGTCAGAAACTGGAGCTGCAGCCCGGCCTGTCCATCGCGCTGTTCCCCATGGTCATTCTGTCGATGACCATCGAGCGCATGTCCATCGTGTGGGAGGAGCGCGGTGCCTCCGAAGCGTTACAGGAAGGCATCGGTAGCTTGCTGGTGGCGGCAGTGGCCTACGTGATCATGGGCATTCCCTGGCTGGAACATTTGATTTTCGTGTTCCCCGAGCTGTTGTTGCTGGTGATCGCCGTGTCGCTGTTGGCGGGTCGTTACACCGGTTATCGCTTGCTCGAATTGCGTCGCTTCAAGGCGCTGCTGCCGACGCGGAGCGCGCCGTAATGTTCGGGCGCTATCGAGGACTGAGCGACGAAGGAGTGCTCGGACTCAACAAGCGCAATGGCGATTACATTCTGCGGTTCAATCCGCGGCGGCTGTATCCGCTGGTCGATGACAAGCTCAAGACCAAGCGGCTGGCGCTAGCGGCTGGGATCGCGGTTCCGCAGCTGTATGGCGTGATCGAAACTCAACATGACATCCGGCGGCTGCCGGAGATCGTGCGCGATCATCCCGAGTTCGCGTTGAAGCCGGCGCATGGCAGTGCCGGCGACGGCATCGTGGTCATCAACGGTCGCAGCGCCTCGCGCTATCGGACCATCAGCGGCACGTTGCTGGACGACGATTTCCTGAATCATCACTTGTCCAATGCCATCAACGGTCAGTTCAGTCTGGGCGGCGTGCAGGACGTGGTCATCGTCGAATACATGGTGCACTTCTCGCCGTTGTTCGAACGGATCAGTTTTTTGGGCGTGCCGGATATTCGGGTGATCGTGTATCGGGGCTATCCCATCATGTCCATGGTGCGGTTGCCGACGCGAGCATCGCATGGCAAAGCGAACCTGCACCAAGGCGCGGTGGGCGCGGGCATCGATCTCGCCAGCGGCGTGACTTTGGATGGCGTGGTCGGCACGCAGGTGGTCACTCACCATCCCGATACCACTCATGCCATTGCCGGTTTGAAGGTGCCGGACTGGGACACGATTCTGGATATCTCAGCGCGCTGCTATGAGCTGACCGGCATGGGCTACATCGGCGTCGACATCGTGCTCGATCGCGATCTGGGGCCGCTGGTGCTGGAGCTGAACGCACGGCCAGGGTTGGCGATTCAGATCGCCAATCGGCAGGGCTTGCTGCGTCGTTTGAAGATGTGCGATGAGCGCGCCAACTTTGACGCCCCTGCCGCCGAGCGCATTGCTTTCGCTCAACAGGAGTTTCGGCATCCGGTCGGGCCGGTGCTGCCCATCGAAGCAGTCGCCAGCGTTGCGTAACTAGGTGCGCGGTAACGCGTCGACCTTGGCGGCGCAGATGAAGTCGTTGTGGGACAGTCCGCCGATGGCGTGAGTGTTATAGGTCATCCGGCAATAGCCGTAGCCGACTTCCAGATCGGGATGATGATCCTCGGCATTGGCGAGGTGCGCGACCGCGTTCACGAAGCTCATCGCGTGATAGAAGTTACGAAACTTCCACTCGGCCCGGATGCTCTTGCCATCCGCCGCCAATTTCCAAACATCGTTGAGCTGGGTCAGCAACGTCTGTGCTTCCGCCAGCGACAACGGCGCGATGCCGCCTTCACAGGGTTTGCAGCGTTGCTCGAGCAGCGACGTCATGCCGACTCCCGCTTGGCGTAAGTCTTGGCGATGTAGTCCTCGACCAAGGACTGGAACTCTTCGGCGATGTGATCGCCCTTCAACGTCGGGCCTTTCTCGCCGTCGACATAGACCGGCGCCACCGGCCGTTCGCCGGTGCCGGGCAAGCTGATGCCGATGTTGGCGTGTTTGCTTTCGCCGGGGCCGTTGACCACGCAGCCCATGACGGCCACGGTCATGTCCTCGACGCCGACATAATGTTTGCGCCACTCCGGCATTTGATGCCGGATGTGAGACTGAATCTTCTGTGCCAGTTCCTGGAAATACGTCGACGTGGTGCGACCACAGCCGGGGCAGGCTACCACCATCGGCATGAACGCGCGCAAGCCCATGGTCTGCAGGATTTCCTGGGCGACGATCACTTCCTGAGTGCGGTCGCCGTTGGGCTCGGGCGTCAACGAAACCCGAATGGTGTCGCCGATGCCTTCCTGGAGCAGCACCGCCATGCCGGCGGTGGAGGCGACGATGCCTTTGGAACCCATGCCGGCCTCGGTCAGGCCGAGGTGTAGCGCGTAGTCGCAGCGCTTGGCCAAATTACGATACACAGAGATCAAATCCTGCACGCCGCTGACCTTGCAGGAAATCACGATCTGATCCGAGCCCAGGCCGAGCTCTTCGGCGCGCTTGGCGGATTCCAATGCCGACACCACCAATGCTTCCCGCGTCACATCGCGAGCATCCATCGGGGCGGCGGACTTGGAGTTCTCGTCCATCAGGCGGGTCAGCAGGTCCTGATCCAGGCTGCCCCAGTTCACGCCGATACGCACCGGTTTGCGGTTGTGAATGGCGACTTCGATCATTTCCGCGAACTGCGGATCGCGCTTGCTGCCGCGACCGACGTTGCCAGGATTGATCCGGTACTTGGCCAAAGCCTCGGCGCAGGCTGGGTGCGCCTTGAGCAGCTTGTGCCCGTTGAAATGAAAGTCGCCGACGATGGGCACATGAACGCCCACCTTCGCGAGCCGGTCGCGGATGTGAGGCACGGCCGCGGCAGCTTCGTCGGTGTTAACAGTAACGCGCACCAATTCGGAGCCAGCCCGTGCCAAAGCTTTGACTTGGGCGAAGGTGGACTCGATATCGGCGGTGTCGGTGTTGGTCATCGATTGCACGACGACCGGCGCGGGGCCGCCGACAGTGACGGAACCGATGCGGACAGGGATGGAGGTACGTCGGATGGGGCGCATAACGGAGGCATTGTAACGCTTTGCGCAAGCCTCACCGTCTTGAGATACCATACGCGCACCCATCGCAAGGCACGGCCGGAGAGAGCGGGATCAGCCCCGCCGCCGAAGGCGCAACCGCCCGGAAACGCTCAGGCAAATGAACGGCGTGCACTGTGGATCGGGCGGCTTTCGGCCGTCCACCACACGGCGGGCTCTGGAGAGTAGCTGCCGCCTTCCTTATCAATAGGAAGCCGTCGGTTCACCGAAGGGGAGAGGCAACGACCCGATTTTCAGACGGGGGGCGTGGCCGGATCTCTCAGGTCACAGGACAGAGGGGCGTTGAACGTTGCGTACGTTCGGCGCTTGCCTTTCCACTGGCCAATTCCGGAGCATTCGATGGGCTTTAAAACTCCCTTGTACGACACCCATGTCGCCGCTGGCGCACGCCTGGTCGATTTCGGCGGCTGGGACATGCCGGTCAACTACGGTTCGCAGATCGAAGAGCACCATGCCGTGCGTCGCGATGCCGGCATGTTCGACGTGTCCCATATGTTGATCGCCGACGTGACCGGCGCGCGCGCCCGCGATTATTTGCGCTACCTGCTGGCCAACGACGTGGCCAAGCTGAAGGAGCCGGGCAAGGCGTTGTACAGCTGCATGCTCAACGAGCGTGGCGGCGTGGTCGACGACCTGATCGTTTATTTCCTCACCGACACCTGGTTCCGCGTGGTCGTGAACGCCGGCACGCGCGACAAAGACATCGCGTGGCTGAAGCGCTTCTCCGATGAATTCAAAGTCGATATCAATCCGCGCACCGATCTGGCGATGATCGCCGTGCAAGGGCCGAACGCCCGCGCCAAGGCCGCGACCCTGATTGGTAAGTACGCCGACGAAGCGCTGCAGCTGAAGACTTTCGTGGGCCGCGAGTTCGGCCAGTACTTCATCGCCCGCACCGGTTACACCGGCGAGGACGGTTGGGAAGTCATGCTGCCGGTGGCCGAAGTGGCCAAGTTCTGGACCGATCTGAAAGCTGCCGGTGTCGCCGAATGCGGCTTGGGCGCGCGCGACACGCTGCGACTCGAAGCAGGCATGAATCTGTACGGCAACGACATGGACGAGAACTTGTCGCCGCTCGAATCGGGTCTGACCTGGACGGTGGCGTTCGATCCGCTGGATCGCGATTTCGTCGGTCGGGCCGCGCTGGATGCGGAGCGCGCCGGTGGCGTGAAGCGCAAGCTGGTCGGTTTGATTCTGGATGAACGCGGCGTGCTGCGTGGTCATCAGCGAGTCGCCACCTCTGCAGGCGACGGCGAACTCACCAGCGGCACCTTCTCGCCGACGATGGAAAAGTCCATTGGTTTTGCGCGCGTGCCGGCAGCGACCGGCGATCGCGTGGAAGTCGACATCCGCGGCAAGTTATTGCCGGCGCGCGTCGTGAAGTATCCGTTCGTTCGCAACGGCAAGCCGCTGATTTCTTGATTTCCCGATTCTGCTTTCGCCAATTTTTGAATTGTTATTGAGGACCTCACCATGGCCAATATTCCTGCCGAGCTGAAATATCTGGATTCCCACGAATGGGCGCGCGTCGAAAGCGACGGCACCGTCACCATCGGCATCTCCGATCATGCGCAGGGCGCGCTCGGCGATCTGGTGTTCGTCGAAGTGCCGGAAGTGGGCAAGTCGTTGAGCAAAGGTGGCGCCGCCGCCGTGGTCGAGTCGGTCAAGGCCGCCTCGGACGTCTACAGCCCGCTGTCGGGTGAAGTGATTGCCAACAACGACGCGTTGAGCGGTTCGCCCGAGCTGGTCAACACCGATCCGTACGGCGCCGGCTGGTTGTTCAAGCTCAAGCCGAGCAACAGCGGCGAGCTGCAGCAGCTGCTCGACGCCACGGCCTACGAGAAAGTCGTCGCTGACGCTCACTGAGTGCCGCCATGCCGTTCATCCCTCATACCGAAACCGAGATCGGCGAAATGCTGGCTGCCATTGGCGCGCCTAGCATCGATGCGCTGTTCGACGAAATCCCGGCGGCGCTGCGAATCAAATCGCTGGCCGCGATTCCCGATGCACTGAACGAAATGGAAGTCGGGCGCCTGATGCAGCAGCGCGCCGATCAGGACGGCCGTCCGTTGAACTTCCTGGGCGCCGGTGCTTACGAACATCACATCCCCGCCGCCGTATGGGCCATCGTGACCCGTGGCGAGTTCTACAGCGCGTACACGCCGTACCAGGCTGAAGCCAGCCAGGGCACGCTGCAGCTGCTGTACGAATACCAGACCATGATGAGCAGCCTCACCGGCATGGAAGTGTCGAATGCGTCGCTCTATGACGGCGCATCGGCGCTCGCCGAAGCCTGCTTGATGGCGGTGCGCGCGCATCGCAAGTCCAAGTCGGCTCGCATCGTGGTGCCGTCGACGTTGAATCCGACGTATCTGTCGGTGTCGCGCGCCGTGGTCGAAGGTCAGAATCTCAACTTCACAGTGCTGCCGTACGAGTCGGGCAAAGGCACGTTGCAGTTCTCGAAGTTGGCAGCGCTGCAAGGCGAAGACCTGACCGCCGTCGTGATCCAGCAGCCGAATTTCTTCGGCCAGATGGAAGACGTGGATGCCATCACCGACTGGGCGCATGCCAACAATGCGCTGGTGATCGCCGTGGTGAATCCGTTGTCGCTGGCCTTGTTCAAACCACCAGGTGAGTGGGGAACGAAAGGCGTCGACATCGTGGTTGGCGACGGTCAGCCGATGGGCGTGCCGCTGTCTTCGGGCGGTCCGTACTTCGGCTTCATGACCACTCGCATGGAACACGTCCGCCAGATGCCCGGCCGCATCATCGGTCGCACCGTCGATCTCGATGGCAAGCAGGGCTTCACGCTGACGTTGCAGGCTCGCGAACAACACATTCGTCGTAGCAAAGCCACGTCCAACATCTGCACCAACCAGGGTCTGCTGGTGACCGCGGCGACCATTCATATGTCGTTGCTGGGTGCAGCCGGTCTGGAATCGGTGGCGGCGACTTCGCAACGCCAGGCCAACAAACTGATCGACAAGCTGACGCGCATCCCCGGCGTCAAAGTCGTGTTCGACGGTTACCGTTTTCATGAAGCTGTGTTACAGCTGCCGACCAAGGTGAGCGAGGTGCTCGACGCCTTGGCCAAACGCAACATCGTCGGTGGGTTGGACTTGTCGAAACTCTATCCCGAGCTGGGCAACGCGCTGCTGGTGTGTGCGACGGAAACGCGCACCGATGCGGATTTGGATGCGTATGCCGCCGCTTTGGCCGACGTCCTGGAGCGTAAGCCGTGAGCAACATCAAAGAACCGTTGATTTTCAAACATTCGCGCACCGGGCGCAGCGCTGTCGGTCAGTATCCGCAGGGCGCCACCGCCGAAGTGCCGGAGAAGTTTCGTCGTCGCAAGCGCGCGGCGTTGCCGGAAGTGTCCGAGTTGCAGGCAGTGCGTCACTTCACGCGTCTGTCGCAGCTGAACTTTTCCATCGACACGCATTTCTATCCGCTCGGCTCGTGCACGATGAAGTACAACCCGCGCGCGTGTAATGCGTTCGCGATGCTGCCGGAGTTCTTGAACCGGCATCCGCTGGCGCCGAACTCGGTGAGCCAGGGCTTCCTCGCGTGCTTGTATGAGCTGCAGGAAATGCTCAAGGAAGTGACCGGCATGAAAGGCGTGTCGCTCACGCCGATGGCCGGCGCACAAGGTGAGTTCGCGGGTGTTGCGATGATTCGTGCGTATCACCGCGCACGTAACGATCTGCAGCGTACCGAGATCATCGTTCCCGATGCCGCGCACGGCACTAACCCTGCGACTGCCGTCATGTGTGGTTGCACGGTGGTGGAGATTCCGTCGCTGGAAAATGGCGACATCGATATCGAAGCGCTGCAGAAAGCGCTCGGTCCGAAGACGGCCGGCATCATGCTGACCAATCCGTCCACCTTGGGTGTGTTCGAGCGTCGTATTTCCGAAGTGGCCAAGCTGGTGCATGACGCCGGCGGCTTGTTGTACTACGACGGTGCCAACCTCAACGCCATCCTGGGCAAGGTGCGGCCGGGCGACATGGGCTTCGACGTGATCCACATGAACCTGCACAAGACCTTCTCGACGCCGCACGGCGGCGGCGGTCCGGGTTCGGGCGCGGTGGGCGTGGGTCAGCGTTTGTTGCCTTTCCTGCCCATTCCGACCGCGGGCAAGGACGGCGACCAGTATCGCTGGCTGGATGAAAACGACCTGCCGCAGACCATCGGCCGCTTGTCGGCGTTCATGGGCAACGCCGGTGTGCTGCTGCGTGCGTACATTTATATGCGCATGCTCGGTCGCGACGGCATGCATCGGGTCGCGGAGTTCTCGGCGCTCAACGCCAACTACTTGTTGGCGCGTTTGAAGAAGGCAGGCTTCGAGCCGGCCTATCCGCAGCGCCGCGCCAGCCATGAATTCATCATCACGATGAAGCGCCAGGCCAAGGAGCTGGGCGTCAATGCCATGGACTTCGCCAAGCGCCTGCTGGATTACGGCTACCACGCCCCGACCACTTACTTCCCGCTGCTGGTGCCGGAGTGCTTGTTGATCGAGCCCACCGAAACCGAAGCCAAGGAAGAGCTGGACGGCTTCGTGGAGGCCCTGATCGCCATCCAGGCCGAGGCCGAACAGGATGCCGCCAAGGTCAAAGGCGCTCCTTATACTCTGCCGGTCCGGCGTCTGGACGACGTGCGCGCCGCCAAACAACTCGATCTGACCTACGGGATGAGAAGTACGGAATGACGACGATAACGCGCCCCAAATTGGCCGGCATGCGCCGATTGCTGCTGGCTTTCGTGAATTCATGGAAGGGTTTCAGGGGCGCGTTCCGTAGCGAAGCGGCGTTCAGACAGGAAGTGGCCCTGGCGGTAGTGTTACTGCCGCTGGGGGTCTACCTGGGTAAGACGCCGATCGAAAAGGCCTTATTGATCAGCTCAGTGCTGCTGGTGCTGATCGTGGAATTGCTGAACACGGGCATCGAAACCGTGGTCGATCGCATCGGTTTGGAGCGCCACGAGCTGTCCG
The DNA here is from genome assembly GCF_016790065.1 of Steroidobacter sp. GTDB lineage: Bacteria > Pseudomonadota > Gammaproteobacteria > Steroidobacterales > Steroidobacteraceae > Steroidobacter. The sequence continues at coordinate 19,645 of NZ_JAEUPY010000375.1, forward strand.
GATTGGCCAAGGACGTCGGCTCGACCGCGGTACTGCTATCCTTCGGCGTCCTGGTCGTGATCTGGGGGTTCCTGCTGCTGGGCTGAACGGCCCGCGAGTGAACCCGTCGATTACGGCTTTTCACAGCCTGCTCGAACGCGGTTCACTCATGCATAGAACTTTTGCTGTCGCCGGTCTGCTGCTCGCCTGTCTGCCATTTGTCAGCCTGTCGGCCCAGGCGCAAGAGGCTCGAGGGCCGGAACCGCGGGGGGCGCAGCCGCCAGCATCGGCGGCCGTGCCGCAGGCGGCGTTGCCAGTCGCCGACGTTGAGGACTCCCGCTGGACTCGCACCCTGGAGCGCGTCGCCAGTGGCGTGGTCACCATCCAGGTCGATCTGGCCCGCGCCTTCGACACCGAATGGAACATGTCCAGTCAGGCCACCGGCTTCGTGGTGGATGCGCAGCGCGGCCTGATTCTCACCAATCGTCACGTCGTCACACCCGGCCCGGTCACGGCCACTGCGGTGTTCTTGAATCGTGAAGAAGTCACGCTGTATCCGGTGTATCGCGATCCGGTGCATGACTTCGGCTTCTATCGTTATGACCCGTCCAAGCTGCGGTTCATCAAGCCCACCGAGTTGAAGCTGCATCCGCAGGGCGCGCAGGTCGGCCGCGAGATTCGGGTGATCGGTAACGACGCTGGCGAACAGCTGTCCATCCTGGCCGGCACCCTGGCGCGCCTGGATCGGGAAGCGCCCAACTACGGTCTGGGCAAGTACAACGACTTCAACACTTTCTATTACCAGGCGGCGTCGAGCACCTCGGGCGGTTCGTCCGGCTCGCCGGTGATCGACATCGACGGTCGCGTGCTGGCGCTCAACGCCGGCGGCAGTTCGGCCGCGGCGTCCAGTTTCTATTTGCCGCTGGATCGCGTGACGCGCGCGCTGGATGCGATTCAGAAGAACAAGCCGGTGACTCGCGGCACGTTGCAGACAGTGTTCGTTTACACGCCGTTCGATGAAGTGCGCCGTCTCGGTCTGCGTAACGAATCCGAGATCGAAGTGCGCAAGAAGTTTCCGAACAGCGTCGGCATGCTGGTCGTCTCCGAAGTGCAGCGTGGCTCCGCGGCCGAGAATGTGCTCGAGCCCGGTGACGTTCTGGTGCGTATCAACGGCCAGGTCACCGCGGACTTCTCGCTGCTCGCCAGCACGTTGGACGACGGCGTCGGCAAGACGCTCAAGCTGAATGTCGAGCGCGGCGGTCAGGTGTTGGAACGTGAGCTGCCCATCCAGGACATGTATCAAGTGATGCCGGATGAGTTCCTGGAATTCGGCGACGCGGTGGTTCACAACCTGTCGTGGCAGCAGGCGCGCCATATCAACGTGCCGATCAAGGGCGTGTATGTCGCCAATCCTGGCTACGTACTCGGTGCTGCCGGCGTGCCGCGCGGCGCTGTTATCAGCGAAGCGGGCAGCAAAGAAATCACTGGTCTCGGCGAGCTGGAGCAGGCGCTGTCGGCGCTGGGCGATGGCGAACGCATCACGCTGCGTTATTTCACGATCGACGATCCCAAGACTGCGCAGTGGCGCAGTGTGCGGATGGATCGCCGTTGGTTCCCGGCTCGCGTCTGTAAGCGCGACGACAAAAGCGGCACTTGGCCATGCACGCGTTGGGGTGAAGATGGCGTAGCGAAGTCGCCGGATCCGGCCACGACCACGTTTGCGAAGACGGCCGATCCGTTGACCAACAAGTTGGCGCCGTCGCTGGTGCTGGTGAACTTCGACATGCCGTACTCGGTGTCGGGCATCACTGAGCGCAGCTATTACGGCACGGGTTTGATCGTCGATACGCAGCGCGGTTTGGTGGTCGTGGATCGCAACACCGTGCCGTCGCCGCTCGGTGATGTGCGGCTGACGTTCGCTGGCTCCATCGAAGTGCCGGGCCGCGTCGAATACATCCATCCGCTGCACAACCTGGCCGTGATCTCGTACGACCCGAAGCTGATCGGCGCGACGCCGGCTAAAGCGGCGACCTTGAAGGCCGTGGATTTGCAGCCTGGGCAGGAAGTGTGGGCGGTGGGCATGCGCGTCGACGGCAAAGTGCAAGCGCGCCCGGCGACGGTAGCGTCGGTGGACCCTGTGGGATTCCCGTTGTCGCGCACGTTGCAGTTCCGTGAGTCCAATCTGGAAACCATCGCGCTCGTGAACGGCCCCGCTGACTACGACGGCGTGCTGGTCGACAAGAGCGGCGCCGTGGTGGCGACGTGGGCCAGCTTCGCTTACGAAGCAGGTCGTGAGATTGCGCAAGAGAATCGCGGCATCTCGGCCGAGCTCGTGCAGGAAATATTGCCGGTGTTACGCGATGGACGCGCGTTGCATTCGTTGGAAGCCGAACTGTCGCCAGTGCCGCTGTCGGTGGCACGCAAGCAGGATCTGCCGGATGACTGGATCCGCCGATTGGAACAGCACAGCCCCGAGCGTCGTCAGGTGCTCAGCGTGGTGCGCACGGTCGGCGGCTCGCCGGCGGACGGCCTGTTGCGGTCGGGCGATCTGATCCTGGATGTCGACGGCGCCATCGTGAATCGTTTCCGCGAAGTGGAGCGAAGCGTGCAGAAGCCGTCGGTGCGCGTCACCGTCTGGCGTGACAAATCGGCACAGGTCATCGAGGTGCCCACCGTGGCGCTCGGCGGCCGCGATCTCGATCGCATCGTCGTGTGGGCTGGCGCGGTATTGCAACAGCCGCACCGTGCGCTGGCCGCTCAGCGTGGTATCGAGCCAGAGGGCGTGTTCGTTGCTTATTTCTCGTATGGTTCGCCGGCGACGCGTTATCAGCTGTGGGCCGGCCGGCGCATCGTCGAAGTGGACGGCAAGCCGGTTGCCGATTTGGACGCCTTCATCCAGGCGGTCAGCGGCCGCGAGGATCGCAGCTCGCTCAGACTGCGGACTGTGACCTGGAACGGTTCGGTGGAAGTGATGACACTGAAGCTGGATAAGCGTTATTGGCCCACTTACGAGTTGCGGCGGACGGCGCAGGGCTGGGCCCGCACGGCGCTGGACTAATACAGATCAATGCCGGGCCGAGAGCAGCTCTTGTCCCGGACGCTCTTGGTATCATTGCTCCCATGGCTATAGGACGAGTTTTACAACAGGAAATTCAGGACGCCGTCGAAGCGCTGCGCGCCGGCGAGCTCGTGGCATTTCCTACCGAGACGGTGTACGGCCTGGGCGCCAACGCCAACAACCCGGACGCGGTGCGTAAGATTTTCCGCGTCAAAGGGCGGCCGTCCACCCATCCGGTGATCGTCCACATCGATCATCCGCGTTATTTGCAGCGCTGGGTGCGAGACATGACGCCGGAAGCGAAGAAGCTGGCCGATGCGTTTTGGCCGGGCCCGCTGACGCTGGTCGCCAAGCGCGCGCCGGCGGTTAACGATGTGATTACTGGCGGGCAGGACACGGTGGCGATTCGCGTGCCGAATCATCCGGTCGCGCAGCAGTTGCTCAACGCTTTCGGCGGCGGCATCGCTGCACCGTCGGCGAACAGATACGGTCACGTGAGCCCGACGCGGGCCGAACATGTGCGCGATGAGTTTGGCGATGAGTTGAAGTGGGTGCTCGACGGCGGCGACTGCAAGGTCGGCCTCGAGTCCACCATCATCAGCTGTCTCGCCGATGGACCGCGTGTGTTGCGCCCCGGGAGCATCAGCTTCTCGCAGCTCAAAGCGGTGGTGCCGACTATTCAGATGGGGCCGAGTCCCACTGCGCCTCGCGTGCCTGGTTCTACGACTCGTCACTACTCGCCGTCGACGCCAGTCAATGTCGTGCCGAGCCGCCGGCTCGAGACGGTGATGAACGAGTTCGTTGCCAATCACGAGAAGGTCGCGGTGTTGGCGCAGCGTCCGCCGGGCACGGCGAATCCGTTCATGACTTGGGTGAATGCTGGCATCCGCCCAGACATTTACGCGCGGAATCTGTACGCCAATTTGCGCACGCTCGATAAAGCGGGCGCCAAGATCATCCTGGTCGAAGAAGTCCCCGAAGGTGAGAAGTGGGATGCCGTGCGCGACCGTCTGCGCCGGTCGGCCAGCGCCGAGAACATCGTTACCTACGATCAGGATATCGCTGCGTGGGTCGCTGACTTCGGTGAGGAAGGCCCCACTTGATTTCCGCCCCGGCTAGGGAAAACGCCTAAGGCCAACCCCGCGCGGCCAGAAAAATCAAAAAAACTCGCTCGAAAAGTTCGCCGGAGCGCCGCTGCAACGTCATAGTTTCATCGGCAGATAGTTCGGTCGACATCGAGTGCCGCACAGATTCCGTTCCTTGTTCGCCGGTTCCGGCGGTGTCCCTCCCGAGGCGGAGGCGGCCCCCGCTGTCGAGCCTGACCCACCTGCGGATCATTCCGAGCAGGTGCGTCGGCTATTCGAAGAACACAACCGTTCATTGGTCAGCTTTCTTACCGCGCGGCTGAACTCAGTCAGCGAGGCGCGAGACGTGGCGCAAGAGGCGTATGCCCGGCTGATGCAGCTGGAGCGGCCTGGCGCGGTGAGCTTCTTGCGCGCCTACCTGTTTCGGATCGCCGCCAACCTGGCGGTGGATCGCATTCGTCAACGCAAGGTGCGCACCGAAGGCACGCCGCAGGAATTCTTCGAAGGCTTGTTGTCGCGGCCTTCGCCCGAGCGAGTGCTGTTAGGGGAGCAGCAGGTGAAGATCATCGCTGCGGCGTTGGAGGAGCTGCCGGAGAAATGTCGGCAGGCGTTCGCGTTGCATTGTTTCGGCGACCGCGACGTTCGAGACATCGCCCGGCAAATGGGCCTGACGGAGCGGATGGTGCAGAAATATCTGGCGCGCGGCTTGGAGCATTGTCGTGCGCGGCTGGAGCAGTCAGGCGTCGAAGGCGCATCGCAGGGAGCCCGACAGTAATGACAAAGAATCATCCAGACCGAACCCACGATGAGTTGCGCCGTGCAGCGGCAGCACAGTGGGTGTCGGAGTTGCGTACCGGCGAACCGAGCGCAGAAAGCATGGCGGCATGGTTGGAATGGGCGCAGGCCGATCCGGAAAACCTGGCGGCGTTCGAGCGCGTCGATGCGGTGGCGTTTGGGATTGCGTCGTTGCCGGCACAGACCAAAGCGCAGTTGCTGCAGCAATTTGCGCCGGCCCAGCGCGTGCCTCGGAGCAATACGAATCGCTGGGCATACTCGCTGGCCGCAAGCCTGGTGTTGGTGGTTGGCGCTTGGGGCTACTGGGCCTGGCAGTCGCCGCAGCCGATGACAGCAACGTATGTGACCGGCAAGGCCGAGAATCGCAGTTACCAATTGCCGGATGGCACTGAGCTGGAACTGGGCGCGGGCACCCGAGTCGATGTGAATTACACCGCCAGCCAGCGCAACGTAGTGCTTCGTGACGGCGAAGCGTTTTTCAAAGTTGCGCCCGACTCGCGTCGGCCACTCGCGGTCCATGCGGGCGATTTGCACATCACCGATATCGGCACCAGCTTCGACGTGCGCAAGAGCGGCGCTCATGTGATGGTGACGGTCTCCGAAGGTATCGTCGACGTGAAATCCACCGAGGCGACCACGCTGGACACACCTGTCGTGCGTCTCACCGCCGGTCAACAGATTCGGACCGAGCAGGCCGCCGCCGATCTCAGCGCCGCCAAAGTAGCCAGCGTCAATCTGGATACGGCGGCGTCGTGGCGTAATGGTCGATTGGATTTCCAGGACGAAACCTTGGCGGTGGTGATCGCCAACGTCAATCGCTACGCCGCGCACGAGATCGTCATCGTCGATCCCGAGGTGGCGCAGATGCGGTTCACCGGCACCGTGTTCCAGAATCGGACCGACGCTTGGCTCGCGGCCACACAACATTTGTTCGCACTGCGCGTCGAGTCCGCCGCCGACGGCCGCCGCTTGCTCTATGCAGTGAAATAATTCGCGCCTCTGAATTCGTCTCGAGCAGCATGAAACGTCATAGCGAGGTAGGCATCACAAATACGCAAGAAACATCCCTGGCCGGAGCATCATGAGCAGCATCTTCCGCAAGTCTTCTTCGCACCGCCTGCGCGTCATCGTGGCCGCGCTGTGCCTCGCTACTTCGTCCATCAACGCCGCCGAGCTCGATCGGCAAGTGCGCTTCGATATTCCCGCGCAGGCCTTGTCGCCGGCGCTGATCCAGTTCTCGAGTCAGACCAATGTGCAGATCATCACCAAGGCGCAGGAGGTGTCGGGGCTGGCGACTGCGGGTGTCAACGGTTTGATGCCCATCGACGCTGCGCTCAAGCAGCTGTTGCAGGGAACCGGTGTTTCCTATGCGCTGGTCGGCAACGATACGGTCGAGATCGGCGCTGCTGAGGGCCGGCCGGCTGGCGATGCCGCTTCCAAAGCGGAGCAGAGCACATCGTTTCGTCTGGCGAGCTTGAACGACGCCGGGGCTGAAGCAGCCTCCGATCGTGCCACTGCGACCACCACCACCTCGGCTGACGGCACCATGGAAGAGATGCTGGTCAAGGGGCAGCTGATCGATAACGTGTCGATGATGAAACGCGGCGAAACCATGCGCGAGACGCCGCAGTCGGTCACCATCATGACCCGCCAGCGCATCGAAGAGCAGCAGTTGCTGAAGATCAACGAAGTGATCGACCAGGCGCCCGGCATGACGGTCGAGTCGGACTTCTTCGGCAAGCCGGCGCTGTATTACTCGCGCGGTTTCGAGATCAGCAACATGCAGATCGACGGCGCTTCGGTCGACGTCAATCGCAGTTACTTCTTCAATCCCAACCTGGCCATGTACGAGCAGGTCGAAATCCTGCGCGGCGCCGACGGCTTGTTCGCCGGCAGCGGCGACCCCGGCGGCACGATCAATCTGGTGCGCAAGCGCGCTCGCCACGATCCGCAGATGCAGTTCAACGCGAGCGCTGGCCGCTGGAACAACTTCAACGCCGAGGTCGATGTCACTGGCCCGCTGGCGTTCGACGGTCGCTTGCGCGGCCGCGCGGTCGCCACCTGGCACGATCGCGAGTACTACTACGACACTGCCGCCGAAGACGGCACGTTCTTCTACGGCACCCTCGAAGCCGACGTGACCGACAGCACATTGCTGGTGGTCGGCGGCAATCACGAGAGCATTCATCAGTCACCGCTGATGGTCGGAGTGCCGCGCTTCAATAACGGCACGGTGATCGATCTGCCGATCAGCACTGCGTACATGGCGGATTGGAACAAGTGGGACCAGAAGTCCACCGAGTTCTTCGCGCGAGTCGAGCAACGGCTCGGCGACGATTGGCTGTTCTCGGTCAGCGGCACGCACGGCGAGTCGGAACAGTCGGTGCTGTACGCCAGCGTCGATATGTATTCGCTGGCGCCCGGTGCACAGACCATGGCGTACACCTACGGTCCTTACGACGGCTACGCGGGCCGTAGAAACACGTTCGATCTGAGCTTGAAGGGCACGTTCGAGCTGTTCGGGCGTCGTCACAATGTCCTGGTGGGCTACGACCGGCAGAAGACCAACAACGAAGACACGCTGACGCAGTTCCTGGCGCCGCCGTCCGGCACCGTCAACGTTTACGACTTCGATCCGTTGTCGATTCCTCGGCCGGGCGCGCGAGTGCCGCTGAGCTGGAGCGAAGCTGTCACCGAACAGAGCGGCATTTACGCCAAGGTGCAGCTGCAGATCGCGGACCCGTTGAAGATCACATTCGGCGGTCGCTATGCGTCGTTCGACTACTCCGCACCGCGTGACTACTACGCAGTCGATGGTTCGGTCACGTCCTCATCGACGCTCGCTTATGAAGACAGCGGTGTGTTCATTCCTTACGGCAGCGTGCTGTACGACGTGAGCGAGGACTGGACCATCTACGGCAGCGTCACCGAAATCTACAAGTCGCAGTCGAGCTCGCTGGCGGGCCCGCTGCCGGGAACGCCACTCGATCCGATGACCGGCCGCAACTATGAAGTCGGCGTCAAATCCGATCTGCGCGACGGTCGCTTGGGCTTCTCGTTCTCGTTGTATCGCACCGAGCGTGAGGGCGAGGCCGAGTTCGATCCCGCCTATCTGTACACGCTGGTCGGCAACGTCGGGCACTCGTGTTGTTATCTGGAACTCGGCGAGGTGCTCAGTCAGGGTGTCGATACCGAAATCACCGGCGAGTTGGCGCCGGGCTGGTCGATTTTCTCCGGCTACACCTATAACGACAGCAAGAACGAGCGCACCGACACGCCGCTACTCACCGTGGCGCCGAAGCACATGTTCAAGCTGTGGAGCTCGTACAAGATCCCATCGATGCAGCAGCGCTGGCTGGTGGGTGGCGGTGTGACCGTGCAGAGCCGGACGTCATCGACGGCGTGGGGCGTGATCAACGGCACCTGGACGCAGAACCCGATCAGCCAGGGCAGTTATGCCGTCGTCAATGCGATGGCGCAGTACCGGATCAACCCGCAATGGAGTCTGGCGCTCAACGGCAACAATCTGCTCGACCGGCAATACTTCAGCAATCTGCAATACCAGAGCCGCTACGCCGAACCGCGCAACTTCATGTTGTCGGTGCGGGCCAGCTTCTAGTCGGCTGGGGTGGCAGCGATGATTTGGCGCACCGTGCGCGTGTCGGCGCTTTCGCTGGCATTGTCCGTCTCATTGTCTGGCTGGGCCTCGGCCCAGTCGGCGATGAATGTTTCGGCCAACACGCCGCAGCTGGCAGATCACCCCATCGCCTTGACGCACGCCCAACTGGTCGTGCGTCCGGGCGAGGTGATCGAAGCAGGCACCTTGGTCATGCAAGCAGGGCGCATCGTGGCGGTCGGCGCCTCGGTGCGAATTCCTGCCGGCGCGACGGTGATCGACTTGGCCGGCAAGACCGTGTTCGCCGGCTTCATCGATGCCAACAGCAGTTACTCACAAGCGGAGGTCACGCGAGCCGCGGATGCCTCAGCGCCGCTGTACCACTGGAGTAACAAAGTCCATCCGGAGCAGGACGCCACCGAAACCGTGCAGCCTGACGCCGCGCTTTCGCAGCGGCTGCGAGGCATGGGGTTCACCAGTGTGCTGGCGCAACCGGATCGAGGCGTGTTCCGCGGCCAGGCGGCGTTGCTGAGCACGGCAGGCGCGTCGAATGCAGCGGACTCCGTGATCGCGACACGCGTAGCTCAGTCGATCGCGTTCGAGACCAACAGCAACAGCGAGCCCTATGTTTACCCCGTCTCCAGTCGGGCCACGATTGCGTTGATTCGTCAGACGTTGCTGGACGTCGATTGGCAGCAACGTCAGCTGGCGTGGCAAGCCCGCAATCGGGATGCGGCGGCGATAGCAGCGCAACCTGCTTTGTCCGCGCTTGCGGCGGTAGTCGCGGGCCGTCAGCCAGCGATCTTTCAAGCGCCTTCGGAACTCGACTTCGGTCGCGCTGCGCGCATTGCCGAAGAGTTCAAGCTCGACTGGCTCATCAATGGCAACGGCAACGAATATCGGTATGTGTCGCAGCTGAAGCGCTGGCAGGCGCGAGTCATCGTGCCGCTGACCTGGCCCAAACCTCCGGCGGTGGCCGATGCAGATCTGGCGCTCGCTGTGCCCTTGGCGGCGATGGAGAGTTGGGAATGGGCGCCCTACAACGCGCGCGTACTGGCGGAAGCGGGCGTGCCTTTCGCACTGACTGCGGCCGGGCTGGAAAAGCCTGAAACGGAATTCTGGACTCGCGTGCGTCACGCCGTGTCGTTGGGATTGGACGAACGAGCTGCGCTGGCCGCGCTGACCGTGACACCTGCGAGCATGCTTGGGCTGCAGCAGCGACTGGGCACTCTGACCGCCAAACAACTCGCGAATCTGGTCGTGGCCGATGCGGACCTGTTTCGATCAGGCGATGCGTCGATCTACGAGGTGTGGATCAAAGGACAGCGTTACCAAACATTCCCGGTTCGCGAGCGCGCTCATTCGATAGTAGCGGCGTTACAGAGCAAGCCAGCCTTGCCGCCGCATTTCCGATATCCGGCGGGCGAGTACGGACGTCTCGGCATACCTGCGCAGCCTGCCGCTGTGATCGTGCGCAACGCCACTGTTTGGACGCAAGGTCCGCAAGGCGTGCTGACGGAGGCAGATCTGCTGATCGAACGAGGTCGCATTCGTGCCGTGGGCAAATCATTGGCAGCGCCCTCGACGGCGACGGTCATCGATGCCACGGGCATGCATGTAACGCCCGGATTGATCGACACACACTCGCACACCGCAGTGGATCTGGGGCGCGTGTGGGGCGACAACGTGCCGCTGGTGACTGCCGAAGTCCGCGTGCGAGATGTATTGGATCCGACCGTGATTCCGATCTATCGCATGCTCGCGGGTGGCCTGACGACGGCGTTGGTGTTACCTGGCTCGGGCACGCAAATGGTTGGGCAAGGCCAGACCATCAAACATCGCTGGGGCGGCGACGCGGACGACTTGCCGCTGGACGGTGCTGCTTGCGCCATGAAATCCGCGATCGGTGACAACGCGACGATGTACAACTGGGGCAGCGGCCAACGCTATCCCCATACGCGCATGGCGATCATGGATCCGCTGCGCGACGCCTTCAACGCCGCGCGAGCTTACGAAGCGCGTAGCAAACTCAAAGGTGCCGCACCGTTACGGCGCGACTTGCGCATGGAAGCCGTGCTCGACGTGCTCTCCGGCAAATGCATCATGCAGGTTCACAGCGGTCGTCAGGATGACATCTCGGCGTTCATCGCGCTGTCGCGCGAGTACGGCATCGTGCCGGTGTTTCATCACGCCCCCGAGGCTTACAAGATCGCCGATGAACTGGCGTCGATCGGCGCCGGCGCAGCGGTGGCGCCCGATTGGTGGGGCTTGAAGATGGAGCACCTCGACGACGTGCCGTATTCGGCTGCGCTACTGACGCAGCAGGGTGTGCGAGTCTCGATTCATTCCGACGCGAGCGAACCGGCTCGGCGCTTCAACACCGAGGCAGCGAAGGCCATCAAGTACGGCGGCCTGAGCGAAGTCGAAGCGATGAATCTGGTGACGATCAACTCCGCTCGGCAATTGGGCGCCGGGGAGCGTGTGGGCTCGCTCGAAGTCGGTAAGGACGCGGACTTCGTGCTCTGGAACGCCCATCCACTGTCGACGTTCGCCATTGCTCAACAGACCTGGATCGACGGGCGTCGTTACTTCGACCGCCAGGAGGATCTGCGCGAACGCGCGCGTATCGCCAGCGAGCGCGAAAGATTGATCGCGCGCATCAAAGAGGCGCGGTGAGCATGAAAAGAATATTGCCTGCCTGCGCGGCCCTGATCGCAGTTCTGTCGAGTGCGCCTGATCGTTCACTGGCGGCGGAACGGGCCGTACTGCTGTCCGGCGCCGATCTGTACACCGTCAGTCACGGCGTCATCGCATCGGGCGAGCTGCTGATACGAGACGGACGGATCGCTGCCGTTGGCAGTCGCGTCGACGTGCCTGCGGATGCCGAGCGCATCGACGTGTCCGGCAAGCGGATCTATCCCGGCATGATTTCCGCCAACAGCATTCTCGGCCTGCCGACC
>NZ_JAEUPY010000376.1 GCF_016790065.1 Steroidobacter sp.
GGCGAAACTTCACTTCCTTGATCTGTATCTGCTTCTGCTTGCGCTTCGCTGCGTGCGCCTTCTTGTTCTGTTCGAACAAGTATTTGCCAAAGTCCATGATGCGGCAGACCGGCGGCTCCGCCGTCGGCGAAACCTCGACCAAGTCGAGCTCGGCAGCTTTGGCCATCTCCAGCGCGTCGAAACGGCTGAGGACGCCTCTCTGCTCGCCGGCAGCATCGATCACTCGCAATTGTGGCGAGGTGATCTCTTCATTGCGCCGGACGCGCTTTCCTATGGGAGCAGCGATGCGTTATACCTCCAAAACAGTCCGACCGTGGCTCGCAACCTCTTCGGCAAGCTTGGTCGCCACCACCGCAACCGGTAGCGCCCCAAGGTCTTTGCCATCACGCGTGCGCACGGCCAGAGAATTCGAACCTGCTTCGCGATCACCGACCACCAATAGGTACGGCACCCGCTGCAGGGTGTGTTCGCGAATCTTAAAGCCGACAGTTTCATTGCGCAAGTCTGAAGTCACGCGAAGCCCCTGATTTCTCAGGGTTTCAGTGACATTGCGCACGTAGTCGGCCTGGCCCGCCGTGATGTTCATCACCACGGCCTGCACCGGCGCCAGCCAAGTCGGGAAGCGGCCGGCGAAATGCTCGATCAAAATACCGGTGAAACGCTCCAGCGAGCCGAACATCGCCCGATGCAGCATCACCGGGGTGTGCCGCTGCCCGTCTTCACCGATGAAGGTGGCGCCGAGCCGGCCCGGCATGTTCAAGTCGACCTGCAGGGTGCCGCATTGCCAGTCCCGACCAATGGCGTCCCGGAGCACGAATTCAAGCTTCGGCCCGTAGAACGCGCCCTCGCCCGGATTCAGCGTGTACTCCAAACCGGCCGCACTGACGGCCTGCTTCAGCGCCGCTTCCGACTTGTCCCACACATCGTCCGCACCGACCCGCTTGGCCGGGCGGTCCGAAAACTTGATGCGCACGTCGGTGAAGCCGAAGTCCGCATAGATGCCGAGGATCAGCTTGGTCAGGCCGACGGCTTCTTCGAACAGCTGCTCCAGCGAACAGAAACTGTGGCCATCATCCTGAGTAAAGGCGCGAACGCGCATCAACCCATGCAACGCGCCCGACGGCTCGTAACGATGCACCTTGCCGAACTCGCAGAAGCGTAGCGGCAGGTCGCGATAGCTGCGGATGCCCTGGTTGAAGATCTGCACATGGCCCGGGCAGTTCATGGGCTTCAGGCAGAACTTGCGCTTGTCCGGCAGCTCGGTGAAGAACATGTTTTCGCCGAAGGTCTCGAGATGACCCGAGGCCTGCCACAGCTTGGTGTCCATGACTTCCGGCGCGCTCACTTCCTGCCAGCCGGCGGCGGTCTGGTACTTGCGCATGTAGGCGATCAAGTTCTGGAACAGGGTCCAGCCCTTGGGATGCCAGAACACGGCGCCGGGCGCTTCTTCCTGGAAGTGGAACAGATCCTGTTCCTTGCCGAGCTTGCGATGGTCGCGCTTCTCGGCCTCTTCGAGACGGGTGAGATACGCCTTCAGCGATTTCTCATCGCCCCAAGCGGTACCGTAGATGCGCTGAAGCATCTCGTTCCGCGAATCGCCGCGCCAATAGGCACCGGCGACCTTCATCAACTTGAATGCTTTCAGCTTGCCGGTGCTGGGCACGTGCGGGCCGCGGCACAGATCGACCCAATCACCCTGCCCGTACAGACTGATCTGATCCTTCTCCGGAATGCTGGCGATGATCTCGGCTTTATAGATCTCGCCCTGGTTACGGAAAAATTCGACGGCGTCGTTACGGCTCAGCACACGGCGCGTGACTTTCTGATCCGCATCCGACAGCTCGCGCATGCGCGCTTCGATGGCTGTCAGATCTTCGGTGGAGAACGGGCGCTTATAGGCGAAGTCGTAATAGAAGCCGTCTTCGATCACCGGGCCGATGGTGACCTGGGCTTCGGGAAACAGCTGTTTCACCGCTTGCGCCAGCAAGTGCGCGGTCGAATGACGAATGACGTCCACACCGTCAGCGTCACGACTGGTGACGATGGCGAGGTTGGAGTCTTTGTCGATGACGTGCGAAGTGTCGACCAGCTGGCCGTCGACTTTGCCCGCCAAAGCGGCCTTGGCGAGTCCGGGCCCGATGTCGGCGGCGATCTGTTCGACCGTCACCGGTTCCGCATAACTGCGCAGGCTACCGTCCGGTAAGGTGATTACAGGCATGACGAGGATCAATGACTTGTGATGCGCCTCGCAGATCCCGACACTGGCCCGATCCGTCGTTGCGCTCGGGACAAGCCAGCTAATTCAAACCTTTAGGCGCGAAAAAGGACGCGAAGTATGCCCGGGAGTGCCGGGCCAGGCAACCGCGTCGCTAGCACCGGTTAAATCGGCTTCGTAGTATCCCGGCCGCGACCACTTGCCCCTCAACCGCCTTGACTCGACGCCTACGCCTCGGGCGGCTCCGACCGACGACGGACGATGATGATCAGAGACCTGTCAGCACTGACGGCCATGCGCTATTTCGCGGCATTGGGCGTAGTTCTGTACCACTACGGGCGCCAACTCGACGTGGCGCCCTGGCTGAAGCACGCCATCGCCAACGGCTTCATGGGCATGCCGTTCTTTTTCATTCTGTCGGGCTTCGTCCTGGTCTATGCCTCGCAGGGTCGGACTATTGGCGTCCGTGATTTCCTGGCACGCCGCTTCGCGCGCCTCTACCCCGTCTATGCCTTCGCGTGGGCCCTCACCGGCATCACCAAGATTGCGGTGGCCACCAGTGGCGCGCAGCTCGCTAAAACTACCGTGGTGTTCGGCGGCTCGTCGTTGCTGCTAGTGCAAGCCTGGATTCCGGGCGCTGCCAAGCATTGGAATTGGCCAGCCTGGTCGCTGTCCTGCGAAGTGTTTTTCTACGCGATGTTCCCGTTCGTCTACCTGAGCCTGTCGCGACTCTCGACTCGCATGCTCGCGGTGCTGGCCGGTGTGTTGACGGCACTGTCGGCGTTGAAGTTCTACGTCGTCGCGATGTACGCGAAGACGACCATCTTCAGAGGCACATTGCTGCACACGTCGATGGGCGAGTACTTGGATCAGTTGCCGGTGCTCGCGATCATCGTCTTCCTGCTCGGCGCCACGCTCGGCCATCTCTATGTGCGCGGCGTGCGAGTGCCGACGAGCTTTGCATTACCTACGGCTGTGGCAATCGCTGCGTTATTCGTCAGCAACGGGACAGTGCTCGGGCTGCCGCCGTCGGCATGGTTGCCGCCGCTCTTCTGCGTAATGATCCTGGCGTTGGCCGACATGACCTATGAGTTGCCGCCGTTCGCGCTCCTGCTCGGCAACGCGTCGTACTCGATGTACATCCTTCAGTTCCCGCTGCACGACTTGCTGTATCCGACGGTGGCGCAACCCACCATCCTTGGCCTCATTGGCTTCATGGTGTTGCTGACGGCCTGCTCCATCGCGACGTTTCTGTATATCGAGCAGCCCGCGGCGAGATGGATCAAGCGGGGCGTAATCCGCAGACCGCTGCAAACCTCGGTGCAGCCGGGCTGAGTGCGTAGAATCTTTCAACTCCGCTTGCCACTCTGGCAACTCGCCGCTATCCTTCTCCGCCCTTTCGGACCGCCAGTGCGCGCGTAGCTCAGCGGTAGAGCACTACCTTGACATGGTAGGGGTCACAGGTTCGATCCCTGTCGCGCGCACCATCTCCTAAGAATTAGACCGACTGTCAGACCGCCTTGGCGGTCCCCAATCCCAGGCTCTGATTCCTTAACTGCGTGATCTGATCGCGCAGCTTGGCGGCTTCTTCGAACTCCAAGTTGCGCGCGTGCTTGAGCATCTCCTGCTCGAGCTTCTTGATCCGACGCATGACCTGATCCGGCGTGAGGCTCGAATAATCGGGCGACGCTTCCGCGACCTTTTTCAACGGGCCGCGCTGTCCATCCGAATACGCGCCTTCCAGAATGTCGGCCACCGCCTTCTTGATGCCGCGAGGCGTGATGCCGTTGGCCGCGTTGAACTCAATCTGCTTCGCGCGACGACGAGCCGTTTCATCCAGCGCCCTCTGCATCGAGCCGGTCACCCGATCGGCATACAAGATGGCCCTGCCGTTCAAATGGCGCGCCGCGCGACCGATGGTTTGAATCAGCGAATTCTCCGAACGCAGGAAGCCTTCCTTATCCGCGTCGAGAATTGCGACCAGCGACACCTCGGGCATGTCGAGACCTTCGCGCAACAGGTTGATGCCGACGATCACATCGAACTTGCCGAGACGCAGATCGCGAATGATCTCCATGCGCTCGACGGTGTCGATGTCCGAGTGCAGGTAGCGCACCTTCACGCCGTGTTCGTCGAGGTACTCGGTGAGATCCTCGGCCATGCGCTTGGTGAGCGTCGTAATCAACGTGCGCTCGTCCTTGGCGACGCGCAGCTTGATCTCCGACAACACATCGTCGACCTGCGTGCGCACCGGCCGAACCTCGACTTCCGGATCCACCAGGCCTGTGGGACGCACCAACTGCTCCACCACTTCGCCGCCGGAATGCTCCAGCTCATAACGCCCCGGCGTCGCCGACACGAAAATGGCTTGCGGCGACAGTCGCTCCCACTCTTCGAAGCGCAACGGCCGATTGTCCAACGCCGACGGCAAGCGGAAGCCGTATTCCACCAGCGTTTCCTTGCGTGACCGGTCGCCCTTGAACATGGCGCCGAGCTGCGGAATGGTCTGGTGACTTTCGTCGATGACCAGTAACGCATCCTGCGGTAGATAGTCGAACAAACACGGCGGCGGCTCACCCGCCTCGCGACCGGACAAGTAGCGCGAATAGTTTTCGATGCCGTTGCAGTAACCCAGCTCGCGGATCATTTCGATATCGAAGCGCGTGCGCTGTTCCAGGCGCTGCGCTTCGAGCAACTTGCCGTTGTTCTTCAAATCGAGCAGTCGGCCATGCAGCTCATCGCGGATATGATCCACCGCTTGCACGAGTCGATCTTTCGGCGTCACGTAGTGCGTGCCCGGGAACACTGTGTAGCGCGGGATCTTGCGCCTGATCTCGCCGGTCAGCGGATCGAACAGCAATAGCGAGTCGATCTCGTCGTCGAACAATTCCACGCGCAGCGCTTCGCGTTCGGATTCGGCCGGGAAAATGTCGATCACATCGCCGCGCACACGATAGGTGCCCTGCGTGAGATCCAGCTCGTTGCGCTTGTATTGCATGTCCGTCAGACGCCGCAGAATCGCGCGCTGATCGATGTGCTCACCCCGAGACAAGTGCAACACCATCGACAGATACGTCTCAGGCGCGCCCAGGCCGTAGATGGCCGACACCGTCGCGACGATGATGGCGTCACGACGTTCCAGAATCGCCTTGGTTGCCGACAAGCGCATCTGCTCGATGTGTTCGTTGATGGACGAGTCCTTCTCGATATACGTATCGGAGGACGGCACATACGCTTCGGGCTGGTAGTAGTCGTAATAAGAAACGAAATACTCCACCGCATTGTCGGGGAAGAATTCCTTGAACTCGCCGTACAGCTGCGCCGCCAGCGTCTTGTTATGCGCCAGCACCAAGGTGGGGCGCTGGATTTGCTGAATCACATTGGCGACCGTGAACGTCTTGCCCGAACCGGTCACGCCCAGCAGCGTCTGATGCGCCAGGCCCGCCTCGATCCCCTCGATCAGCTTGGCAATGGCTGCGGGCTGATCACCGGCAGGCTGGAACTCGCCTTTGAGTCGAAACGGGGTCTGCGGCGGCTGGTCGGTCATGGTGCTCAGTGAGCGAGGCGCAACTGTCATAAGGAAAGCTGGAGTTGGGGCAGAAACTGCGCGTTTCCAAGGCCGGCTCTGGGCGCTTCGTGACGGTTTCGGCTAGAGACGGGCGGCGAATGGCTCTACAATCGCACGAAAACATCCCGGCATTTGTCAGGGATTTTCGCTTTTTCGTCGAGCTCCCCGCAGGTCACTGGGTGTCATCGTGAGTCTAGCAGTTTCAAAGCGCGTGCAACGCGTGAAGCCCTCCCCCACCGTGGCCCTTACCGGACGCGTCGCGCAGCTCAAGGCTGAAGGCAAAGACATCATCGGCCTGGGCGTCGGCGAACCTGATTTCGACACGCCGCTACACATCGCAGACTCGGGCGTCGAGGCGATTCGCAAAGGTCACACGCGTTACACGCCGGTGGAAGGCACCGCCGAGCTGAAGGACGCCATCATCGGCAAGTTCAAACGCGAGAACGGGCTCGATTACAAGCGCAATCAAATTCTGGTATCGACCGGCGCCAAACAAACCATTTTCAATTTGATTCTGGCGGTGGTGGATCCGGGCGATGAAGTGGTGATTCCGGCGCCGTACTGGGTGTCGTATCCGGACATGGTGCTGCTCGCCGATGGCGTACCGGTGCTGCCATATGCCGGCCCTGAGCAAGGCTACAAGCTCACCGCTGCGCAACTCGAAGCGGCCATCACGCCCAAGACCCGATTATTCATTCTCAACAGCCCGAGTAATCCGACCGGCGCTGCGTACACCGCCGCTGAACTGCGTGCGCTCGGCGATGTGCTCGTCAAACATCCGCAGGTCATCGTCTGCACCGATGACATGTACGAACACATTTACTGGGCCAATGAGCCGTTCGTCAGCCTCGCGCAGGTGTGCCCGGAGCTGTATGACCGCGTCGTGACCACCAATGGCGTGTCCAAGGCCTATGCGATGACCGGTTGGCGCATCGGTTACTGCGGCGGCCCCATCGAAGTGGTGACCGCAATGTCCACCATTCAAAGTCAGAGCACGTCGAATCCTTCCTCGATTGCGCAGAAGGCCGCGATCAGCGCGCTGAATGGCGATCAAGACTGCGTGCGCGAAATGAACAAGTCGTTCAAGCAGCGTCACGACTTCACCGTCGCCGGCTTGAACAAGCTGCCTGGCGTCACTTGCCTCGAAGGCGCCGGCACCTTCTACGCGTTCGCGCATGTCGAGCAGGCGATGAAGATCGTCGGCGTCAAAGACGACAACGCGTTCGCCGAGCACTTACTGATCCATGGCGGTGTCGCTGTGGTTCCCGGCAGCGGCTTCGGCGCACCCAACCACATGCGCCTGTCGTTCGCGACCAGCATGAAGAATCTGGAAGAAGCGTTGAAGCGCATGGAGAGGACGCTGCGGGCCGCCCAAGCCGCCTGAGTACCGCCGGCTTGGCGCCTTCGTCAACGCCGGCGTCCCAGCGCGCGCCCGGCTGGCACAATGGCGCGTCAAGGCCCCCTGTCAGCGGAAGATGACCCCCGCCGCAACGCGTCGCGACACCGCCAAGACCTGATTCCGAGCAAAGTTGCGAAACAAGTCGCTTCGATTCCTTGACATAGCCGCGTCGCATTACGCAAAATCCCGCGCCTTCGATTTGACCCATCTGTTCCCCGGTAGCTCAGTGGTAGAGCGACGCACTGTTAATGCGTTGGTCGCTGGTTCGAGTCCGGCCCGGGGAGCCACCTAATCTAAGCTGTAAGCAGCGCGAGCGCGGAGCGCACACCACTCGGTCGCATGGCTAGAACCGATCCTGCGCTGTCCTTACCCATCAGCGAACCCGCGCTGAATCGAGTGTTGAACGAGGCGCACAGCCTCGCCACAGCCATCACCGGCTTCCAAGTGCCCCAGTTGGCGGCGCTGATCGTTCTGCAGTACCTGCCCAAGATTGCGAACCACGGCCCGGTGTTCGCCGAGCGCATCCTGTTCGAGGCCATCAAGGCCGGCCAGGCGAAAGTGGAACGCGACGGTTCAGCCGCCTTTGCCGATGAAGTCGTCACCGCATTGGATCGTGCGCAGATTCGCACCGGTCAGGGTTTGCTTGCTGATCTGGGAATCTCGCTATTGCACGAGGACCCTGAGCCACGAGAGCAAGTCATATTGCCCTCCGGCCAAACCAGCTACCTGACGGCACAGCAGAGCCGCATCTATCGCGAGATCAGAGCGCAGAGCGACGATCACATTCACGTGCAAGGCTACGCCGGCACGGGCAAGTCGTATTTGATCAAGTCGCTGCTCAGCACCCTGCGCGGCGCCAACGTGCTGGTGCTGGCGGAGCGACAAGCAC
This sequence comes from Steroidobacter sp., assembly GCF_016790065.1. Lineage (GTDB taxonomy): Bacteria > Pseudomonadota > Gammaproteobacteria > Steroidobacterales > Steroidobacteraceae > Steroidobacter. Next base: position 8,072 of record NZ_JAEUPY010000376.1, read on the forward strand.
AACTCGCCGCGCTGCTCGCGGGCGTTGGCACTCAGCCTCACGTTCATCCGCGACGCTTCGATGCGTTGGCGCGGGAGATGATTCCGACCGACCTCACCGATCCGATCAACTTTCGCCTCAGCCGTCCGTACTCGGCAGCTGCGCCGATCGCTGACGAGGTCATCATCCGACATCTGGGGATCCGGCCCAGCGGCACGCTGCGAGAACGCGATCTGGTCATCGTCATACGCGGGACAGTCGCGAGCTTCTGTTACAGCGGCGATGCAGAGATCGAAGCAAATCACATCCCGGATCGCCATCAGGCCACGCTCGACGCAACCGCCCGGCAGGTCGTGCTCCATCACGCCACCGAGTTGTGGAAATCGATTTTGCTGCCGCCCTCGGGCGAGTTTCAGCCGCCGGTTCGCGGCGAGCATCGAATGAAATGGGCCGCCATCAAGGGCTGGAAAATTCCGGCGCGCTACACGCATGTTCTGATCGACGAATCCCATGACCTGAACAAGCCGCTGCTGCAGATTCTCGACATCAGCCCGCAGTCGGTGATCAGCCTGGGTGATGAATACCAAAACCTGCAGGGCAAGCCGCAGCGTCGCGCCAACATCATCAGGCAGCGAGCCGTGACCTCATCGGTGCGCTCGGGTCGATTGCTCGAAGGCGTCGTCAATCCCATCATCGGCGCGCATCCCGGCACGATGAAAGAGCCCTTCGTCGGCAACCCGCTGCACCGAACCGAGATCGTTTATTACGACCGCCCGAGCGTGCCTGAGCAGCCGGCGGCGATTCTGGTGGGCAACACCTGGAGCCTGTTCGAGTGGGCCCAGCGGCTGGCCGCACAGAATCTGGATTTCGAACTGCTCAGCAGCCGGCAACAGCTGAACATGTTCGTGAACGATTGCATCGAATTGCGCCGGCACGGCAGCCGCCCGCGACATGGCGAGATCTTCCGCTTCGGCACCTGGGAGGCGCTGGCCAATACCAATCAAAACAAGCCGGGCTTTCAGCGCATCGACCGCATGCTGGAGAAAGGCTATGACGATACCGACTGGCGCAGAACGGCCAACCATATCGTGACGCCCGCCAAGTTCGCGCTCGGCCTGGTTGGCGATATGCGTAACCGTGAATTCGCCAGTGTGATGCTGGCGCCGGAACTGGTCGACGGCGTCTGGGAAGTTTGGAAGGATGGTTTTGCGGCCGCCAGCGCCGCGTTGTATGTTGCGGTTACCCGCGCTCAGCAGCGACTGATCGTGCCGGCAAGGCTGCAAAGCTGGCTGGAGGAAGTCACTGCTCGGCGGCGCGATTCGCGACTGCATATCCTATGACGCTCACCGAACTGCGCTACATCGTTGCTCTGGGCCAGGAACAGCACTTCGGCCGTGCTGCCGAACGCTGCAATGTGAGTCAGCCGACGCTGAGCATTGCCGTGAAGAAGCTCGAAGACGAGCTCGGCGTGACATTGTTCGAGCGTGCCAAACAAGGCGTGTTGGTCACACCGCTGGGCGAGCGGATCATCGCCATGGCCAGCGCAGTGCTGGAACGAACAGCAGAGATCAAAGACGTCGCCACCGGCGATGCCAATCAACTGCAAGGCCCGCTGGCACTGGGCACCCTGCCCACCGTCGGCCCCTACTTGCTGCCGCAGTTCATTCCACTGTTGCAGGAAATGGCCAACAGCATGCCGTTGTTCGTCGAGGAAGCGGCTCAGCAAACATTGGCCGCCAAGTTACGCAACGGCGACTTAGACGCGCTGCTAGTCACCGCGCCCTTCAGCGAACCGGACATCGTCGTGCAACCGCTGTTCGAAGAGCCGCTGGTGCTGCTCGTGCCGGCCCGTCATCGCCTGGCGAGCAAAGCCACCGTCGCGCTCGACGATCTCGATCCTGCCGAAGTGTTGTTATTGGACGAAGGTCACGCGTTCCGAGATCAGGTGCTGAGCGTGTTTCCTCAACTGCGACCGCAAGACGGCGCGAGCAACACACGCACGTCGATGAGAGGCAGCACCTTTGAAACGTTACGTCACATGGTCGCTTCGGGCCTGGGCGTCACCGTGTTGCCCCAAGCCGCAGCTCAGGCCCCGCTCTACTCTTCCGATATATTGGTCACCAAACACTTCAGCGAGCCAGCGCCCAAACGCACCGTGGTGCTGGCCTGGCGAGTGAGTTATCCGAGGCACAAGGCCATCGACGTGCTCCGAAGGGCAATACAAGCCAGCAGCGCCGCCTATTGGAATTACAATAGCGCCCGCGTGCCGGAAACCGCCGGCTTGATGATCGAGAATCGGGACTGGTAGACGGATGCAACCGTTGTCCAAAATCGTGGTGGTGGGAGGTGGCACGTCCGGCTGGCTGGCCGCGGCCATGCTTCGCCATCACCTGAAGCCCGAGCTGTGCGACATCGAGCTGATCGAATCCGAAGAAATCGGCACGATCGGCGTCGGCGAGTCCACGGTGCCGCCGTTCGTCGGCTTGATCCAGCGCCTCGGCATCGATGAGCAAGAGTTCATTCGCGCCACCGAGGCCACTTACAAGCTCGGCATTCAGTTCGTCGACTGGCACCAGCGCAGCCACACTTATTTCCATCCGTTCGGCGCCATCGGCAAGCCCATCGGCACGCACGACTTCTATCAGTGCTGGCTGAAGGCTCGCACCCTGGGCGATAGCTCGTCGCTGCAAGATTTCTCTCCTTGCAACGTCATGGCCGAAAACGGCCGGTTCTTTCCTCCAGCCCGTGCGCGCAATACGCCCATCGGCGGAGCGAACTATGCGCTACACATTGATGCCGCTTTGGTCGCGCGCTATCTGCGAGGCTACTCGGAAGCTCGCGGACTGAAGCGCACCGAAGGCCGCGTCACCGACGTGCATAGAAAAGACAACGGCTTCATCGATCATGTGGTGCTCGCCGACGGCCGAAAGGTTCACGGCGATTTCTTTCTCGACTGCACCGGCTTCCGCGCCTTGCTGATCGACAAGGCGCTCGGTGTCGAATCCAACGACTGGTCCGACTATCTGCCGTGCGATCGCGCGATCGCCGTGAGAACTGAAAATCACGGGCCGCTGCTTGGATACACACGAGCCACCGCGCAGAAGGCCGGATGGATGTGGCGCATTCCGCTGCAACACCGGATCGGTCAGGGCTACGTTTACTCCAGCCGCTTCTGCAGTGACAGCGAGGCGCGCTCGACACTCCTTCGTAATCTGAACAGTGGCGCACTGGACGAGCCGCGCGTGATTCCATTCACCACGGGACATCGTAAGGAACTGTGGAAGTTGAATTGCCTGTCGGTCGGCCTGGCCGGCGGCTTTCTCGAACCGCTCGAAGCGACAGCGATGCATCTGATCGCTCGCGGCATCGACTTTTTCCTGCGGTACTTCCCGACGCGTGATTGCGACCCGGCGTTGATTCGCGAATACAACCGTCGCATGACGGCCGACTACGAAGAAGTTCGCGACTTCATCGTGCTCCACTACAGCGCGACCCGTCGCGACGACTCGCCGTTCTGGCAGGCTTGCCAACAACTGCCGTTGCCGGATTCCTTGCGCGAGCGCATCGAGCTGTTCCAGAGCCAAGGCGCGATGCGCGAAGGCACCGATGAGTTGTTCCGTGCCTCGAGCTGGCAGTCAGTCTTCGAAGGCATGGGGATACGCCCGCGCACCTACTCGCCTCGCATCGACAATATCGATTACGCCCAGATTCAGGACACCTTGCGTACCGCCAAAGCCGCCATCGCCGGCATGGTCGAACATCTCCCCACGCACGAGCAGTTCCTGAGCCGCCAATTCGGGTGACCCGGCAACGTCATAGTCAGAATCAATCGGCCCTGGGATTGTGACTGGCCAGCGCTGTCTTCTATAAGTCCAGCCTATATAAATGAGGGGGCGCCGATGTCGGTAGCAAAGCTGTCGATTGTATTTTTCCTGCAGATGTTCGTGATTCTGGCCACTTGCCGCCTGGTCGGCTGGCTGGGGCGACGCTATCTGAAACAGCCGCAGGTGGTGGGCGAAATGATCGCCGGCGTGATCCTCGGGCCGTCGCTGTTCGGCTTGTTCTGGCCGGAGCTGCAGAAAACCGTGTTCCCGGTCGACACCAAAGGCGTGTTGTACGTCGGCGCTCAGCTCGGCGTCGGCTTATATATGTTCCTGGTCGGCTTGGGCTTCCGCAGCGACCACTTCAAACAGAATCTGCGCAAGGCCGCCGCCGTGTCGATCTCGGGCATGGCCGCGCCCTTCTTGATTGCCATCATCGGCACGCCTTGGCTCATGACCCTGCCCGGCTTGTTCTCGCCCGAAGCCACGCGCTTCGACGCCACTTTATTCATGGGTGCGGCGATTGCCATCACCGCCTTCCCGATGCTCGCTCGAATCATTCACGAACGCGGGTTGAGCCACACGGCGTTGGGTACGTTGTCGCTGTCAGCCGGTGCGATCGACGATGCTGCCGCGTGGTGCGTATTGGCCATTGTGCTGGCGAGTTTCGGCGCCGGCTCAGGCGTCGCGATCACGGCCATCGTCGGCGGTATCGTGTTCGCGACCTTCATGCTGCTCATCGCCCCCAAGCTGCTCGCGCCTTTGGGTCGTATGGCCGAGCGCCAACAGGCACTGGGTCATGGCTTGAGCCAGACGCTGCTGTCCATCGTGCTCATGTTGTTCATGCTGTCTGCCTACATCGCCGACGCGATTGGCTTGCACGCCGTGTTCGGCGGCTTCCTGCTCGGCACTGTCATGCCGCGTGGCGCGCTGGCTGATCAGCTTCGCAAGTCGCTCGAACCATTTACTGTCGTGTTGTTGCTGCCGATGTTCTTCACTTACTCCGGCCTCAACACGCAGCTGACGATGGTGAACAACGTCGAGCTGCTACTGGTCGCCGCGGTGATTCTCGCCGCCTCCATCCTCGCGAAGTTCGGTGCGTGCTGGGCCGCTGCGCGCCTGTCCGGTCAGGACAACAGCACTGCGCTGGGCATCGGCGCGTTGATGAATGCTCGCGGGTTGATGGAGCTGATCATCATCAACATCGGTTTGCAGGCCGGCGTGATCGGGCCGGCGTTGTTCTCGATGCTGGTGTTGATGGCCATCGTCACGACCTTGATGGCATCGCCACTGTTCGAGTTCGTTTACGGTCGCGCCGCGCGCGCTCGGGGCGAGCTGGATGCGTTGCATAACCCAGCGAACTGACGCTATTTAACATTCGGCGTTTCCGCAGAAACGCGTTCCGGACTGACTGCAATATCTCACACGGCCCAGCAGCCAGTCATAAACGCACCCGAGTTATCGCTTAACGAGAGTCCATGCGCCCCGACCAGTCCTCGATCTGAGACGATTGCAGCCGACGTTCGAACAAGCGCCGCCAGCTCGCGGGCAGCGGCAAGCCGAGCAACGATTTGAGCACGGTGGGGTCAACGTCACGATCCCTGATCACAGCGAGAACGCGAGCGATCGTCCATTCCGGATGGGGACGCGCCAGCACTTCGATCTCGTCGCCCGCTCGGAGCTCGCCGGGTTCGAGAACGCGCAAGTACCATCCTGCGCGCAAGCTCTCCTGAACCTGCGCGGCCATATCGGCGACGCCGAAGCGCAAATTCAGCTTGAAGCACGGTTGCCTTCCCTGGCTCACCTCGAACACGACACTGCCGATGCGCCAGCGGTCGGCGATGCATACGTCGTGTTCATCCATGCCGTCGACGCTCAAGTTTTCTCCAAAGGCACCGGGCGCCTGCAGCAGCGCATGCCCCGGCAAGTGCTGCTGCCAAATGGAGTAATGAGCCCACGGATAGCAGTGCACGGCCTTGTCCACGCCACCGTGCACTCGCAGGTCTGCTTGACTGTCTGTCACCAGGCCGAGCGACATCACTCGCTGTGTGCCGCTCACCGGTTTCTTGTCGATCCCACTGAGCGTGCGACCTAGCGGCTTCACGCTGCCACTGAGAACAGTCAGTACACTTGCCATCGAGCCCTCCGATCAGGCCGAGCGCCGCAACTTCACCGAGGGAAAGTCCACCGGCACGGCGAACGCAACGTTGACGTAGTTGGTGAACAAGTTCAATGCGACGTGCGCCAGAATCTCGACGACCTCCTCGTCACTAAAACCCGCGGCCTTCACAGCCTGGACATCGGCGGCGCCAACCTGCCCGCGTTTCTCCACCAGCAGCAGAGCAAACCGGAGTGCCGCGGCTGTTTTCGGGTCAGCCGATTGCCCGTCCTGCGCGAGCGCCATCTCTTCCGCCGTCGCGCCAGCCTTCCGGCCCAGCGCGTTATGCGCAGCGAGGCAATACTCACAAGCGTTGCGATCGGCCACCGCCACCGCGATCTGTTCGCCGAGCTTCGCGGGAATCTTTCCAGCGCCCAATGCACCGAACGAGCCCCACATGCTCTGCAACGCTGCGGGAGAATTTGCGACCGCCTTGAACATGTTTGGAATCACGCCGAAGGCCCCCTGGATCTGCGACAACAAAGCGTGCCGGTCTGCAGTGGTGTGCTTGGAGTCGACTAGAGCGATACGAGTCATCGGGCCTACCTCTTGAGTTGAGCCGCTGCATCGGCGGCGAGCGGGTTGAATATTGCGCTCGCCGGCCGGATGATAGGCGTCATGAAGTCCGTAAAACGCGTCCAATCGTCCAAAGACAATACCCTGCCCGCGCCACCTACCGTCGATCGCTTATCTGCGCTGCTGGATCGGTTTCGGGTACATGCATCGTTGTTTCACACCGGAGCACTGTGCGGCACCACTGTGTTTCAGCCGCAGCCAGGTCGTGCCTTTCTGCATGTTCTGCGTCGTGGCGAAATGGAGGTGCGACATCGCGCGGGCGAAACGCAGATGACCCGGTTTCGCATCACCGAACCCACCGTGCTGCTTTATCCGCGCCCGCTGCGACACACCTTCGTCAATGCGCCGCGCGAAGGATCAGATCTCACGTGCGCGACACTCGACTTCAGCGGCGGCGAACACCATCCAATCGTGCAGGCGTTGCCCTCGATGCTCAGAGTGCCGGTCAGCTCCGTGGATGGCTTGATGCCGGCGCTCGATCTGCTGTTTGCCGAAGCCGACCGCGTCCGTTGCGGCTCGCGGCTGTTGGCCGATCGATTGTTCGAAGTCGTGTTGATTCAACTGCTGCGCTGGATTCTGGATCACCCCGAACAGGCGGGCGTGTCCAGCGGACTGATCATGGGCTTGTCTCATCCGCGACTCGCCCGTGCGTTAGTAGCCGTCCATCAATCGCCCAGCGATGACTGGTCACTGGCGAAGATGGCCTCGGTCGCCGGCATGTCGCGCAGCGCCTTCGCCGACACATTCAAGGCCGTCACCGGCACGACACCCGCGGCTTATCTCACCGATTGGCGAATGAGCCTGGCCGCATCCATGATGCGCTCAGGTCAGCAGATAAAAACAATCGCGGCGGAACTGGGGTTCGCGAGCGGCTCTTCGCTCGCCAAAGCTTTCAAACAGCGCTTCCATGCGTCGCCTCGCGAGTGGCTCGCCTCCGCCGGTTAAAAGCCGAGCCGCTGTCGAATCGCCTTCCTCTCCTGCAATGACAGCACGATGGCCGGTACGATCGGCGTCCGGCCGTCTTCGGCAAAGAACGGTGAGCGCTTCGCTTTGCCGGTCAGCAGACCTTTAGCGATGAATGGAAACACGGTGATGAAGCCTTTGAAGTCGATCTTGTCCGCCGTGCCGCTCGGCGCTTTGCCCCTCGCATATCGACCCATGATGCGACTTTTGATAGCCCCCAAGGTTCTATCGAGATAGCTGGGATCTTTCACTGTGAAAACACGATGCGCCAGCCCCGCCCATGGGAAGCCAGCCCTCGTGTTTGCCACGGGCGTGTTACAGCAGCTGGCATACCAGCGATACAACCCCTCCGGCGACAGGCGCAGACATCTCAGAACCTCACGCCCCGCTTCGATTCGGATCTCCGCCGGGTAAACCGGAATGACTTCGGTGCCACCGGCGCTATCCAACAAGTCCGCCCGATTCAAATGATGCGCGAAGGTCTGACAGTCATCGCAATAGCAAGCGAGACGGCCCGGCGTGTTTCGCGGGAAGTTCGGAAGCTGAGCGCGGAAGGTGCCGCACTCGCATTGGATTTGCATGAGGGGTCCTTGGGCTTGCTATTGAAAGAAGACTAGCGCCTTACTCAGCGTGATCCACACACCCCACGCAAGCGGAATCGCAACCCCAGTCCATACGAGAACGAGCAGCAGGCGATAGTTCGCGGTGTCGCCGGGACGATCCGACACTGCAGCCGAGCTTGATGGGTGCCCCGGTGAGGCGGCGAGCTCCTTCTCGATCTGCTCCTTCGTCATGTGATGTTTAGTATCGACGGGCCGCATCATCAAATTGCATAACAGTCCCAGCAGCAACATGCCGGCGAGCACATACATCGTGACGTTGTACGCCTGATGCGCGGGCACCCCGCGAGCAAGCTGGAACTCGCGGATGTAGTTGACGGCGACTGGACCGAGAATGCCGGCGACGGACCATGCAGTCAGCAGCCGCCCGTGAATCGCGCCGACATGCTGCGTACCGAAGAGATCAGCAAGGTAAGCAGGAACGGTCGCAAATCCGCCGCCGTACATGGTGAGAATCACGCAGAAAATTACTACGAAAAAGCCGATTCGTCCGGCTTCACCAGCGATGGGGGCCGAGACATACAGCGCACAGCCCAGCAGAAAGAAAATGGTGTACGTCAGTTTGCGTCCGACGATGTCCGAGGCCGATGCCCAGCCAATGCGTCCAGCGATGTTAAACAGCGACAGCAACCCGGCAAACGCAGCGGCGATGGTCGCCACTTGCGCGCGCTCGCCTTCCGTGAGATCCGCCAGCCTCGCTGGGCTGCCCATCAACTGACCGCCGAAGACCTCCTGCAGCATCGGCGAGGCCATACCGATGACGCCGATGCCAGCGCTTACGTTGAGACACAGAACACCCCACAACAGCCAGAACTGCGGCGTGCGCACAGCTACGTTCACGTGCACATGCGCCGATGTAACGAGTGGTTTCTCTTTCTTCACCGCGCCCGACGGCGGCTGCCACCCCGGCGGCGGCAAGCGGTATCCGAAGGCCCCCAACATCATCGAAATGAAATAAATGACGCCCAGTGTGACGAAGGTTTGCCAGACGCCTACTGAACTGTCGGTCGCGAACGTGTTCATCAATCTGTCGGCGAGCGGCGCGCCAATCATCGCCCCGCCGCCGAAGCCCATGATCGCCAGCCCCGTGGCGACGCCACGATGATCGGGGAACCACTTGATCAACGTGGAGACCGGCGAGATATAGCCGAGGCCCAGGCCGATACCGCCGATCACCCCCGACCCCAGCCACATCAGCCAGATCTGATGGGTGTAGACACCCAGCGCTGAAATGAACAGGCCGCCACACCAGCACAACGTCGCAACGAATCCCGCCTTGCGCGGACCTTCACGCTCCAGCCAGTGACCGAATAGCGCGGCAGCCGACCCGAGAAAGACGAAGAACAAGGTGTACGTCCAGCCGAGCATCGAAACTGGCCAGTCACAGCGCGTCGAGAACACGCGTGCGATGAAGCCGACGCCGTCGCAGCCAACAGGTTCATGCACCCCAACCGCACGCGACAGCGGCAGCCAGAACACGCTGAAACCGTAGGCCATGCCGATCGACAGATGTATTGCCAGCGCCGCAGGAGGCACTAGCCAACGGTTGAACGTCCGGGACGCAATCGTGCGTTCCTTGTCGAGGAAGCCAGGCGGGTGATCGGTGGACATTGCTACCTCCCACACAAACCGCGTTCGCAAGCGAAGTCGATCGATGACGGATCCTACCGATACACTGGGTCTAACGCACAGGAATTGTAGGGCTCTCCGCCGAAGACCTGGCGTGGAGTTCAATCGCCCCCAACTTTCAAGTCCGTTGCAACATATCGAAACGGCGCCGCTCTATCGCGGCACGATCTGCTAGTCCCGCCGCTGCGCAGAGGTCCGGGGCATAGATCCGACAAGGTGAGCGTTTTAGCATCGCGGCATCCAGCTGGCGAAGAAGCTCGCTCGGCGCGATGCCCGGTGGTGCAGCGATTCTTCCGCGCACGACGTGCTTCCGCTCGTTTTTGGTGTGTTCATGATCAATGCCCTGATCGCGCCAACAACCTGCGCAGAGGACAGTGAAAGTTTCCGAGTGAGAGTAAATCACGCTGTCTTGATCCAGGTCTTCACTCGCACCATGGATCCGACCCTCGTCATCCTGCGTTCCGGCAAAATCGAACAACAGATAGTTGCTTCTTACCAGAGTGGCGAGATGAGGAAATACCGGAACCTCTCGTTCGCCGTACTTGTGATATGTGATGGGAGCACCATCGATGAGAACGACGTCGCCGTAGTCAATTCCCAGCCGCTGGTACAGCACGCTTCGTATGATTCCGTGACAGGGACTCAGCCGTTCGATCCAGATCGTTTCCTCCAGCCCCGGATCATCAAGATCCTTAGTCCTCTCGGCGAGCGGCCGCTCAGCGAGCCTCACCTTGCAGGTCGGGTAGCGCCCTTCCGGCAGTCCGAACCGGCCCATCTCGATCTTTTGCTTCATTCGCATCCACACTGCCAAGGCAGTCGCGCCGTCTCGTGCACCCGTCGCGCAGATTCCGAGATTCCATTCAGTGGCCTCGGAAGGCTCGCTAGTGAGGGTCGCCGCACGCTGATTTGCGGCCATGCCTTCATGGAATCGACCGCGCGTTTTCATGAGCAGTCCGAGGTTGTAGTGCCTATAGCTAATGTCAGGCTCTAACTCCAATAGCCGCCGACAAGCACTCTCAGCCAACTCATCTCTTTGACGCGCCATCATCCTTGCCGCTGTCGCCAGTCCGCTGAGTAATACCCGCTCGTGATCGGCTCCGTTCGCGCTCTCCGCCAAAACGGCCAGGTTGTCAACCACCGTTGCGAACAGCTCGCTCTCCGGCGGCGGTGCATTGAGCATGTCGACGTCGCACGCCTGATCCAACGATTCTCCCACTAGACCCAGCAGTCGCTCGTCCGCAGCATGCGCCGCGTGAACTGTTTCCAGCACTTCCAGAGATCGCTCCCTCGAAAGGTAACCGCGCCCAACAAACTCGACGAGCACGAACGCAATCTCTTTCTGTTGAGACTGCGCACTCAATAGCGGCCGAAGGACTTCCCATGCGGAGTCACCGCGATCGGCCTCTGCTTGTTCTATGAAGCGCTCTTTGATCTCTTCGATGGCGCTTTTCGAGAGGGCTTTGTCTAACGATCGGAGCATGGCGCAGTGGAATTATGGAGAAATGTGTGAAGCAGACGATTGGGCACGACGTCGC
>NZ_JAEUPY010000387.1 GCF_016790065.1 Steroidobacter sp.
GCAATGTGGCGCTTCAGTATTTCACCATCGTCTTTACCAAGGCGGAGATTCAGGCGGTCGAAGAGCTGTTGGCCGAAGACCAGAAGAATCTGGATTTGGTTACACGCGCCTTGCAGGCTGGCACCGTCACCAAAGTGGATGAGCTGAGTGCGCGTACGCAGTTGGCTCAGGATGCGACGTTGTTGCCACCGTTGCGTCAGCAGCTCGATACGGCACGTCATGCGTTGGCTGTGTTGCTAGGGAAGGCGCCGTCGGAATGGGTTGATGCTGATGCGGACTTCGTGACGTCGGATCAGTTGCGTTTGCCGCAGCAGGTGCCGGTGACGGTGCCGTCTGAGTTGGTGCGTCGGCGGCCGGATATTTTGTCGGCTGAAGCTCAGTTGCATGCGGCGACGGCTGCCGTTGGTGTCGCGACGGCGAACTTGTATCCACGGATTACTCTGTCAGCGACGGGGAGTCAGGAAGCGGTGACCACTGGGCGGCTGTTCGATTCGTCGAGTTTGGCGTGGAGTTTGATCAACGGGATTACTGCGCCGTTGTTCGACGGCGGCACTTTGAGAGCTGAGCGTAGAGCTGCGTTGGAGGCTGTGCATGTGAGTGCTGCGAACTATCAGCAGACGGTGCTGGAGTCGTTCGGGCAGATTGCCAATTTGCTTCAGGCTGCTAAGCATGACCAGGACCTGTTGGATGCGCAGACCGTTGCTGCGGATACGGCGAAGGCTAGTGTTGAGTTGGCGCGTGCCAGTTATAGCGCTGGCAACGTTGGTGTGTTGTCGGTGCTCGATGCTGAGCGGCAGAGTTTGCAAGCTCGGCTTGGTCTGTTAGAGGCTCAGTCGCAGCGCTTCGCGGATACGGCGCAGTTGTTGTTGGCTATGGGTGGGGCGGACGGCGGCGGCTAAGAGTTGCGGTGGCTCGCGGCGGCTCAAGATGCCGTTGGGTCAGGTGGCTGAAGATGCCGTCAAGCTGGGTAGCTGGCGGCGGCTGTCAGGGGGAAGTGTCCTCTCGGCACCGGCACGGTCGCAGCGCATTGCGCCGCTCCGCGCACGTCCCTGTTGAGCCTGTAGGAAAACACGTCCCTGTATTTCCAACTGCCGAGAGGACACTTCCCCCCGACAGCCACCGCCGAAACGTTCGTGGCAGCAGATGCGGCTGCCGATGCCTTTACTCTGGGCGGCGAGAGGACATTTCCCTTTGGCCGGTCTACTGCGGGCGCTTCGTTGAGCTGGCGGCAGCGAAGACTTCTTTCGGCTCTCTCTCCGCCACCGTTCAGTGCCGCGTGCCCGCGACTTCACCCGTGGACGCCGCGGTGGCGACCGTCCCGCTCATTCCATGCAAAACTTCTGGAAAGTCCTATTCCTCGCCAGCAAGCCCGCCGCCGAGCACGCGATACAACGTCACGACATTGTCGCTAGCAGTCAGGCGAGCCGACACCAGCGACTTCTCAGCGCTGTAGAGCGTGCGTTGAGCGTCGAGCGCATTCAAGAACGTGTCGACGCCCTTGGAATAGCGAGCCTCAGCGAGCTGATAACTATCCGCCGCAGCTTCGACCAAGGCGCGTTGGGCATCGAGCTGTTCTTGGATCGTGCCGCGAACGGCGAGGGCGTCGGCCACTTCTTTGAACGCGGTTTGAATCGCCAGCTCGTATTGCGAGACATAGAGGTCACGCTGTGCCTTGGCGTAGCTCAGGTTGGCGACATTGGCGCCGCCATTGAAGATGGGCAAAGTCAGGCTCGGTCCCACCGACCAAACCGACGCGCCGTTGTTGAACAGATCCGACAGCTCAGTGCTGGCTAATCCCGTGCTAGCCGTCAGCGACAGCGTCGGGAAGAAAGCAGCACGGGCCGCGCCGATATTGGCATTGGCAGATTTGAGCTGATGCTCAGCCTGTAACACATCCGGACGAGTCAGCAACACCGAGGACGACAAGCCGGCCGGCACATCGGCGAGCCAGTGATGATCGTCAGGCAGTTCCTTGGGCAACAACTCATCAGGCACGCGACTGCCAGTCAGCAGTTCCAGCGCGTTTCTATCCTGAGCGATCAAAGCGGTGGTGCTAGCCAAATCGGCACGGGCTTGCTGATAAATGGTTTCAGCCTGTCGCACATCCAAGCGCGAAGACACGCCGGCTTCCAAACGCTTGCGAGTGACGTTCATGGAGCGCTGCGCGCTCTCAACCGTCCTGCGCGCCAGTTCCAGCTGACTGTTGTCAGCCGCCAACGTGAGATACGCGCTTGCGGTTTCAGCGATCAAACTAATGCGTGTGGCGCGACCCGCTTCGGAGGTGGCGAAGTATGATTCCAACGCGGCATTGGACAGGCTGCGTACGCGACCGAACAAGTCGATCTCGAAGGCGCTCAAGCCCACACTCGCGGTGTAGTACTCGCTTTCTGAAGTCGTGCCGCTAACGCTACTGAAACTCTTGGCGCGAGTCGCACTGACATCGCCGTTGATCTTCGGCATCAAATCGGCCCGCTGAATTCGATACTGAGCCCGCGCGGACTGAATGCTCGCCAGTGCGCTACGCAAGTCGCGATTGTTGGTCAGCGCCAGCTCAATGACTTTTTCCAAGTTCTCATCGACGACAAACTCACGCCACGGTAAATCGGCGGCAGTCTTATCAGCCGCCTGAGCAGTTTCGTAAGCCGGGCCGGTCGGCCACGTGTCAGCGACCGGAGCAGCGGGGCGGTCGTAGCGAGGCGCCAACGTACAGCCGGCAAGGAGCAGCGACACCGTCGCTGCGAGCGTTAGAGTGAAAGTTGGCTTACGCATGTTGAGCTCCTTCGTTCGGAGCGTTGTCATTCGGCACGGCCGGTGTCGGCTCGGGCTCGGGGCGATCCTTGAACAGCTTGCGCACCAGAACGAAGAACAAAGGAACCAAGAAGATGGCCAGCACGGTGGCGGTCAACGTGCCGCCGACCACGCCGGTGCCGATGGAGATACGGCTATTAGCGCCGGCGCCGGTGGACACTGCGAGTGGCATCACGCCAGCGATGAAGGCCAGCGAGGTCATGATGATGGGACGCAGACGCAAGCGTGCTGCTTCGAGAGTCGCATCCATCAGCGTGGCTCCGCGCAAGTACGCGGCTTCGGCGAACTCGACGATCAGAATCGCATTCTTCGCCGCCAAGCCGATGGTAGTCAGTAGCGCGACTTGGAAGTACACATCGTTTTCCAGTCCTCGCAGGCTCGCGCCCAACACGGCGCCGACCACACCGAGCGGGATCACGAGCATCACCGACAAGGGCACTGACCAGCTCTCGTACAACGCGGCCAGACACAAGAACACCACCAGAATGGAAATGCCGTACAGCAAGCTCTTTTGACCGCCGGCCAAACGCTCTTGATACGACAGGCCGCTCCAGTCGAAGCCGGCGCCGGCCGGCAGCTTGCCGACCAGTTCTTCCATCTTGTCCATGGCCGTGCCCGAACTCACGCCCGGGGCTGCCGAGCCTTGAATGGAATACGACGCGAGGCCGTTGTAGCGGCTCAAGCTTTCGGGACCATACGTCCAGTTGGTGCTGGCGAAAGCGGAGAAGGGTGTCATCGTGCCGCCCTCGCTGCGCACGTACCAATCAGCCAGATCTTCCGGGGCCGAACGGAACGGCGCATCGGCTTGCATGTACACGCGCTTGACGCGAGCACGATCGATGAAGTCATTCACATAGACGCCGGCCCAGGCGGCGCTCAGTGAAGTGTTGATGTCGGATAACGACAAGCCCAGGGAGCTGGCCTTGGCCTGATCGATATCAACATGCAGCTGTGGCGTGTCAGCCAAGCTGCCCAGTCGCACGGCAGTCAACGTTGCGTCGGTACGCGCGCTGGCAAGCAACTGTTCGCGCATTTGTCGCAGCGTCTCGCGATCGACGCCGGCATTCGCCTGCAATTGAAATTCGAAACCGCCCGACTGACCGAGGCCGGAGATGGACGGCGGATTGAGGGAGAACACCTGCGCATCGCGAATCGACGATAACGCCGCGGTGGCGCGTTGGGCGATGGTGTCGGCGCGGTTTTCTACGCCCGAGCGCTCCTTCCAATCTTTCAAGTTCACGAATGCCATGCCGGCGTTCTGGCCACTACCGCTGAAGTTGAAGCCGGAGATCGTGAACATGGTGCGCACGTTGTTCTTTTCGTTCTCCAGAAAATGCTTCTCGATGGTCTTGGCAACTTCCAGCGTGCGCGTCACCGAGGCACCCGGCGGCAATGTGAATTGCACCATCACCTGGCCCTGGTCTTCGGTGGGCAAGAAGCCGGTGGGCAGGCGTAACAACAACAGGCCCATGACCAGGACGATGGCGCCGAACGCCAGCATGCCTTGCAGCGGCCGCTTCAATACTTTCACCACGCCATGTTCGTAGCGCTCAACCGCACGATCGAAGGTGCGATTGAACCAGCCGAAGAAACCACGACGAGTCGGGTGGCCATGC
>NZ_JAEUPY010000325.1 GCF_016790065.1 Steroidobacter sp.
TGCCGGTCAATCCATCACGGCGCGCCGTTTCCATCAACAACTGGGATTCCAGGAAGTTGGTGCGATTGGCCCGTTCCAACGAATAACAAACGATGGCGCCGATGACGTTGGTAAACAGCAATACACCTACATCGACCAGGCGCTGTGACCCGGGAATACCGGCCAGCGTGGCGATGATGGGATAAGAAAGCAGCACCAGTAGCGAAGCAACTAGCGCCGGCCGGAACGCCAGACCCAGCATCAGATAGTTATAAATGACCGCCAACACTACCGAGGCGATCAGACTCACGCCTTGCGAGGCCGCGATCACCGCCAGCACCACCACGCCGATACCAAACAAGGTGGCGCCGTACGGACATACGATGGGATACCAACGCTGATACAGCCGCGTGTGCACCAGAAGCAACGCGAACAAAAAGATCGGCCCGAGCACGCTGACTCGAATCAAATCCAACGGCCGGTTCACCGGCGCCGGTAGCACCCAATGAGTCAGCGCGGAGAAACCAATGACGAAACCGATGCCCAGTAACAGATTGCGGCTGATCTGGGTGCGATTGTTGGCCAGGTGGGAGCGTCGGAATTTTCGCTCCAGCTCGGCATCGTCGAATTTGAGGCGCGGAAAGCCGCGCTGGAGCTGGAGTGCGTATGCAGAACGAGGCGCCGCAGCGGTAGCGCCGGCCGCAGGAACTTTTTCTGTCGCTGGCCCGGGGATTAGTTCGAATCCTGATGCTTGCGACGATCGCGCGCGTCTTTGATCAAGCGTCGCCATACTTCGTAGGCATCCCAGCCCCCGGTGGATTCGAGCGTTGGCTGCACCACCGTGTCGATGCCGAGCTCCGGCACCGCCAAGGCAATCGCCTCTCCGAGCTTATCGGCATTGGCCGCCGCTGAGCTGCTCATCGGTGTGACAACCGTTTCGATTTGTGTGCTCATAAAAAGTCGGTCGGCGGAGCGCTCTCACGCAAGTTCGGATGAAAAAAACGTGCCCATGTTATTTCTCACCTGACTGTGAAAGCGTGCGCAGTTCTCAGTTTCAGAACCTTGAGGCGTCTTCGTGACGACTTCCGTGCGCGAAACACTCGACAGACGTGGGTGCACGTTTGAATTCGCTTGATTATGTACAAGCGAACCAACCTGCTAGCCAGGTTTGCGAGAGTAACCCTCGTTACTGCCTTCCACCAGTCAGCGCGAAAAATAAACTTCACCCGCTAAATCGCGGCGCTGCGATATCCGGATTCGCGATTCGCGATTCGTTCGCTTGCTTCTCGAACGACCGAGTCCGCGGCGCGGACTTTACCGTGCGAAATATTTGACCAGGAACTGGTCGAAAGTCATGTCGTCGGCCGCTTCTACGGCAGCCTGTCGCTGCAACGACTCTTCGGCTTCGGCGCTGAATTCCGCCAAGCGCTGTTCGTTGGGCGGATACAAGTCCAAAAAGTAAGCTTTGTGGACTCGAGACATCCGCAGCGCGAACTGCGCGAAGCTTTCACCCGTGGTTCGCAGCTCTTGCAGGCTGCGCGCCGACGGGGTGCGATCCGGATCGTCGATCTTGGTCTGTTGCAAATCCAACGCGGCCGTATACGGCCGGCGCTCGTCGCCTTGATCCAGCAGTTCGCAAATGCCGCGCATCGAGTCGACCAGCTCCAGCGCCCAGGTCCGCAACTCTACCGGCTTTCCATTGCGGTTTAGTTTCAATCCAGGCTCGCGGCCACGCCGCGCCACGATGGCGTGATTGGCATCGAGGTGCACTTGTTCGTTGGCGTCGATCGGCTCGCTCTGCTTCAGCACACACAACGCCGCGAATGCTTCCAGAAAGCGCAACTTGTTTTGATTGACACCCACCGGATCGAAGGCGCTCACGTCCAAGGCGCGAAATTCGACATATTCGACGCCGCCACGACGCAACGCTTGCGACGGATGCTCGCCGGAGCGCGCCACGCGTTTGGGACGGATGTAGCTGTAATACTCGTTCTCGATCTGTAACAGATTGGTGTTGAGCTGCTTATATTCGCCGTCGACTTTGACACCCATCTTTTGATAATCGGGATGGGGCGTGCTGACGGCAGCCGTCAGGTCGCGCATATATTCATCCAGACTGTTGACCGAAATCTGCACGCCGGCCTGGTTCTTGTTGCGATAGCCCAGATCGCTCATGCGCAATGACGTGGCGTGCGGGGCATAAAGCGTGCCGGGCGCCAACGTTTCGAGCTGATGATCGCGCCCTTGCACGAACGAGCTGCACAGCGCCGGCGAATTCCCGAACAGATACAGGATCAGCCAACCATGGCGCCGGTAGTTACGCAGTAACGCGAAATACTGTTCGGAGATGAAACTCTGCTCGGCCTGATGCTCCTGCAACGCCTCGGCCAACACCGGCCAGAAGTGTTGCGGGAAGGAATAGTTGAAATGCACGCCGGAAATGGCCTGCATCATCCGGCCGTAACGATTGCCCAAGCCCAGCCGGTACACCTCTTTGAGCTGCCCGATATTGGAGCGGCCGAAGCGCGCGATCGGAATCTCTGCATCGCCGGTGAGCATGCACGGCATGCTGGTGGCCCACAGCAGCTGCTCTTGCAGGTGCCGATAGACGAACTGATGCAGGTCGCACAGATACTGCAGCAGTTGCCAGGACTCGCGAAACGCCGGCGTCACCAACTCGATCAACGCTTCGGAATAATCGGTGGTAATGTGTTCGTGAGAGAGTGCCGAGCCCAGTGCGAGCGGATGCGAACTGTGCTCGATGCGGCCGTCCAGCGAGACGCGCAACGACTCCTTTTCCACGCCCTTCAGGCCATTCTGCAGGACGCGCGGCTCACGGGTATTGATCAGCGTCGCTAGGCGACGCTCGAAGGCGCGATCGATGCCGGAGCTGCTCATGTCAGATCAGAACTGGAAATGGCCGGCAAGTTTCCCGGCCCGCCCGCGAGGCGTCAAGCGGTCCCCCAGAACGACACAAGTGAATGATAGCCCCTGGCACAGTCACGCCTGATACCCAGACCCACCCCCCACCAGGAGCGCCGTGCAGCCACCGACCGCCTTCGACCTCGACTTGCTAACCTCGCATCTGTCGATCGGAGTGGTCACAGCCCTGGCACTCACCGCTATTGCCGCCCTGGTCCGAATGCTGGTGCTGCATAACCGCCTGGCCCGGCGGACCCGCGAACTGGAGACCGAATTGGCCGCGCGCCGTGCACTGGAAGCGCGCAACGAACAGCTCAGCCGCCTGCGTCTGGCGCTGGAAACCAGTAATCAACGGCTCAAACGCCTGGTCGCGGTCGACGCTTTGACCGGCATCGCCAACCGGCGCCAATTCGATCGCGTGCTGGAGCGGGAAGTACGCCGGGCGCGCCGCGAACAGCTGCCGCTGTCCTTGATCTTCCTAGATCTCGATGGCTTCAAGCAGTTCAACGACCGCTATGGCCACACCCATGGCGACGACGTTCTGCGCAAGGTTGCGCAGACCTTGGATGAAAGCTTTCGTCGGGGTGGCGACCTGATCGCCCGCTACGGCGGCGAAGAGTTTGCGGTCGTCCTGCCCGGCGTGGATGCGCATCGAGCCGGCCTGTATGCCGAACGCCTGCGCCGGCGCATCTGGCGGATGGCCATTACCAATGAAGCCGGCAGCAGTAACGAACGCATCACCATCAGCGGCGGCGTCGCAACTCTGGATCCCCGCTCGGCCGAGATCGCCGCAGCCACGCCGGATGCATTGTTACGAGCGGCCGATCAGGCGCTCTATAGAGCCAAATGCCTGGGTCGCAACCGCATCGCTACGGCCGGTGCCAATTCGGCATCGAGCCCCGCGCCGGCTGACGCTGCACGCCCGCCTGTCGAGCTCGCTTCCTAAACTTCTAATAATCACCGACCCGCGCCCGGGCCGTCTGGCCCTACTCTTGCTTGTCACTTCCGCGCCGACCGCGAGCTTGCACCATTCATTCGTGGTCGGCGTATAGTCGATTCGTCGCATTCATCCTCGATAACAACAGTTACACGGAATGTGGGTCGCTGTGCCGGCCGGCATTCGCAGCTGCAAGGAGAATCGCATGACAGACAAGAAAACGGTTGGCGGCGTCACCTATCAAAACGCCGGTAAGGATTACTTCGAAAAGCGCGGGCTGAAACGCCACGCACGCGTCTGGTCACTGTGGGCCTTGGGCGTAGGCGCGGTCATCTCGGGGCATTTCTCCGGCTGGAACTTCGGCATCGGCGCCGGCGGCTGGGGTGGCCTGTTCATCGCCGCCATCATCATCGCCATCATGTATCTGGGCCTGATTTTCAGTCTGGCCGAAATGTCGCCGGCCCTGCCCCACACCGGCGGTGCGTATTCGTTCGCCCGCAGCGCCATGGGCCCGTGGGGCGGCTTCATCACCGGTCTGGCGGAAAGTATCGAATACATCATGACGCCGGCGGTGATCGTGTTTTTCATCGGCTCCTATCTCACCGGCATCTTCGAAACGCCAGCCGCCTATCAACCCTTGTGGTGGATCGGCTGTTATCTGGTGTTCGTGCTACTGAACTACGTGGGAGTGGAGCTTTCGTTCAAGATTTCCGTAGTGGTCACAGTGTTGGCGCTGGCGGTGCTGGTGGTGTTCTGGATCAGCGCCATTCCGCACGCGGACTTTTCGCGCTGGGCATTGAACATAGCGGTCGACCCGGACGGCAAGCTGGTGGAACTGCCGCAAGGTGGCGGCGACTTCCTGCCCTTCGGCTTCCACGGCGTGCTGGCAGCGTTGCCCTTCGCAGTGTGGTTGTTCCTGGCCATCGAAGAGTTGCCGCTGGCGGCCGAGGAGTCGGTGGATCCCAAACAAGACATGCCGAAAGGATTGATCTTTGGCATGTTCACGCTGATGTTGTCGGCGTTGATGATCATGCTGCTCAACGCTTCGATCGGCTCGCCCGAGGAAGGCAAGCTGCACGGCTCGTACTCGTTGGCCACGTCAGCGGAACCGTTGCTCGATGGCTTCCGAGTCATCTTTGCCGGCGACATCGCCAAGTTGCTGGCGTTGCTCGCGGTCATCGGCCTGATCGCCAGCTTTCACACCATCATCTTTGCGTTCGGTCGCCAGATCTATTCGCTGTCACGCGCCGGCTACTATCCAGCGGTGATGTCGATCACGCACGGCTCTCGCAAGACACCGCACATCGCGTTGTTTACCGGCGCAGCCATGGGCCTCGCGGTAATTCTTGCCGTGTGGGTCTCGCTCGGTGCCGAGAAAGGCGGTTCGGTGATCGGTGCGACGCTGCTCAACATGGCGGTGTTCGGCGCCATGATTTCGTACGCGTTCCAAGGGGTGTCGTTCATCCTGTTACGCAAGAACATGCCGCACATCGAACGGCCTTATCGCAGCCCGCTCGGCATTCCCGGCGCGGCCGCCACTGTAGTCATCGCACTAGTCACGCTCTACTACCAGTTGCAGGATCCGGTGTATCGCGCCGGTGTGTATGCAGCTTTGGCGTGGTATGTCGCCGGTGTCGTGTACTTCGCGCTGGTGGGACGCCACAAGCTGGTGTTGTCGCCGGAGGAAGAGTTTGCAATGACTGGCGGCCACCACGGTCATCCCGAGCGCGAGGGTTACGGCACTACCAAGGTTGATAGCGCATCATGATGGAACCTCGCCTGGTCAAGAGCGCTGCCGACGCCAAAGCCATCGTCGAGCAGCGCGGGTTGTCGCACGTCAAAGTCGGCGTGTTCGATACCGACGGCATCATGCGCGGCAAATATATGTCGCGCGCCAAGTTCATCTCGGCCTTGGAAAGCGGCTACGGCTTCTGCGATGTGGTGCTGGGCTGGGACTGCCAGGACCAGCTCTACGACAACGTAAAATTCACCGGCTGGCACACCGGCTATCCCGACGCTCCGGTACGCATCCTGCCGGAGACTTGTCGTCCGCTGCCGTTCGAGGACAACAATCTTTTTTTCTTGAGTGAGTTCACCGGCGCGGGCGAACAGGTCTGCCCGCGCGGACTGTTACGACGAGTGCTCGACAAGGCGAATCAGCTCGGCTTTCAGGCGTACGCCGGCTTCGAGTACGAAGTGTTTTTCTTCGACGAGACGCCCGAATCGATCCGCGCCAAACATTATCGCGACTTGAAGCCCATGGCGCCGGGCTGGTTCGGCTACTCGGTGATTCGTAATTCCACGGCGTCGGAATTTTATCGTCACATGCTGACCACCTGCGACGCCATGGACTTCGGCATCGAAGGCCTGCACGAGGAAACCGGGCCGGGCGTGATCGAAGCCGCCATCGCGTTCGATAGCGCGCTCGCGTCAGCCGACAAGGCGGCGTTGTTCAAGACCTTCATCAAAGTGCTCGCCCAACGCAACAACATGATGGCGACCTTCATGGCCAAGTGGTCGCGCGACTGGCCGGGCCAGAGCGGTCACATCCATTTGTCGCTCAAGGACGCGCACGGCAAGGCGGTGTTCTACGACCAAGGCCAGCCTCACCACATGAGTGAAACCATGCGGCACTTCATCGGCGGCCAACAGCAACTCATGCCCGAGTTACTCGCCATGGTGGCACCCACGGTCAATTCCTACACGCGCTTAATTCCCGGCTTCTGGGCACCGACCGACTCGACCGTCGGCGTCGAGAATCGGACCTGCGCTTTGCGCGTCATTCCCGGCAGTGCGAAGTCACAACGCGTCGAGTATCGCGTCGCTGCCGCCGACGCCAATCCCTACATCATTCTTGCGGCGGCGTTGGGTTCCGGCTTGTGGGGTGTCGAGCATCGCATCGAGCCCGAGCCGTTGGTCGAAGGCAATGCCTACGATCATAAATTTCCCGAGCGCCTGGCATTGCCACGGACGCTGTGGGATGCGGCCCAGCGCCTGAAACAGTCGCGCATGGCTCGCGAATACTTCGGCGACGCGTTCGTCGATCACTACGCCGCCACGCGCGAATGGGAAGAGCGCGAGTTCCGTAAGCACATTACGGATTGGGAGCTGGCGCGCTATTTTGAAATCATCTGATTCACGTTCCTTCTTCGGGTCAGCCCATGCAGAAGACGCTCAGCCCCATCGACGGCAGTGTTTATTTCGAGATCGAGCTGGCCACGCCGGCAGTCATTGACGACACGCTCGATCGGGCCCGCGCCGCACAGCGCGCTTGGCGCAGCACTTCGGTGGCGGACCGCGCGAAAATTCTCAACCGATTTTGCGATCTGTTCGAAAGCCGACGCGCTGAGATCGCCACCGAGTTGACCTGGCAAATGGGTCGTCCCATCCGCTACACGCCTGGCGAAGTGAACGGCACCCTCGAACGCGCGCGGCACATGATCGCCATCGCGCCCCAAGCGCTCGCAGACATCGACGCCGGCCCCAAGGAAAATTTCACTCGCTTCTTACGACGCGAGCCGCTCGGTGTCGTACTCACCATTGCAGCCTGGAATTATCCTTACCTGATCGCCGTCAACAGCGTCATTCCCGCGCTGATGGCCGGCAACGTGGTGATTTTGAAACATTCGGCGCAGACGCCATTGTGTGCCGAGCGCTTTGCCAGCTGCTTGGCCGAGGCCGGCCTGCCGGACGGCGTCTTTCAAGTGCTGCATCTCACGCACGCGGACACTGACAAACTCATTCGCGACCCTCGCATCGACTTCGTTGCCTTCACCGGCTCCGTCGCCGGCGGACACGCCGTACAACGCGCTGCCTCGGAACGTTTCATCGGCGTCGGCTTGGAGCTCGGCGGTTGCGACCCGGTCTATGTGAGACACGACGCTGATGTCGCACACGCCATCGAGAACGTAGTCGACGGCGCCTACTTCAACAGCGGTCAGTCGTGCTGCGGGCTACAACGAATCTACGTGCACGACCACGTCTACGACACCTTCGTCGAAGGTTTCATCGATCTGACGCGCAAGTACGTGCTCGGCAATCCGCTCGAACAGAACACCACGCTCGGCCCAGTCATTCGCACCTCGGCGGCCGACACGATTCGACAGCAGATAGACGCGTCGATTCGCGCCGGCGCGAAGCCCGTCATCGACGAGTCGACTTTTGCTGTCAGCAAACCCGGCACGCCGTATCTGGCACCCCAGGTGTTATTGAACGTCGATCATTCGATGAACGTGATGCGCGAGGAAATTTTCGGCCCGGTGGCCGGTCTGATGAAAGTGACCTCGGACGAACAGGCGATCGCGCTGATGAACGACACAGTGTTCGGTCTGACCGCGGCAATCTGGACCCGCGATGAAGACGCCGCGCTGGCCATCGGCGATCGCATCGACACCGGCACCTGGTTCATGAATCGTTGCGACTATCTCGATCCGGCGCTGGCGTGGGTGGGCGTGAAGAACTCCGGCCGCGGTTGTACGTTGTCAGTGGTGGGTTACGAGCATTTGACTCGCCCCAAATCGTTTCATCTTCGCACGCGCACCTGAAGGTCCTCCCCAGAGACATGAGAGAGTTCGTCATCAAACCGGTTCGCTCCAAGGAAACCCTCATGGCTACGTTACGGGGCAATTGGAATTATCCCACCGCGGTACGTTTCGGCCCCGGCCGCATTGCCGAGCTGGCCGACGCCTGCAAGTCGCTGGGCATGAAACGTCCGCTACTGGTGACCGATGCCGCGCTCGCCAAGTTACCCATGATCGCCACCGCCGCCGGCATCTGCCAAGCGGCCGGACTGGCGTGCGAAGTGTTCAGCGACGTGCAAGCGAATCCGGTGGAGTCGAATGTGACGAATGGCGTCAATGCCTACCGCCGCGGTGCGCACGATGGCGTGATCGCTTTCGGTGGCGGCAGCGCGCTGGACACCGGCAAGGCCGTGGCCTTGATGGTGGGACAAACGCGCCCGATCTGGGATTTCGAGGATCGCGAGGATTGGTACACGCGAGTGAACGTGTCCGGCATGGCACCGACGGTGGCCGTGCCAACCACTTCCGGCACCGGCTCGGAAGTCGGACGCGCCTCGGTGATTACCGACGTGCGCGATCACATCAAGAAAATCATTTTTCATCCCAAGATGTTGCCGGCCATCGTGATTGCCGATCCGGAATTGACCTTGGGCTTGCCGGCGCCGGTGACTGCAGCGGTCGGCATGGACGCGCTGTCTCACAATCTCGAAGCCTATTGTTCGCCTTCCTATCATCCGTTGGCGGAAGGCATCGCACTGGAAGGTATGCGCTTGGTTCACGATTGGTTGGCCACCGCGGTGAAAGACGGCAGCGACATCGAAGCACGCTCGCAAATGATGGCAGCGTCACTGATGGGTGCGACGGCGTTTCAAAAAGGTTTGGGCGCGATGCATAGCCTGAGCCATCCCTGCTCGGCCAACCTGAACACCCATCATGGCCTGACCAACGCGGTGGTGATGCCTTATGTTTTGTCGTGGAATCGCCCGGCGCTCAGCGAAAAAATGCAGCGCCTGGCCGCTTACCTGAACCTGCGGCAACATTCGTTCAGCGGCGTGCTGGATTGGATCGTGGCGTTGCGAAAAGATATCGGCGTGCCGGATACATTGAGCGAGTTGGGCGTTAAACCTGAGCACGCCCAAGCCTTCGCTCAGCAGGCGTTCGACGATCCTTCCACCGGCGGCAATCCCATCCCGGTGTCAGTGTCGGATTTCGCCCAGCTGTATCGAAACTGTATCGAAGGCCGGCTGCCGGCGTCAGCTTAGTCATTGGAAAATTCAGGCGTCGCGAGGCATAGTGATCGCCATGCGCACTTCCCTACTCATCGGCTTGACTCTAGGTGCGGCCCTGGCCTTGCCGGCGCACGCCGACAGCATGCGCTGCGGCGGACGCGTGATTCGCGATGGCAATGCACGTGCGGAAGTACGCGCATTCTGTGGCGAACCGGCAGACGTTCAGACCCGAACGATTCTGCGTCGCCCTTCCTACACCGTCGGCGGCCGGATTGTTTATTTCGGCGAAGGCCTGGTGGAGATCCCGGTGGAAACCTGGACTTATAACTTCGGCCCCAACAAGTTGATGCGCCGGGTGCGTTTCGTCGACGGCCTGGTCGACGATGTGGAAACGTTGGGCTACGGCTACAACGATCCGCAGCGTGGCACCTACAACTCGGGCAACTAACGCGCCGCTGCCAGCCGCAGCTTGGTCTCTCGCCGATAGCGTCCGACCAGCAAGACGGCGCTGATGGTGAGGCCGATGTTCAGCCCAATCCACACCAGCACCGGCCCTTCGTCGCGGTAAACGCCGAAGTAATAGGCGAAGGCGAAGCCAACCACCCAATAAGAAAAGATGCACATCAGCATCGGGATGGTGGTGTCCTTGAAGCCGCGTAACGCGCCGGCCGCGCCCACCTGCACACCATCGGAGAATTGAAACAACGCGGCCATGAGCAGCAACGTCGCTGCCAATTCGCGCACCGGCACATCTCGCGTATACAACGCGGCGATCTGATCATTGAAGAACAAGATCACGATGGCCGAGATCGTCATCACGACGGCGCACATCGCGACACCAATCCAGCCAGCATTGCGTGCGCCCAACAGATCGCCACGCCCGAGCGTGTGGCCCACATGAATGGTGGTTGCGGAACTGATCGCCAGCGGCACCATGAACATGAAAGCCGCGTAGTTCAGCGCGATCTGATGTCCCGCTGCAGTGACCGCGCCCATGCCACCCATCATCAACGCCGCAGCAACGAACAAACCACCTTCGGCCAGAATGCTGCCGGCAATGGGTGCACCGACCCGCGTCAACTCACCCAGCACCGGCCAATTCGGTGGATCGATGCGCGCGAAAAAGTTGAAAGCCCGATACGCGCGATGCATTCGCACGTGTAGAAACATTACGAAGAACATCACCCACATCGAGATCGCCGTCGCCACACCACAGCCCACCGCGCCGAGCTCGGGCGCGCCGAACTTGCCGTACATGAAAATCCAATTGCCGATCACATTCACGGTGAGGCCCAGAAAGCCGGTGAACATGATGGGCTTGGTCCGGCCCAACCCTTCGCTGGTGTAGCGCAGAGAGAAGAACGCCAGCAGGCCCGGCATGCCCCAGCTGATCGCGTGTACATAGCCCACCGCCACCGGCAGCACGTCATCGGCGATGCCGATGGCCGGCAAGAACCAGTCGGCCTGTTGCATACCGAGGAACAACAGGATTGAAAGCAGCAGCACCAGCCACCATGACTGACGCGCATAGACCGTGACTTTCCCGGTGTCGTTGGCGCCGTAGGCATGAGCGATGGACGGCGAGGTTGCCATCAGCAAACCGAAGCCCACGAACATGAATAGGTTGAAGTTCGCGGCGCCCACCGCCAGCCCGGCCAGATCGACCGCGCCCAATTGACCCGCCATGACGGTGTCGGCGAAGGCCATGCCGGTGATGGAAAGATTGTTGCCCAACAGCGGTCCGCCGAGCGCGACGATGGCTCGAGCGTCCGCGGCCAGGCGGGCGCGGCTGGAAGTGCTCATACGAATTCGGCCGCCGACGTTGGCGACCAGTGACAGTGCGGTTTCTTGAGATTGCGGCCGCACAGCCTACGGGTTTGCGCCCGGCGCGCCAACAGCGATCCCTAACTATGCTCACGCGACCACGGCTGGCATGCTGGCAGCCCTTCGTTCGCTCGTCAGGGAGCCACCATGCTCGTAGGTTCTTCGATCCGTCGCGTCGCCATCCTCGGTGGCACTCGGATTCCGTTCGCACGTTCCATGGGCGTCTATGCCGAGGCCAGCAACCAGGAAATGCTGACCGCGTCGCTGCAAGGACTGGTGGAGCGGTTCAACCTGCGCGGCGAAGTGCTTGGCGATGTCGGCGCCGGCGCAGTGCTCAAGCATTCCCGGGACTTCAACCTGACACGCGAAAGCGTGCTCGACAGCGGGCTCGCGCCGGAAACGCCGGCCTTCGATTTGCAGCGAGCCTGCGGCACCAGCCTCGACACCGCCATCGTGCTCGGCTTGAAAATCGCCACCGGTCAGATCGACTCGGCCATCGCGGCAGGTGTGGATACAGCGAGCGACGTTCCTATCGTCTATCCCACTGCGTATCGGAAAATGCTCCTGCGCAGCGCTCGCGGTCGGTCACTCGGCGAGCGGCTTTCGCCTTGGACGAGTTTTCGACCGAGCTTTCTGAAACCACAGCTACCCGGCGTCAGCGAGCCGCGCACCGGCATGTCGATGGGACAGCACTGCGAAAAGATGGCGCAGACCTGGCAAATCGCACGCGCGGATCAGGATCAACTGGCTTACGAAAGCCATCGCAAGGCCAGCGCGGCGTGGGAAGAAGGTTTCTATGAAGATCTGGTGGTGCCGTTTCGCGGTTTGAAGCTGGACAACAACATCCGGCGCGACACTTCGATCGAGAAGCTCGCCAAGCTCAAACCCTCGTTCTCGGCCAACGGCACGTTGACTGCCGGCAACTCCACGCCAATGACCGACGGCTCCGCTGCGGTGTTGCTCGCAAGCGAGGAATGGGCCAAGGCACGCGGCTTACCGGTGCTCGCTTATCTCAGCTACGGCAAGTATGCCGCTGTCGATTTCGTGCAGAAGGAAGGTTTGTTGATGGCGCCCGCTTACGCGGTGCCTCGCATGCTCGCCGATGCCAAGTTGAAGCTGCAGGACTTCGACATCTACGAAATCCATGAAGCCTTCGAAGCCCAGGTGCTGTGTACGTTGAAGGCGTGGGAGTCGCCGGAGTTCTGTCGCGACCGACTTGGTCTTTCTGAACCGCTCGGCGCCATTGATCGCAGCAAGATGAATTTGAAAGGCGGCAGCGTCGCCATCGGCCATCCGTTCGCCGCCACCGGCGCACGCATCATCGCCACTCTCGCCAAGCAACTCGCCCAACGCGGCAGCGGCCGCGGCCTGATCTCGATCTGCACCGCCGGCGGCATGGGCGTAACCGCGATCATCGAGAGATAAATCGGAAGCTAAAAGGGAGGGCGGCCGGTAGGGGTCAAAAAATTGATCCCTACCGACCGCCATCCGGACTGTCACAGGAATAAGTTAAACCGGTGAACAGCCCACTGCACGAGGCGCCGCGATCCCGGGGAGGGGGCAGTAACGAATCGCGACACTTCGAACAACGGTTGATGGAGGTTGGCGGAGCATGCGCGACCGCCAGCGACGTAAAGGGTTGAAGGGGGGTGAAGGGCGTCCTTGCCCGGGTGCATGCCCCGACCTTGCGGGTCCCTGTGAAGGTGTCCCTAATCACACGCACGCGGATCCTAAAGGGTAAAGCGACAAACCCAGGCGAATACCCTCACAGCCACAGCAGATTGTTGCCTAGCCGTGCATGAGGCCTCGTCGCAGGGCGCGCCAGTTTCTTGCCATTGGCTTACGGAAATAGCTGCAGCGCCGCGTCGGTAGGCATTACAAGTACCACACCCTGGCTATTGGCCGTCGGTACTACCCCGTCGCTATCTCACTGATCTGTATCGACAATATGCTGCTTGGCACAGCGGTTGCTTTATCTTCGCTGCGTGCTTAGAACCAACAGGATTACCCAGATGAAGCGTCTTTTTGCTCTCGTGCTGCTCGCGGTCGGCTTTATGGCCACCGCCCATGCCGACTACATCCCCGCCACTTGGACCGACTCGGCCCCGGTGGGCAATGGCATCTACATCGGCAACCGCGCTTCGTACACCTATACCCATGACCTGACCGACAACGGCTTCCGTCCGTTGAACGACGTGATCACCAGCTTCTGGTTGTCCATCAACCTGACGGACGACGATCACAGCGCCCGCGATGGCATCGAACTGGCCTTCGTCGACCTGCCGGGCGTGACCGGCGACCGCCTGGTCTACAACTTCGACCTGGCCGGTGAAGAGTACGGCGGCTGGTCCATCCTCGGCCTGCTGCAGCTCAACGTGCTGGGCACCCTGACGGTGACCATCAATTCCATCATCGGCGACTTCAACCTGGTCGGCTCGACCTTGACCGCTCGCGGCTTGAGCAACACCGCCGGCAGCGTGCCGGAACCGGGTGCTCTGGGCCTCCTGGGCGTCGGTCTGGTTGGCATGGCTCTCGCTCGCCGCCGCAAGCAGGCGAAGCGCGCCTAAAGCACGCATACCAATCTCCTGGTAGGGAAGGGCCCGCTTCGGCGGGCCTTTTTCTTTTTAGGGGCGTTTTTCTTTTTGCGGGTCGGGGTCATTAGACTGGCGCCCCATGGCTCAGTACCTCGGCGACTCCTCCTTTCAACACGGCAGCCCTGACCGGCTCGGTGTCTTGCTGGTCAATCTAGGCACGCCCGATGGGCCGGACCCCGGCTCGGTGCGGCGCTTTCTGGCTGAGTTCCTCTGGGATCCTCGCGTTGTCGAAGCGCCGCGGTGGATCTGGTGGCTGGCTCTGCACGGCGTGATCCTGCGAATCCGACCGTCGAAGAGCGCGCACGCTTACCAACAGGTCTGGACCCCAGCAGGCTCGCCATTGCTGATTCACAGCACCGCCCTGACCAAGCGCATCGCCGCTGCGCTCCAGCCGCGCTGGAATGCAGCCGTGGCGTTGGGCATGAGCTACGGCTCGCCTTCCATTCCGAGCGCGCTCGAAGAACTCAAACGCCAAGGCGCACGACGCATCGTCGTGTTGCCGCTATATCCGCAGTACTCAGGCACAACCACAGCGTCGGTGTTCGATCGAGTCACCCGCGAGCTGCAACGCTGGCGCTGGGTGCCGGAGCTGCGCTTCATCGGTAGCTATCACGACGACGCCGGTTACATCGGCGCCCTCGCCGCCAGCATCGAACAACACTGGCGCAGCGCCGAACGAAACCATCTGTTGTTTTCCTTTCATGGCATTCCCAAACGTTACGTCGAGTCCGGCGATCCTTACTACTGTCACAGCGTGAAGACCGCGCGACTGGTTGCCGAACGACTCGAGCTCACCGATAAGGACTGGAGCATCAGTTTCCAATCCCAAGTAGGCCGCGAAGAATGGCTGCGCCCCTACAGCGACGAACGTTTGCTCGAGCTGGCACGCAGCGGACCGAAGCGCATCACTGTGGTGTGCCCGGGCTTTGCCACGGACTGCCTGGAAACGCTGGAAGAAATCGCGCTGCGTAATCGCCAGTTGTTTCTCGACGCTGGCGGCGAAGCTTATGACTATGTGCCGGCACTGAACGCCGATGAATCGCATGTCTCAGCGTTGACTGCTTTGATCGAACGGCACGCGCAAGGCTGGACGGCACCGTCACAACAGTCGCCCGCTGACGCCGAAGCGACGCGGGCACGAGCGCTCCGCAGCGGCGCGCAGCGCTGATGTTCGGCCGCTTCCTCGAAATCAGTCTGTACGCTCCCGACATTCGGGACTCGCTGGCGTTCTACGAATCGCTCGGCTTCGTGCAGGCACCGGTCGGCGAAGCACTCAATCATCCCTATGCGGTGGTCACCGACGGCCGCTTGTTTCTGGGACTGCACGGAGCAACCATTGCCTCTCCGGCGCTGACATTCGTCATGCCGCGCCTCATGCATGGCATCGAACAGCTCGAACGATTGGGCATCGAGCTGGAGAACATCCAGCTCGGCAACGAAGTCTTCAATCGGGTCAGCTTTCGCGATCCGTCCGGTCAATGCGTCAACGTGTTCGAAGCACGCACCTTTTCGCCGCCGCAGCTCGACACCGACCCGGCCACCACCTGCGGTTATTTCAGCGAGTTCGCGCTGCCAGTGCGCGAGCCAGGCCCGATGCGCGTGTTCTGGGAAGCGCTGGGTTTCGTCGCCTGGGAGGAGCAACCTGAGCCATTCGCGCGTACGGCGATTACCAGTGACCACCTCAATCTGGCGTTGTATCGTTCGCGAGCTTTTCGTCAGCCGGTGCTGACGTTCGAAGATCCAGACATGCGTGAGCGCCTGGCTCGGCTCAAGGAACGCGGCTGCCAGCTTTCCGACGAAATGCCCGATAGTCTCGACGAATCGTGTAACGCCATCCTGATCGCGCCGGAAGGAACGCGGCTGCTGCTGTTACAGTCTGACGATTGACAGCTGTCGCCGGCGCGACGCTGTATACATCCAAGGAGAACCAATGTTACGAAGTCTCGTTGCCGCAGCGGCGGCGCTGCTTGCTGTGAGCGCCTCAGCGGACGAAGGCATGTGGACCTTCGACAATGTGCCGCAGGCCGCCATCCAGAAAAAATACCATGCCGCGCTCGACAAGCCGTGGCTGGACAAGCTGCAACGCTCGATCACGCGCCTGGAAGGCGGTTGCACCGGCTCGTTCGTTTCTCCCGACGGCCTGATGCTGACCAACCATCATTGCTCCATGTCGTGTCTGGCCGAGTTGTCCAGCACGACCGACAATTACGTGGACAACGGCTTCAACGCCAGCACGCGCAGTGCCGAAAAGAAATGTCCGACGCAAATCATCTCGGTATTGGTCGAGATGGAAAACGTCACTGCCAAGGTCAACGGCGCCACCGCGGGCCTGGCCGACGCGCAGGCCAATCAGGCCCGCAAACAAGAGCTGAGTAAGTTGGAAGCGGCGTGTACCGAGACTTCCAAGAAGCACCGTAGCGGCCCGCTCGCGTGCGAGTCGGTGACGCTGTATCAAGGCGGCCAATATTATTTGTACAAGTATCGTCGTTACGACGATGTGCGCATGGTGTTCGCGCCCGAACATGGCATCGCGGCGTTCGGCGGCGATCCGGATAATTTCAATTTCCCGCGCTGGAGCCTGGATTTCACTCTGATGCGCGCCTACGACAAGGGCAAGCCAGCCCGCACGCCGAATCACCTGACCTGGCGTGTCGAAGGCCCGCAGCCTGGTGAAGCCACCTTCGTCGCTGGCCATCCCGGCAGCACCAGCCGACTGCTCACGGTGGAGCAGCTGCGCTTCCAACGCGATGTTTCCGTCCCCTCCTACATCATTCGCAACACCGAGCTGCGCGGCCGATTGATTCAATGGAGCAAGACCGGCGAAGAACCGGCACGCATCGCCAGCGACTACCTGCAGAGCGTGGAAAACTCACTCAAGGTGTATCGCGGTTTCCAAACAGCCCTGCTGGACGACACCTTGTTTGCTCGCAAGACCTCCCAGGAACGTGAACTGCGTGAGCGCGTGAAAGCGGATGCGAAGCTTGCCGGCACGGTCGGCAATGCTTGGACCGACGCCGCCAACGCGCAGGACCGCTATCGTCAGATCTACGATCGTTATCTGTTCCTCGAAGCTGGCGCTGGCTTCAACAGCAAACAGTTCGGCTACGCCCGTCAGTTGGTGCGAGCCGCAGCCGAGCGCAGCAAGAGCAACGAACAGCGCCTGCGCGAATATGCCGATTCGAATCTGTCCAAGGTGTCGTCGGGCCTGCTCGCCAGCACACCGCTGTATCCAGACTTCGAACAAGTGACGCTGTCATTCTCGCTGGACAAGTTGCGCGAGACTCTCGGTCCGGACGACGCCGTGGTTCGCAAATTGCTGAGCACCGAATCGCCTGACTCGCTGGCGGCCAAGCTGGTCACCGAGAGCAAACTCGGCGATCCCGCCGTGCGTAAAGCCCTGTGGGAGGGTGGCGCTGCCGCGATAGCAAGCTCCACCGATCCGATGATCGTACTGGCTCGTGACATCGACGCCGAATCACGCGCGGTTCGCAAAATCTATGAAGACGAAGTGCAAGCTCCGGTCGCTGCCGCTCAGGAGCGCATTGCTAAAGCACGTTTCGCCGTGCTCGGCACCAACACCTATCCGGACGCGACCTTTACGCTGCGCTTGAGCGACGGCGCAGTCGAAGGCTGGAAGGAAAAAGGCGTTCAGGTCGAGCCATACACCAAGCTGTCGCGCCTGTATGAGCGCGCCACCGGCAAGGAGCCGTTTCGCCTGCCGCAGAAGTGGCTGGACGCGCGCGACAGGCTCGATGCCAACACGCCGTTTTGTTACGTGACCACCAATGACATCGTCGGCGGTAACTCCGGCAGCCCGCTGGTGGACACGCAAGGTCGATTGGTCGGCCTGGCCTTCGACGGCAACATCCATTCCATCGCCGGCAGCTTCTGGTACGACGGCGACATGAACCGCAGCGTCGCCGTGCACCCGGCCATCATCATCAGCGCGCTCAAAGATGTTTACGGCGCCACGGCGCTAGCCGACGAACTGCTCGGCAAGCGTTAGCTCTAGATAATTGGCGGGGCCGGCCGGCCCCGCCACCGCTCAGCGCTTCACCGCCACCAGGTTGAAGCGCACGTGCAGCCGGTCCTGCACTTCCAACGCCCCCAGCGCCACACTGAACGGTTTCATCCCGAACGCCGTTTGTTGAATATCGAACTCACCCTCGGCGGTCAGACGATCGCCATTCACGACGATCCTGGCTGGCACGATCACGTCCCGAGTGGTGTCCTTGATAGTGATGCTCGCGGTGATTTGCGGAGCTTGTATGGAGCCCGACAGCGACGCGGATTTCACTGTCACGCGCGGATAGGTTGCAGCGTCCAGCACCTCCTTACGGAGCATGTTCTTACGCGTTCCTTCCTTATCAGAGGCCGGAATCTCGAGCGGAAAATCGCTGCCGGCCGCGCGCCGCGCCTCGGGATCGTCGACGATCAGGTCGGCCACCGGAAATGACAAATCGAATCCGGACTGCGCCCACTGCGGCCGCAGCCAGACACGCCCGGTCACCGCTTTGCTGCTCATCACATGGTTGTGGCCCAGCCGGGCGAAGGTGCCGCCGCGATAAACCAAGATATGCAGAACCGAGTCCTGCGCAGCGATCTCATAAATCGCGGCGCCCTCCGGGACCGGCGGCGGAGCAGGCTCGCTCGGCGTCGGGGGCGGCACGTTCGGCGCGGGCGGCGGCTGTTTTACAGGTCGCGGGCAGGCGGTGAGACCCAGGCACAGCACCAGCAAAAGGGACGCCCGGCCGGCGGCAGTCCACGCACTTCGATTGCGGTCGATTAGCATCCAGGGGCTCCTACCGTGTCAGATTTGCAGCCTATTCAAGCCTCGCGTGGCCTCGCCCCGCGAATCGCTTACACTGTCGGCTCTAAGTGACCTGGGGTCGAAGTGATGCAACTGAAGAACGACGAATCGCGCTACGGCGTCGTCGCGCAGTTATTTCACTGGGCCGTGGTGGTCCTCATCATAGTTCAGTACATCCTGGCCAACCGCGCCGACAGCCTGCCGCTGGGCTCGGCCAAGATCGCGGTGCTGGCCCAGCACAAATCGTTTGGTATCACCATTCTGGCGCTGGCGCTGCTACGGCTGATCTGGCGCTGGCTCAATCCGGTGCCGGCCGAACCCAACGACATTCCACAGTGGCAACGGCTGGCAGCCCGCGTTTCCCACATCGGCCTGTATGGGCTGCTGTTGATCACGCCGCTGGCCGGCTGGCTCATGTCCTCGGCCCGCAACTTTCCCGTAAGCTGGTTCGGGCTGGTGACGCTGCCGGATTTCATCGCGCCCAGTAAACCGGCCTATGAGTTTTTGCACGAGACCCATGAAATTCTGGCGCTGACGCTATTTTGGCTCGCATTGCTACACGTTGCGGCCGCGCTCAAGCATCATTTCATCGACAAGGACAACGTGCTCCGGCGCATGCTGCCCGTCTCCTTGAAGGAACCGCCCCGCTCATGAAATCAAGTCGCACCCCTCATCGTCTCGCCGCCCGGCTGGTGCTGGGCTGCGCCGTCGGGCTGGCCGCCATGGTGGCCCTGGCGGCCGCGCAATGGAGCCTGCAGCCCAAGGAAAGCAAACTGACTTTTGTCGGCGAACAGGCCGGTGCCAAGTTCGAAGGCGGCTTCGACAAGTTCAGCGCCGACATCCGCTTCGATCCCAAGGATCTGGCAGCCAGCCGTTTCGACGTAAAAATCGACACCGCCTCGGTGAACACCCAAGACGGCGAGCGCGATCAAACCATCAAGAGCGCCGACCTGTTCGATGTGAAACGCTTTCCGAGCGCGCAGTACGTGGCCGACAAGTTCACGGACAAGGGCGGCAACAAATATTCCGCCACCGGCAAGCTCACCTTGCGCAACGTGACCAAGGACGTGCCCATCGACTTCACCTTCGAAAGCAAAGACGGTGCGGCGTGGCTCAAGGGCGCGGCCAAGCTGAAACGTCTGGACTTCGGCGTCGGCCAAGGCGAATGGAAAGACACTTCGACCGTCGGCAACGACGTGGAAGTGCGCTTCTCGTTGCGACTGAAAGGCGCTTCATGAGCCGCTTAACGAACGGCCCGCGCGTAGGGTAATAGTCGCGCCGATGGCCCTATCCGCTCCCCTCAAGTTCACGGCCCCCGACGACTGCGTGGAGGCCACGCTCAGCCGCGTCGGTAAGAATGTGGTGCTGGGCTTGCCCGTGGCTATCGGCAAGCCGAACACGTTGGTCAATGCGTTCGTAGCACGCGCGCTGACCGATCCCAGCCTGAAGCTGACCATCATCACGGCGTTGTCGTTGCGCACGCCTCGTGGCCGCAGCGACATGGAACGTCGCTTCATCGATCCGATCTCGCGTCGTCTGTTCGGCAACTACCCCGAGCTGGAATATCTGCGCCTGATCGAGCGGCACGCTTTGCCAGCAAACATCGAAGTGATCGAGTTCTATCTGGAACCCGGCGCCTGGCTGCGTAACGAACATATGCAGCAGCACTACCTGAGCAGCAACTACACGCACGTTGCTCGAGATGCTTTGCGCCGCGGACTCAACGTCATCGCTCAACAGGTTGCCGCACCACCCGCCGACGAAGCGCCTGGTTTGTTGAGCCTCGGCTCGAACGCCGACATGACTGCCGATCTGTTACCGCAAGTCGCGGCCTTGCGTGCCAGTGGCAGCGGCAAACCCTTCACATTGATCGGTCAGGTGCATCGTGAGATGCCCTTCATGTATGGCGACGCGCTGGTCACCGCCGACACCTTCGATTTCCTGGTCCAGGATCCGGGCACGTCGCTGTTCAGTCCGCCGAACATGCCGATTCCGCCCACCGAGCATGCCATCGCGTTGAACGTCAGCACGCTGATTCGCGACGGCGGCACACTGCAGCTCGGCATCGGTGAGTTGGGCGACGGCATTTGCTACGCCTTGCAACTGCGCCAACAACAGCCGGCGTTGTATCGAGAAATTCTGGAATCCACCGGCTTGCTGGCCCGTCATCGCCGCTTGATCGAAAGCGAAGGCGGCACGGCGCCTTTCGAACGCGGCTTGTATGGTTGTACCGAAATGCTGGCCGACGGCTTCCTGGACCTGTACCGCAGCGGCATCCTGAAACGTCGGGTCTATAACAGCGCCAAGCTGCAACGACTCATCGACGACGGCCACATCGACGAAAGCGTCAGCCTGCACACGCTGGACGCACTGGTTGAAGCCGGCATGAACCGCATGTCCTTCGCCGACTTTCAGGAATTCCGCGAAGTCGGTTTGTTTCGGGACGACGTCGAATACGACCGCGGCGTGTTGGTCACCCCGGACGGGCAAGAACTGCGCGCCACGTTCTCCGACCCTGAACAACGAGCCCAGATCGCCCAGCACTGCCTCGGCGACACGCTACGCAACGGCGTACTCGCCGACGCAGGCTTCTTCTTCGGCCCGAAAGGCTTCTATCAAGGCCTGCGTGAATTGCCGGCCGCTCAACGCAAGATGTTTGCGATGCGCGGCATCAGTTTCATCAACGAGATCTACGGTCACGAGTGGGAATTGAAAGTCGCCCAGCGTCGCTACGCGCGCTTCGTGAACACGACGATGATGGTGACCGGCTTGGGCGCAGCTGTTTCCGATGCGCTCAGCGACGGCCGAGTCGTCAGCGGTGTCGGCGGTCAATATAACTTTGTCGCCATGGCGCATGCGCTGCCTGAGGCACGCTCCATTCTTTGTGTGCGAGCCACGCGCACTGCCGACGGTAAAACCTCCTCCAACATCGTTTGGAGCTACGGACACGTCACGATACCGCGTCATCTGCGCGACATCGTCGTAACTGAATATGGCATCGCCGATCTGCGCGGCCGCACCGATCGAGAAATCGTCGAAGCGCTGGTCGGCATCATGGATGCGCGTTTTCAACATGAGTTCGTCGCCGACGCCCGCCGCGCCGGCAAATTGCCCAAGGATTGGCACATTCCTGAATCGGCTCGCAACAACACGCCGAATCAATTGGCCAAACAGTTCGCACCCTGGCGTGAACAAGGTTTGTTTGCCGAACTGCCGTTCGGCACCGACTTCACTGCTGAAGAAGTGGTGTTGGCCAAAGCCTTGCGCACCCTGCAAGCCGAAACTGAATCCTGGCCGGGCCGAGCTCGCGCCTTGCTGGATGCCGTTTTCAACGGCTCGCCGGTGCCTGCCGTGCAGCCCTATCTGGCCCGCATGGGATTGGCACAGACCAGCTCCCTGTCACAAGCCATGCAACGTCGGTTGCTGACCACCGCTCTTCGCAAAATTTTGCACACGGGCTGAGCAACGCCTATCTTTGCTGCCCCGCTGCGGCAGGCCAAGTGCCTGCCCTCTAGCGTGCCCGCGACTCCAATGATTGGCAGCTCGCGAATCGATCCGGTTTTACTTATTCGTACAGGAAGTCATACATGAACAAGTTTGCCGCCCACCTGCTGTGTTTTGCTTTGCTAAGCGGCGCCAGTGCCGCGGCGTGGGCACAGGATTGCAAGTTCAGTTCCGAGCGCGCGGCCAATTTCACCGGCCCGGTCAAGAGACTGGTGGTCTCGGCCGGCGCCGGTTATCTCAAAATCAAAGGCGAAGCGGGTGGCGGCGTAAAGGCCACGGGTCGTGCCTGCGCTTCCTCCGAAGCTTTGCTCGGCAAACTCACACTGGAAAGCCGCCGCGATGGCGACACTGTTTATCTAACAGTGGCCATGGCCGACGGCGCGGGCAACATGTTCAGTTTCAATCGCTACACCTCGCTGGATCTGGACATCGTCGTGCCACGCGACGCGCAACTCGAAATCAAAGATACCAGCGGCGATTTGGAATTGAGTGATGTGGCCTCGGCCAAGATCGACGACGACTCGGGCGATCAATTGCTGAAAAACATCAATGGCAATCTGGATATCAAGGACGCTTCCGGTGAGCTGCGCATCATCAGCGTGACCGGTAACGTTCAAGTCGTGGACACATCCGGTGACATCGACATCGAAGACGTGCGTGGCGATGTGAAGATTCTGAGCGACAGCGCCGGCGATATCGCCATCACCAAGGTCACCGGCAACGTCGAAATCGTCGACGACAATTCCGGCGACATCACCATTCGTGAGGTGAAGCGTAACGTCAAAATCGACAACGACAGTTCCGGCAACATCAATGTGAGCGATGTCGGGGGCAGCTTCAGCGTCATCATCGACACCAGCGGCACCATTCTTTACGAGCGCGTGGCTGGTAGCGTGAAGATTCCAGCCAAGACCTGAGTCGGGTCTATAACAATTCGCGCGCCTGCTCCTGCAGGCCGCGAATGGTGGCGCGAATGTCAGCAACGCTGCCGCCGTTGGCCAGGATGGCTCTAGAAACATTGGGCAGCACACGCCCTCGCGCCGACGGCATGCGCTTCAACACGTCTTGCATGGTCGCGCCTTGCGCGCCGACACCAGGAGCAAGAATGAACGACTGCGGCAAGGCGTCCACGGTTTCGGCGGCGTCATCGCAGGTCGCACCGACGACGGCGCCGATGTATTGCAGTCCTTCGCCGAAACGCCGATTGCGCAGCGTGATCTCACGACACAAGTTCTGAGCGACGGTTTCGCCGTTCGCCATACGAGCGGTTTGCAGCCCGAAGCCTTCGGGATTCGAAGAGCGCACGACGACAAACACGCCCCCTTCGGCACGAGCAGCAATGTCGAGAAACGGATCCAGCGCTGCCAGACCCAAATAGACATGCGTGGTGACTGCGTCGACTTGCAGCGTCGTGGTCGACGAGAAATAACCTTCGGCGTAAGCGGCACCGGTGGTGTCGATGTCGCCGCGCTTACCGTCGAGCAGCACCAACACTCCGCGACTACGCGCCAGCGACGTGAGTTCCTCTACCGCCTTGAAGCCAGCGCTGCCAAAGCGCTCGAAGAATGCCGACTGCGGCTTGAGCAACGAGATCCGGAACTCCGCCGCCTCCAGCACTCGCTTGCCGAATTCGAAGGCGCCGTCCGGGGTATTGGGCAGATTGCAGGACTTCAGCAGCGCCGCGGACGGATCGATACCGACGCACAGCGGGCTATGTGCGGCGATTTGCTGTTGTAAGCGAGCGGCGAAGGCGGTCATGAGCGCGAGTACCTGTGTCAGCCCCTATCGCAGGGACCGGGCATTGTACTTTCACGGGCGCCGGCCTGCTCGCCGGCAATGCGCCGACGGCTCAAGCCCCGGGCGCTTGGAAGCCCTGCTCGCGGAAGGTAATGACCAGCGTGTCGCGGACCCCGTCGGGGCCGTCGTTCTGGATCGGCGTGCTCTCGTGAATCACCTTGGCGTCATCGAGTAACAACGTCGTCCAGGGCGCAGTCATGGTGAAGCGCACACCTGACGTGCCTTCCGCCTCGAACACGCGCGTCTCACCGCCGCGCACGTTGAACCGGTTCACCAGAATGACCGCAACGTAGTCGACGCCGTCGCGATGTGCGCCTTCGGGCGTCGGCCGGCCGATGCCTTCCGCGGTGTCGATACGAAACTGATGAGCCTCGATATACCAGCGCGACGTGGGGCGCGCTCGGGAGACCAATTCCGCCAGGCCGCTCAGCAACCGAGTCCACACCGGCGCCTGCACAACTGCCGCAGTCATGGGATCGAACCAGCGTTCCATGCCGCCGTGAAGCGCGTTGTATTCGGTAGGTTGCCAGTGCGCGCGATGAGGGACCTGTTGCAGCCCGGAGCGATCGTGAATGAAACAACTATGCAGCCGCGAGCGATAGCGGCCGCCATCGCGCAAGTAGGCATCCCGAGGCAATTGATTCCAGGTGGGCGCCAGCGCGGTTAGATCGGCGAGTTGTAAGCCGCACTCTTGTGCCAACTCATCCGGTTGCAACAATACGCAACCCACTTCGTGCAGCGTGGTCGCTGCATCGTCATTCACTCTGGTCAGTTTCAAGTCCAACTCCCGCCGCGGGCCGCAGCGCGGCCCGCCCGGATCGCAATCGAATCAGCTCTTGTCCAGTTTGTCGGCCTTGGCTTCATCGGCCTTGGCTTCGGCGTTCTTACCCATTTCCTTGTAGATGTCGGAACGGCGGTAGTAGCCGTCCGGCTCGTTGGGCTCCAGCTCGATGGCTTTGCTGGCATCGGCCAGCGCCGACTCGGGCTTGTCCAACGAGATATAAATGCGGGAGCGGTTCAGATAACCG
Organism: Steroidobacter sp.; assembly: GCF_016790065.1. GTDB lineage: Bacteria > Pseudomonadota > Gammaproteobacteria > Steroidobacterales > Steroidobacteraceae > Steroidobacter. The sequence continues at coordinate 25,145 of NZ_JAEUPY010000325.1, forward strand.
AAGGCGTCGGTGGGCTCCAGCTCGATGTACTTGTTGGCGTCTTCCAGCGCGGCATCGAACTTGCCCGACGAGTCGCGGGCGCGCGAACGAAGCATGTACAGCTCGGCGCGAGTCGGTGCCGCTTCGATGGCCTTACGAAGCAGGCCCTCAGCATCACGCGGCTGCCCCTTCTGCAGGGCCTTCTGCGCCTGAATCACCAAGTCGTCGACGGCTTTGTCTTGTGCCTGCGCCGGCGCGGCCAACAACCAAGCGGCCGTGAGCAGGCCGGCAGCGATGCGTCTTAATCCCATATGAGTACCTAAGCTAACCATGACGACCCCCTGACTGTGCCGATGCCCAGTGACTTGCCGAGTAGTTGTTGCTGATCTTGGGTCCTGACGCCGCTACTGACGTCGTTCGGCAACATTATGCGCTCACGCCGAGCGGCACAGGAATATCTACATCACACCTTACCTGCACTTTTCGGTACGCCGCTGCTCGCCGAGCCGCTGTTGACGTGCCTTCAAGCGCTCGCCTTCCTTGGCGCCATAACCGGTGCGCATCTTGGTCCGCACCTCACGTAAGGCCTGATCCAGCTTGGCGCATTTGAGGCCATGCTTGGCCGGATCGGTGCCGGCACCCCGCCCCGACTTGGGACGCTTGCTCGCCGCCTTGTTGGCGGTTGCGGCCGGCAAAGTGCGCTCGGGTGTCGGTGCAGGGGTGTAAACCGTCACGCGACTGGTGTCGGTCTGGTGCTGGTCGGCGTCAGCACCGCAGGGACGATCCGAGTAGACGGTGCCGCTGGCACCCGCGCAGCGGTAGATGGCCGGTTGCGCGTCGGCGCCCGACGCCACTCCTACTAGAACGAGTATTCCCAAAACGGTGACTTTCATCGCTGCTGCTCCTCATGCAAGGGCACGCAGGGTGCAGCCAGGGCCGCGCCATGAAGGGACTCAGTAGTGGGTTTTTGCCGCGAAACTCAGTCGCCCGCGGCCACCGAAAAGCGCTAGCTCAGGGCGGTGATGCGCTCGGCCTGATTCCGGAGCAGGCGGCCGAAGCCGACCACGTCGTAGAACTTGTTGAGTGCGCCCAGATCCGGCGGGCGCCGGCGCAACTGGGACATCTCCACATCGAGCGGCATATCGCAGGCTATCTCAGTGAGCTGGCGCGCCAGGAACGCAGCCTCGCGATGATCGCGCAGCTGGCCGCAGACGAAGCCGGCATTACGAAGCTTGATCTTCAACACTCGATCCAGGTCGCTATACAAATGCGTCAATGACTCGAAGTGATGAAACAACGTCGCGGCGGTCTTGCGGCCCACCCCCGGCACGCCGGGAATGTTGTCCACGGCATCGCCCATCAACGCCAGGAAACAGGCCATCTGCTCGGGCTTCACACCGAACCGATCGGCGATGCGGTCGTAACCGAAGCGCTTCTCGCTCAGATAATCCCAGTACTCGTCGCCCGGGCGGACCAGTTGCGATAGATCCTTGTCACGGGTCACCAGCACCACTTTGCGACCGTCGGCACGAGCACGCGTTGCCAGCGTGCCGATGATGTCGTCGGCTTCGTATTCGCAACTGACGAACGAACTGATGCCGAGGCCTTCGCACACGCGCTGGCATTGCACGAACTGCCGCTTCAACTCTTCGGGCGCCGGATCGCGATTGGCCTTGTACGGCGGATACAAACGATTCCGAAACGAGTTGATGCGACCGGAGTCGAATGCCACCGCGATGTGCTGGGGCCGCACCTGCTCGATCAAATCGCCGAGGAAGCGGCTGAAGCCATGCAGCGCATTGACCGCGTTACCGTCGGGATCGACGACCGCGAGCGGCACGGCGTGCCAGGAGCGAAACACAAAGACCGAAGCATCGATCAGGTATAGCGGCTGCTGGGCCGGCTGTTGGACAGCGAAAGCGGAATTCAACACTGCAGTTTCAGGCGGGCGTGCAACGGGCTGGAGCGTGGGAAGTGGGCTAGCAAATATTCCATCTGGTCCGCCAAGACGCGGCGGCCTTTCAAATAAATGTACTCGGCGTAAGTGGGCTTGAACGGCACGGCGATCAATTGCAGGCCGGCTTGTTCAGGCGTCAGCGATGCCTTCTGATTGTTACAACGACGGCAAGCCGTCACCACATTGGTCCATAAATCCAAGCCGCCCTGACTGAGCGGCCGGATGTGATCCCGCGACAGCATGCTCGTGGGGAAACGCTGCCCGCAGTACATGCACAAGTGCGCATCGCGTTTGAACAGCGTCTGGTTGTTCAGCGGCGGCGTGTAGTCGTGCCGCAGGTTACCGGGATTGTGAGTATGACCGATGGTGGCGATGATCGAATTGACCTCGACCACGGTCTGCAATCCGGAGCGTGCGTTGGTGCCGCCGAGCAAGCGATACAACTGCGTGCCACAGGTGTATGCCACCTGTTCCGTGTGGTAAAGCCGTACCGCGTCCCGGTAGTCAATCCACTCCAGGGGCATTCCTGAGACATCCGTCCGCAGGATTTCTTGGGTCAAGTTGTACAGCTGTGGTTGCACGACTCGAACACGACAAGGTGGCCCGCCAGACATTGGCCGGCCCGCAAAGCTTCAGCGGCTGCGTCGCACCCGCTGTCCTAAGATACGCGACTGTTGTGTAAAGATTCAACGTGATGGGCAGGATGCCCGAATGCAGCGGGCGCAGGGACGCGCAGGAGCTGCGGGCCGAATGCCCAAATGCCCTCAATTTAGCCTTGCCAGCCACCGCCCAAAGCTCGAATCAGCGCGACGCTGGCTCGTAGTTGTCGTGTTTCCAGGTCCAAAGCTTCGCGCTGCGCGTTCAGGGCCGTAGTCTGCGACTGCACCACTTCCAGGTAACTGACCGCGCCTTCGCGATACCTGTTCATCGCGAACTCCAGCGACCGCTGCGCCGAGGTGACCGCCGAGCGCTCAGATTCTGCAGCGTTTCCATAGTGATGCAGCAAGGCCAGGCTGTCTTCGACTTGCTGAAACGCCCCCAGCACCACACCTCGATACGAGGCGCCGGCTTCATCGAGCACGGCCCGGGCCTGGTCCACCCGCGCGCGACGCCGGCCTGCATCGAACAGTTCCAGCAGGATGGAAGGCCCCACCGACCACGCCGCGTTTGGCGCCGTCAGCCAATCGCTCGAGCGGTTGCTTTCGAAGCCATACACGCCACTGAGCGTAATAGCCGGGAAGTAAGCGGCCCGCGCCACGCCTACACTGGCATTCGCCGCCGCCGTCCGGCGCTGAGCCGCGGCGATGTCCGGCCGGCGTTGCAATAGGTTTGCAGGCACATCGCGCGGAATCTCAGGCAGTTGCAACGGAACTGAACGTGGCGTTAGGGAGAACTGCGACGGCGATTCGCCCACAAGCACTGCTATGGCGTGTTCGAGCGTGGCTCGCTGCGCCTGGCTCTGCGAGTTCTGCGACCGTGCGGTCTCCAACTGAGTTTGCGCACGAGCCACGTCGAGCCCGGACACGATGCCCGCTTCATGTCGTTCTTTGGTCAGCGACAGCGCTCGCTCGTAGGCAGCGACGGTATCGCCGAGCAGCGCGGCTTCGCGATCCAAGCCGTAGAGCGCGATGTAATAGTCGGCAAGTTGGGCTTGTAAGCTGAGTCGCGCGGATTCCAAATCGGCTGCCGCGGCACTGGCTTCGAGCTTGCCGGCGTTGACGTCATTGCGAACACGGCCCCACAGATCGACTTCATACGTCGCTTCGACGCCCGTTCCATACGAGTTGTAATAGCGAGGCGATGCTTCGCCCGCTGGCGGGCTCGTTTCCGACTGTCGAGCGCGCACGCCATCGGCACGTAGTGCGAACGATGGAAACAAACCGGAGCGAAGTTGATCTGCGAATGCTTTCGCTTGCTGATACCGAGCCAGCGCGGCTTGCAGATCGGGACTGTTCTCGATCAAGCGAGCTTGCAGGGTATTTAGTTCTTGGTCGCCATACGGCTGCCACCAAGAGTCGCGCGGGAGTTGATCGGCAGGTGCTGCCGGCGACCAAGGCGCGGGTTCTTTGTAGGCGTCGGCGACGGGGACTTCAGGTAGCTCGAGCTTCGGTGCGAACGAGCAGCCTGTCAGAGCCAACGCTGCGACTATCGTCAGCTCAACCCGACGCATTGTGACCTTGTGAGGCGTCCGCCTCCTTCACCTGCGACTGGAGCACACGAACCGTGCTGCCGGCGATCAAGCCGTCTGGCGGCGTGGCGATCACCCGATCAGTCACTTCGAGTCCTGTAGCCACTTCAATGAACGCGCCATGGTCTCGAGCAATCGTGATGGGCTTCATCACGACTTCATTGTTCGCACCAACCGTCGCGACACGCAGGCCTGACTGATCGAAGATCAGCGCACTCGCCGGCACTCGCAACGCCTGCGCACCGCCGGCCAATTCGAAGCTCACACTCGCATAACCGCCAGGCATCAACTCGCCCGTCCGGTTGTCCACACTGAGTTGGATGAGCGTGGTCCCAGTCGCCACATTGACCGATCGCGCCGAGGCTTCCACGGTCGCTGAATATTTCTTGCCCGGCTGATCCGGCACAGCAATCGACGCCGTCGCATGGGTGTTCAACTGACTCGCATACACCTGCGGCACATTCACATACACCCGCAATCGTCGCGTATCGGAAACCACAAACAACTCACGACCCGCACTACCGCCAGCAGCAATCAGCTCGCCAATATCGGTGTTACGCGCCGTAACGACACCGTCGAACGGCGCCACGATGCGCGTGAAGCCTTGCATCGTCCGCAAACGTTCCACGTTGGCACGTCCAGCCTTCACCAACGCTTCCTTGGCAGCCAGATCGCCGGCCTTCTCGTCCACTTCCTGCCGAGACACCGAGTCACGACCCAGCATGGACTGCCAGCGCTTGGCGGTGCTGGCAGCGAGCGCGGCATTGGCTTCGGCGCTGGCGAGATCCGCTTCAGCTTGTAACAACTGCTGCTCGATATCCGGCGCTTCGATCTCAGCCAACAACTGCCCTGCCTTCACCGGCGTGCCGATATCGACCTTCCACGTCTTCAAGTAACCAGCAACCCGAGCATGCAATGGCGCACGAGACAGCGCTTCCAAACGACCCGGCAATTCCAACCGAGCCGCGGCATCTTCATTCGTCGGAGAGATGACGGCGACCGTTGGAATGGCTTGCTCTTCGGTCCACTCGCGCAGCTCGCGGCGATCATGGGCACGCAATCCGATCCCAGATACGACGATGACAATGGCAATGACGGCGATGACCACGCCGAGACGGCGCAATCCGCGATGCGAATCAGTGGGCGACATGAGGTTCTCCTGCAATCGACGGCGTGGCCTGCGGCGTCGGCTTGCGGGCGTAGTGACGATGCACGATGCTGAACACGATAGGAACGAAAATGAGCGTGGCGATCGTGGCGAAAATCAGGCCGCCGACCACAGCGCGACCCAGCGGCGCGTTCTGTTCGCCGCCTTCGCCGAGACCCAGCGCCATCGGCGCCATGCCGATGATCATGGCGAGTGCCGTCATCAACACGGGCCGGAAGCGAACGAAGCCAGCATCGATAGCCGCAGCGACAGGATCAGCCAACTCTTCCAAACGCTCGCGCGCGAAGCTCACCACCAACACGCTGTTGGCCGTGGCAACACCCATACACATGATGGCGCCAGTGAGCGCCGGCACCGACAGCGTCGTAAACGTGGTGAACAACATCCAGACGATGCCCGCCAGCGCCGCCGGCAACGCACTGATGATGACGAACGGATCGCTCCAGGACTGGAAGTTCACCACCACCAGCAAATAGATCAGCACGATGGCGCCGACCAGGCCCCAGATCAGCCCCGAGAATGAGCTGTTCATGGTGCGTTCCTGGCCGACCAATTCCACCGAGGAACCCTTGGGCAACTCCTTGGCATGAGCAGCGACCACCTCGCGAATGCCCGAAGTCACCGAGCCGAGATCGCTGCCCTGAGTAGTCGCGAAGATCTGAATCATCGGCTGAATATTGTATTGAGAGACCACGCCGCTCGCGGTAGTCCGAGTGATATCGGCAAGGCCGCCCAACAGCTGCGACGTTCCGCCACTGGTGCCGGTGACAGGCAGGGTGGCGAGCGAGCTGAGTTCATCCATCCGGTACTGCGGCGTCTGCATGACGATGGGGTACTGGATATTGGTCTCGGGATTCAGCCAGAACGTGGGCGCGACCTGCACCGATCCCGCCAGATTGACCACCATGCTGTTAGTGACATCACGCTCGGTGAGGCCGGCGTATTGAGCGCGCGTACGATCCACGTCGACATCGAAGGCCGGCAGGCTGCGCACCTGTTGAATGCGCACGTCGGCGATGCCTGGAATCCGTTTGATCTCACCCAGCAACTGCTCGGCATAGGCAAAGTTCGCCGCCTGATTGTTGCCACGGACTTGGAGATCGATGGGCGCCGGCGAGCCGAAGTTCAAAATCTGACTGACGATGTCGGCCGGCGTGAACGCAAAGCTGGTGCCGGGAAACCGTTTCGGCAGCTCCTCACGCAGCTTGCGAACATAGTGGGCCGTCGGTCCGTGCTCTTTTTCCAGCGTGATCTGGATGTCGCCATCCTGCACGCCGATGGTGCCGGTGTTGTTGTAAGTCATGTTGATGCTGGAGAACGGCATGCCGACGTTGTCTACTAGCAGCATCAGCTCATCGTCTGGAATGACCTGTCGGATCGTGTCTTGAATCCGTGCGGACAGATTGGCCGTCTCTTCCACGCGCGTGCCAGGCTGCGCACGGAAATGAATCATGATCTGGCCCGAGTCCACCGACGGGAAAAAATTCCGGCCCAGGAACGGCACGAGCAGGAACGACGCCAGCACGAATGCCATGAAGCCGGTCACGAAGCCGCGCCGATGCGCCATCGCGGTCACCAGCAGCTCTTTATAACCGCCGCGGAAACGCTCGAACCGTTCTGAGAACCCGCGCTGGAAATTCACCAGAGGATTGGTCGACGGCGCGCTGAGCTCTGCGTGCGAATGCGGCCGTAGCAGGTACATCGCCATGGTCGGCACCAAGGTGCGCGACAGAATGAACGAACACACCATCGCGTAAATCACCGCCAACGCCATGGGCACGAACAGAAAGCGCGCCACGCCTTCGAGAAAGAACATCGGCACGAACACGATACAAATACATAGCAACGAGACGAACGCCGGCGTGACGATCTGCGCTGCGCCGTCGAGGATGGCAGTTTGCACATCCTTGCCGTGTTCCAGATGCCAATTGATGTTCTCGATGGTCACGGTGGCGTCGTCGACCAGGATGCCCACCGCCAACGCCAGGCCGCCCAGCGTCATGATGTTCAAGGTTTGCCCGGTCAAGGCCAGCAGGAAAATCGAGCCCAAGACTGCTAGCGGAATCGACGTAGCGATGATGACAGTCGAACGCCAACTACCGAGGAACAACAGAATCATCAGGCTGGTCAGCAGCGCCGCGATCGCGCCTTCGACCACCACGCCGGTGATGGCGCTACGAACGAAAATGGATTGATCGCCGATGGGCTTGATCTGCAGCTGATCCGGCAGCTGCGCCTTGATCTGCTCGGCGCGCCTTTTCACGCCTTCAATCACTGCCAGCGTCGATGCCGAGCCGCTCTTCAGCACCGTGAGCAACACTGAGCGCGAGCCAGCGACATGCACGATATTGGTCTGCGGAGCATTGCCGTCGCGCACGTGTGCCACGTCGCGCAAATAAACCATCGCACCGTCGACCACGCGAATCGGCAATCGACCCAGGTCTTCGATGACCGATGGGCTGTTGTTCAAATTGATGACGTACTCGAAGCCGCCGATCTTTTGCGTGCCCACCGGCGTGATCAGATTCTGCGCGGCCAGTGCATTGGCTACATCGGTACCCGACAGACCGCGCGCCTGCAAAGCCGTGGGATCGAGATCGATTTGGATTTGCCGACTCTTACCTCCGAACGGGTAAGGCACAGCGGCGCCCGGCACGGTCACCAGCTGAGTACGAATATGATTGATGCCCAAATCGCTGAGCTGCTGCTCGCTCATGCCTTCGCCCGACAACGCCAGCTGCAGGATCGACACGGTCGACGCGCTGTAATTCAGAATCATCGGCGGATTCACGCCAGGCGGCATTTGTTTCAGCAGCGTCTGTGCCACCGCCGTCACCTGTGCGTTGGCCGTGTTGATGTCGGCAGTGGGCTGGAAAAAGATCTTGATGACACCGAAGCCGGTGTACGAGTGCGCTTCGATATGTTCGATGTCGTTGACCGTGGTGGTCAGCGTGCGCTGAAAGTTGGTAGTGATACGTCCGGACATGCCATCCGGCGGCAGGCCGGCGTACTGCCACACCACGCTGATCACCGGGATCCGAATGTTCGGGAAGATATCCGTGGGCGTGCGCAGGATGGCGAGCACGCCGAAGATCAGGATGAGCAACGCCAGCACCACGAATGTGTACGGGCGGCGTAGAGCAATTTTGACGATACCGAGCATGCGGGGAATGACAGGATCTTTGAAGGATCATTATGGGTCCGCGCATCCCCGAGCACAGACCCCAGCACATGAAAGCTTTTTTAAGTATTCCTCACCGACTGGCCACTACGCACTGGCCTGGCGCACCGGGCCACATAACACCGTAAACCATGCACCACCCGCGGGATTGTCGACAATCTGTAGTTGATAGCCATGCAATTTGACGATGGCCGCCACAATGGACAACCCCAAGCCGGAACCCGACACGTCCTTGCTACTGCAGGCACTCCGGTAGAACCGCTGCAATACCGCCTCACGCTCCGAGCTGCGAATGCCCGGACCGCTATCGATTACGTCGATGCGCGCGCCGTTGCCGACATCGTGCACCAAGCGCAAATGAATGCTGCCGCCGGCAGGCGTGAATTTAATGGCGTTGTCGACGATGTTGGAAACGGCTTCCAGCAGTAGATGCGGATCGCCGCGCACCTGAGGCACGCCGGGCGCGATCTCGAACGAGAACGTGATGTGCTTGTCCTCGGCCAGCGGTGTGTAAATCTCACGCACATGGTCGAACGTATTCAACAGATTCACGTCGGTGAAGCCGGCGCGCCGATGCATGTCCTCCAACTCGGAGATTCGCAACAGCGCGCGAAAGCGGTCCAACAACGAATCCACATCGAGGATGGCCTGCTCCATCATCGGGGCATACGCGGCATTGCCGGCGTCGCGGTGCATGCGATGCAGTTGCGAACGCAATCGAGTCAGCGGTGTGCGCAGGTCGTGCGCGATGCTGTCGCAGACGCCTTTGACCTCGCTCATCAGCCGTTCGATCTCTTCCAACATCGAATTGACGATGCCGGCCAGCATGTCCAACTCGTCACGACGACCGGAGACGGGCAGGCGCTCATGCAAATCGCCACGCATGATGGGTTGCGCGGCGGACTCCAGCAGACGCAGCCGTTGTAATGGCCCACGCGCCAACCACAAGCCGCCGATCAATCCCGGAATGATGGTGAGCGTCAGCCCCCAAATCAGCGAGCGATAAATGATGGTGTTCACTTGATCGATCACGCTGGTGGCACGCGCCAGGATCAATACTTCACCGGAGCTGACTTTGGTCGCGAGTCCCCGCGCACGCACCGGCTCTTTGACACCTTCCTTACGCACGCCGCCCGGCAGGAAATGCACCACGCCATCCAGCGACACGCCGTTCGGTACTTGCTCGATGTTGCCGGTGATCTTGTGGCCCTCGGCGTCGAACAAGCCATACAACATCACGCCTTGCATATCGAGCGCATCGGTCTGCGCCATGGCGTCGGGCAAGCGCGCCCGGTCGATGTGAGTGAGATAATGAATGCGTTGACGCAGGATCTCGTCGACGACACCGGACAGGTAGCGCATGGTGTCGTACTGCACCCAGCCGATCAGCAGCACGCTCCAAACTACGAACAGAACGCCGTAAACCGGCAGCAGTCGAACCGTGCTGACGCGCGACAGCTCAGCGAGCTTCAAGCACGTACCCTACTCCGCGCACGGTATGGATCAGCGCATCGCGTTCCGGTGGATCGAGCTTGCGACGCAGCCGACCGATATGCACTTCGATGACGTTGGTGCCCGGGTCGAAGTGATAACCCCACACCGCTTCGAAAATCATGGTGCGCGTCAGCACCCGACCGCTATGACGCATCAGAAACTCGAGCAGCTTGAATTCGGTGGGCAACAGATCCAGCAAGTTGCCGCCGCGGCGCGCGGTCCGGTCGATGAGATCGAGCTCGAGATCGCCCACTCGCAGCGCCATGGGTCGCGCGATACCGGCATGACGACGCAACAGGACTTCGATGCGAGCGGCCATCTCATCGGGATTGAACGGCTTGGTGAGATAGTCGTCGCCGCCGGCACGCAGGCCGCGAACGCGTTCATCGGCATCGGACAGCGCACTGATCATGAGCACCGGGGTTTGCACCCCCGACTCTCGCAGGCGCGTGACCAGCGTCAGGCCATCCATGCCCGGCAGCATGCGATCCAGCGTGATGGCGTCATAAAACCCCCCTCGCGCGCGCTCCAAGCCGCTATTGCCGTCGCCCACCCATTCGGTATCCAGGCCGTACCGCTGCAACTCGGCGCAGATTTCATCCGCGGTCACGCGGTCGTCTTCGATGATGAGCACTCTAGCCACGGGGGCCAGCGTACCGCCCCGGGCCCGGGGCGGCAATTAACGATCAGTTTAAGAAGGCCCCGCAGAAGGCCGGCGGCCTAGTGGCCGCTGCCTTCCAGCGATTTCACCGCCTGAATCATGGCCACCATCACCTTCTGCGCATCGCCATACACCAGGTTGGTGTTGTCGGCGAAGAACAGTTCGTTCTCCACGCCCGAATAGCCCTTACCCTGGCCGCGCTTGATGACATAAACCTGCTTGGCCTGATCCACATTCAGAATGGGCATGCCGTAGATGGGGCTGGATTTGTTGGTGCGCGCCGCCGGATTCACCGTGTCGTTGGCGCCGATCACGATGGCGACGTCGGCTTCCTTGAACTCGCCGTTGATATCTTCCAAGTCGTAGATCATGTCGTACGGCACGCCGGCCTCGGCGAGCAGCACGTTCATGTGACCCGGCATGCGGCCCGCCACCGGATGAATGGCGAACTTCACTTCGACGCCGGCATCGGTCAACAGTTTCACGAACTCATACAGTTTGTGCTGAGCCTGTGCCACCGCGAGCCCGTAGCCCGGCGCGATGATGACCTTCGACGCATAGCGCATGTTGACCGCAGCGTCGCCCGCTTCGGCTGGCTTCTGCGAGCCTTTGATCTCCCCTTGCTCTTCGCCACCGGCGGCACCGAAGTTACTGAAGATCACATTCGAGACGCTGCGGTTCATGGCCTTGGCCATCAACAATGTCAGCAAGGTACCGGCCGAGCCGACCACCATGCCGGCAATCATCAGCGCCGGGTTCTGCAACACATAACCTTCGAAGCCCACCGCGAGACCGGTGAAGGCGTTGTACAGCGAGATCACCACCGGCATGTCAGCACCGCCGATGGGCATCGTCATCAACACGCCGAAGATCAACGCGCCGATGAAGAACGCCGCGACGACGCCAGGATGTGCGTGACCGTGCGCGACGAACACGATGTAAATGCCGACCCCGAGCGT
>NZ_JAEUPY010000508.1 GCF_016790065.1 Steroidobacter sp.
TCCATCTTCTAGCAACGCACTCGGAGCGGAGACGTTGGCAACGGCGCCGGCATGATGGCCAACCGTTACCAGAGCGTTCGGCTCACTGAGATCGGCAGCGATGACGCCGCGAGGTCGGTGGTACTTGATGCTACGGGCGACCAACGAGATGCCATTGGCTAGCAAGCCCGACGCAATCGTGTCGCCAGCCTGTGCTGTGAGTCGCCGCCCATCGAACTGAAACTGCAGACGGGTCTGGCCGAGGCGCGAGCCTTGACGGTTTGTCATGAGCGATCGCCTCTGAGCAATGTCACGCTCAGCACCTGCGCGGTGGATGGATTACGTTCGATGATCAGCCACGCCTGGCAGCCGTGCCGGTGTTGCCAATGTTCCATGCTGACGTCGAGGCGATTGACGCGGCCGTACACCTCGTTGAAAGCGTCGGCGCCGGACGGCGCGAGCACGCGTAGGAACTGAAATTCATACGACTCGCGCGGACCACAGAACGGACAGTCGATGAGCATCACTGGCGAACCGGGTAAGGGCCGACGCCACGCTCGTCCAGCAGATGGCCAGTGGCGAAGCGCGACAAGTTGAAAGGCCGAATCAGCTCGGGGGCCGTGTCGGTGGCGACGAAGCGGGCAAAGGCGGCGCCCGAGGCGGGAATCGCTTTGAAGCCGCCGTAACACCAGCCGCCGTTCAGATAGACATTCGGATACTTCACCCGATCCATCAGCGGACTGCCGTCGAGCGTCATGTCGTTGGTGCCGGCCCACTGGCGCAGGATTCTGAGCTCCTTGATACGAGGCAGCACATCGACCGCGCCTTCCACGACATCTTCCAGGCGATGCCACTGGCCTTCACGCGTGTACGACGGGTTGCCATCGAGTAAGCCGCCCATCACCAGTCCGCCGCGATCGGATTGCACCAAGTAGGTCTCGCCGTGCGGTGTGAAACTCACCACCACGGTGTGAAGCAGCGGCTTGATCGGCTCGGTCACCATGGCTTGCAGCAAGTGAGTCTCGATCGGTAGATCGACACCCAGCATCGTGCCGATGGCGCCAGTGTGACCGGCCACAGCGAAGACGATTCGCTCGGCACGAACGGTGCCGCGACTGGTTTCGAGGCTGGTGGCGACGCCGTTCGCAGAATGAACCCCGAGCACTGCGCAGTTCTCGATGATATCGACGCCGAGTGCGGCGGCGGCTCGTGCATAGCCCCAGGCGACGGCATCGTGTCTGACTGAACCGCCGCGTCGCTGTAACAACGCGCCAACGATGGGGAACCGTCGTGGCGCGCTCACATTCAGCTCGGGTGCGAACGTCGCGACACCGTGTTCGTCCAGGATCTCGGCATCGATTCCTAATAGGCGCATGGCGTTGCCGCGTCTCGCGTACTGTGTCATCTCGTCATCAGATGTGGCGAGGTCGAGCACGCCACGAGCGCTGAACATCACGTTGTAGTTCAGCTCGCGAGACAAGCCGTGCCAGCGACGCAGCGAGTCTTCATAGAAATGTTGATTCGCTGGCAGTAAGTAGTTCGAGCGAACAATGGTGGTGTTACGTCCGACGTTGCCGTAGCCGACGATCGAGCGGTCGAGGATCGCGATTCGCTTCAGGCCGTGATCGCGCGCTAGATGGTAGGCAGTGGCGAGTCCGTGACCGCCTGCGCCGACAATGACGACATCGTAGGCTTCGCGAAGCGAGGCTTTGCTCCACATGCGAGGCCACGTACGTGCGCCCCCAAGTTGCGCGCGAAGCAAAGACCAGGCGGAGTAGCGTGTCCCATTACTCATGGGCGCGAGCTTGCAGGCGAGCGTTAAATTCGTCGGTGGCGGGCTGGAGTCTCACCATCAGCCACAATACGGCGCCGAGTATTGCGAACAGCGAGCCGCTGGAGATGGTCGTTTCCCAACCGAAGCGATCGATCATGAAGCCGAACAAGGGGGCGAGCAGGCCCGGCAGATTGCCGCCGGTGTTCATCAGTCCCGTGGCGGTCGCGGTGTGCGGGCCGGCCGCGTAAGTCGATGCTGCCCAGTACGAGCCTTCAGTGAACTGCGTGAAGCCGAAACATAGCGACAGCAGCCCGACGGCTAGATAGGGCGACTGCACGTACAGCCCAGCGATCAACAGAATCGCCACCAGGCTCAAGCCGATGAGCGGTGCGAGCCGACAGCCCCAGCGAGGTCCGAAGCGCCGGCAGGCCCAATCGCAGACCACGCCACCTACGCCCGCCAGCACAGCACCGACGGTGAACGGCAAGAACGACAGCAGGCCGCTTTCCAGGATCGAGAAGTGACGCGCTTCCACCAGATAGGTGAACAGCCACTGTACAAAGATGATGAACACATAGTTCATGCAGAAGTAGGCGCCGGCGAGCAGCACCACGTCGCGCTCGCGCAGTACTTCACGCCATGAGTGAGGACGCAGGTTGGTTTGCAACTGGTCGCGGTTGGCCGCGATTACTTCCAGTTCAGCGGCTGTGATTGCCGGATGTTCCGAGGGTTGGTCGCGGCCGTAGTGCCACCACCACCAGCCCACCAACAGCGCGGTCGGTGCGAGATAGTAGAAGGACTCGCGCCAGCCGAACTTGATGATCAGAAATGCCACCAGCGGTCCGGTCAGCGCCTGGCCGATTGCCAGGCCGGCACTCAACATGGCGTTTGGCAAGCCCCAAGCACCCACCGGAAACCACGTTGCGAGAGAGCCGCCGGACACAGGAAACATCGGCGCCTGCAGAATGCCCATGCCGAAGCGCACCACCATTAGCGAGACCATCACGCCGGTGGCGGACGCGGCGAGCAAGTCGGGCGCGAAGCCCGTCAGCGCCGTCATCAATGCCCAACCCACCGCTGCGATGGCGAGCACGCGTCTTGGGCCATAGACATCGCCGACCACGCCAGCGGGAATCTGAAACAAGGCGTATGAGTAGTTGAACGCCGCCAGAATCCAACCCAACTCGGCGCTGCTGAACTCGAATTCCTCGCGCATGCTCGGCAGCGCGTAGGAGAGGTTGTTGCGTAGGACGTAGTTGATCAGGCTG
>NZ_JAEUPY010000517.1 GCF_016790065.1 Steroidobacter sp.
CCGCCGTAGGTCGGGACTTGCAGGTCGCCAGACCAGCCTCGATTCGCGGCCGCATGCATGGCGGGCATCACATTGGCGTCGATACCGTTCAAACGCGTCACATCGAACAGCGACTCGCTCTGCACGACGATGATGTCAGGCAGAGGCGAGCGTGCTTGGAGGGCTACCGGCACGGAGTCCAGACCATAGTCATGAATCATCCGCATGGATGCGTCGACGTTGGTCGTGGACTGCGGCACACCGCGCAGTTCCCAATGCAACAGAATCATGTTGGCGATGACACCGGTGCGGCCGGCGCTTTCGCGCGGTGCCCAAGGTTCGAATTGCAGCTGACCGGGTTGATAGACCACCTTCCACGGCGCGCTGCCCTGAACCAGCGTGGCCCACAGCACCAGCGTGCAACAGGCGATGCCCCAGCGATGCACGCCTTTGAGCGAGCCCATCGGCCGCTCTTTATAGAGCAGCAAGGTGACCACCAATGCTACAACAGCCAACAACAATTGCTGACGCGAGGAGGCGAGGTATTGAGCGAAGAACGCGTAGTTCACGCCGATGGCTTTGAGGAACTGAAAATCGTCTGGCAGCAACGGCGTGGCCAGCTCTTTCAACTTGATGTAGTTGATGAAGTACAGCGCACTCAGCGCCAGTACTGTAAGCCAACACGACACTAACAGACGCCGTGTCACGGTCAGCAGCGCCGCATGCAGGATCAGCACCGGGACCAGGTTGAGGAACACCATCATCCAGGGCTCGCGGCTATCGAAGGTCACCGGCCAGGGTAAGGCTGGATCGAGATAGCTCACCAGCAGCGCGTAACCGACTGCAACCAACGCAAACCAAGCTGCGCCGAGCTTGAGCGGCGAGGTGTCAGCGGCCCGAGACTGCAGAGCACTGTATTGGTGCTGTATCGACTTCACCCGCTAACGCCCCCGCAGAATTCCGTTGTAGGACTAAGTCGTCGGCGAGCCGCATAAGTTCCCCCATGGGGTGACATGAGGCCGCGACGTCGCCGATCCCCAACATGATACAGCGTGTGCGGGCTTATCAACGGCCGGCGGATGAGGCCGGTGGCTTCAACGGCGTTGCTGGGCAGCGGGGGGCAACTTCAGCGACGGCCTCGATCTCGGGCCCGCCGCGCACCAGAATTTCCACGCGACGATTGCGATTTTGCGCGCTGGAGGTCCACGAAAAATCCAGCGGTCGCCGCTCACCGAGACTGGCGATATCGATGGTGTTGGCTCGCAGGCCACTGCGCACTAGCGCATCTTTCACTGCTTGTGCTCGGCGTAGTGCTAGCGAATCGTTGTAGCGGCAGGTGCCCACTGCATCGCTGTGACCGACGACCACGATTCGCTCAGGTCGATTGCGCCTCAGCTGTCGCGCCAGATTCGCGGTGGCAGTGGCCACAGGTTTGCGCAGTGAGTCTTCGTTGAAACAGAAATGCAGCGACGGGCCTCGGCGCTGCAGAGTTTCATCGGCGTAGGTCAGTGCTGCCGCACCTTTACGATTGACGCCATCCCACGCCGCCGCATCGCTTGCCGAACGCTTGACCAGGCTCGAGGGAATGGTGTCCGGCCGTTGTCGCAGCAGATATGAAGTCATCGCCGCGACACCGCTATCGGTGCAAGTGTCTTCGAGCAGCTCACGTGCCTCTTCGAAATTCGGCAGCGGGCGGCGGCCAGTCTTGGGATCGATGGGCTTGCGCAGCCGATGCGACAACAGCGTCAAGCGAAGCGCTGCGCCGACTGCTGTGTGGCCGTAGCGTTCGGCCGCTTGCTCCAGCGGAGCAATGTCATCTTGGTCGCCGATACGGCCGCCGAAATACAGCAGGCGCCCGATATCACGATCCAGCTTGCCTTGCGCATCGACCAACGGTTGCAGCGCTGCTTGATCGTCGGGCGTTGCCGGCGACGCGATGGCAATCTTCACGGGCTCGCTGATGGCGCCACTGCCAGAGGCGTTGGTCTGCAGGCGAGCGCGGATCTCATAATCACCGGGCTCGGCGAACGTCCAACCGTCCTCGCCGAAGTACACCGGCACGGTCTCTTCGGTTTGTGCGCCGGGCTCGAGCTGTGCGTCTTCGTCGCTGGTCGGTTCCAGCCACGCAATCGGCTGAAGTGTTTGCCAATCGTCGCTGCCTGCCGTTCGATATTCGATTTGCAGCATGCCGTAGCGAGGGTTGAGGCGCTCCACCACTGGCAGCGGTGCGTCACCTGTGTTTCGCGCGATCACACGGACTGCAATGGGATAGCCCAGAGGATAGGCGGCACGCTGTGCTTGCAGCGTGATCGTTGCGGCGGCGGTGCTTTCCTTGGGTTCTTCTTCCGCCTCGGCCGCCTGAGCCATGGAGATGCCGATCAGTGCGCGCAAGCGGCGCATGGCTATCGACCAGCGGGTTCCTTCATCTGTCTTTACGACGTGCGTGCGAGCATCGTCGCATTCGGTCGGCGAAGCGCGACGATTGGTGAAAGGCGAGTTCTCCCGGCCCGGCAACACATCGCGGGCCGCGGCGCTTTGAAAGAAACGAATGGTGTTGGGACTCAACGCCATCAGCGGCGTCTCGGTCAGACGCCACTGCCGACCCTGCGCTTCAGCGATACAGCGCGTGGGTGCTTCCAGAGTCAGTCGTCCGTCGCCGAGTTGGGCGGCGTCGAAGTGGTGCCGATTCAGCGCATGTAGCAATTCATGCGCAAAGGTGCGCAGTTGCAGGGTGGCGATGAAGCTGGGCTCTTGCTCGGCGAAGAATCGCTCCGTGGTACGAGGCGCGACCGCGAAGCCTTCACGATCCGCTACGTCGAACATGATGCCGAACAGGTTGTCGCCGTTGTCCGCAATCAATGCATCGACGAACAGCGCGTACAACGTTGCGTCGGTGCCTTCGATGGGGCCCCGATTGCGCCACGCGCTGACGAATTGGAACAAGTCAGCCGCATCCAGCGGACCGCTGGCGGGATCGTAGGCGAGGCCGAGCTCGTCGATCACCGGCACCAGTTCGATGCCGCCGCCTTTCAGAATGCTCTGCAGCGACACCGATTCGGCGTCGGTCGAGACGTCGAACTCGATGGGCTGCACCGGGCCCAACGCATCGATTTCCAGGCCCACGGTGAAGCGGCGCTTGGCGCAACCGGGCTGATCGCAATCGGCGACCGGCCAGAAAAAAGCCCAGAGCGCCAGCAACACACAGGCGGCGGTCAGCCCGCTGAGGAAATAGAGGAGCCCGGGGCGGCGGGCGAGATCGCTTGTAATCGGTTCAGTGGCGCTATCCTGCATCCCAAGAGTAAAGCGGCTGTCGTCGCTAAAAGCGAGTCCGGCGTTACCACGCCGGCCCCTTTCCTAACCAAAGTCCGTTGCCAAAAGTCAGCCGGCCGCGCAGGCTTGGCTGCTAAAACGTGGGGGAATGCGCATGGCCAGCGTGGAAGACCAACGGACTGCGGACGATCCGTTAGCTGATCTATTGGAGCGCGCACAGAACGGCGATGCAGCGGCTCGCGAGCGCCTGTTCGCTGTGGCGTATGAAGAATTGCGCGTCCAGGCCCGGGCGCAACTGCGGGGCGGCGGCCGCAATACTTATCTAGATACGACCGTGCTGGTCCACGAGAGCTTCCTGCGCTTCATGCAGGCCGGGCAGCTCAACGGTAAAGACCGCGGCCATTTCTTTGCGTATGCCGGGCGAATCATGCGCTCGGTGGTGGTGGATTTCGCGCGCAAACGCCAGGCCGAGCGGCGCGGTGGCCAGGTTCAGCATGTGCCGCTCGATACTCAACTGGCCGAAGATCTGCGAGCCAGCGACGAAGAACTGATCCGCATCGACGAAGCCTTGCAAGCCCTGCAGGAGGTCGATGAGCGGCTGGTGCGCGTGGTGGAGATGCGCTTTTTCGTCGGCATGACCGAAGCGGAAGTGGCCGATGCGCTGGGCGTGGCGGATCGGACGGTCCGCCGCGATTGGGAAAAGGCCAAGCTGCTGTTGACCGCGACGTTGCGCTAAGTCTTTCGCTCGACGGCATGTCCGCTTTGGCGAGACGACTGCGTCTGACTAGCTTAGATCCCATGTTTTGGGGGAGTTATGAGTCTGTCGGGCCCGGATTGGGTCAAGTTGAATCAGCTCTTGGACGATGCTCTGGACCTGGCGCCCGAGCAACGTCATCAATGGATGGACTCGCTGCCGCCGGAGTACGAGTCGTTGCGGGAGACGCTGCGCTCGCTATTGTTTCGTCAGGCAGGCCCGGAAACATCGGAAGTGTTGCGCCGAGCGCCGGCGCTTCCGGAGACCGCGCTCGCCAGCAATGACCTGGTCGGCCCGTATCGACTGATTCGACAGCTCGGCGCCGGCGGTATGGCGACCGTTTGGTTGGCCGAGCGAGCCGATGGTTCGCTACAGCGGCAGATTGCGCTCAAGTTGCCGCGAACCACACTCGCCGATCGCGAGCTGGCCCAGCGACTCAACCGCGAGCGCGACATCTTGGCCGCGCTCGAACATCCAAACATTGCGCGCTTGTACGATGCCGGTGCGGATGCGAACGGCCGGCCTTACATGGCCATCGAGTATGTCGACGGGGTGCCGCTCGACGTCTATGCCGCCAGCAAGTCGCTATCGATCAATGAATCGCTCGAGCTGTTCGTGCAAATCGCCGATGCGGTGGCTTGCGCTCATGCACGCCTCATCGTGCATCAAGATCTCAAGCCGTCGAACGTGCTGGTGAAGCAGGACGGCGATGTTCGTTTGCTCGATTTCGGTATAGCCCAGCTGTTGAGCGCCAGTGCGCCGAACGACGAGTTTCTGCATCGCTATCGAGCGTTCACACCACGCTATGCGGCGCCTGAGCAGTTCGAAGGCCAGCCGGCCAGCGTTGCCACGGACATCTATTCGCTCGGTGTCATTTTGTACGAGCTGCTGGCGGGGCGCAGTCCGTACCCGGCGTCGCTGCAACCGGATATCGTTTGTTTGGACATCGTGCCGATTCTGGACGTGGTCGATTCGCGTCAGGCGGCTGCACTCCGCGGCGATCTGGATGCCATCATCAATAAGGCGCTCCAGCTGCGGCCTCGCGAGCGTTATGAGACGGTCAATCAGCTGGCCGAAGACATCGATCGCTATCGACGGCATCTACCGATCCGTGCGCGCCCGGACACTGCTACCTATCGTGCGAGAAAGTTCTTTCGTCGACATGGCGTCGTGGCGACGCTTGCCAGTGCGCTTTCGATCACCGTAGTCAGCGGTGCTGGTGTGGCCTTGTGGCAATCGGGCGTAGCCATGCACGAACGCGACCGCGCCGTGCGTTCGTTGGAAGAGGTGTCGGCCACCAATGAGTTTTGGAACATGTTGTTCACCGAGGCGGTGAACAACGAAGAAGCGGTGACCATGCCCCAGCTGCTGGATCGGAGCGAGCGCATGGCTGAGCAAGCGTTCGCCGATGCACCGATCCGTTATGCGGTGGCTATCGAATCGATTGCTTCGTTGTACATATCGCACGGCATGCACAGCAAGGCGGCCACGCTCATCGAGCACGCGCTCCAGCGCACCGAAGGCGTGGAAGGCGCGCATCGCACCGACTGGCTCAACTGCAAATATGCGATGGCAATTGCGCAGTTGGATCGTTCGCAAGAGGCCGATAAATTACTTGCCGAAGTCATTGACCGATCCGGCGATCGACCGGATTTGCAGCAGTACTGCGCGCACCGTCGAGCCATCGTCGCACGGGACAACAACGACGCCGCGGGAGCATTGGGCTACATCCAGCATGCCTACTTCTTGTCGCACGCCCAGCCAGTGCGCTCGGAGTTCGAAGAAGCCAAGCTGCTCAGCGATATGGCCTACGCCTACGAGCTGAACGGCGATTCGAAACAGGCAGCGGTGTACTACGGACGAGCGTGGGACCTGTTCACCGCGCTGGGTCGGGACAGCAGTCATGTGGCGATCACGGTGCTCAACAACTGGGGCAATCTGGACATCAGCACGGGCAATCCGAGCGCGGCATTGGATCGGTATTCGCGTGCTATCGAGATCGCACAGGAACATTCGCCAGCGGGCGCAGCGCCGACTTACTTGCTGGTCAATCGAGCGTCTGCGTTGGTGCCGTTAGCTCGTTACGACGAGGCGCTGGTGGATTTCGCAGAGATCTTGAAGCGGGCCGAGGAAGAAAAAAACCTGCGCATGGTGACCATGGCGCTGTCAGGCCGCGCTGAAGTGTATCGTCGTCATGGCGATCTCGATCAGGCTCGCCGCGAATTGGATCGGTTGGCGCAACAGATCGGGAATAGCAAAGACCTGCGCGGCCCGGCGCGTAGCCGGATGCTGTTGGTGGAAGGGCGCATGCGGCAGTCCCTTGGGCATTTGGAAGAAGCGCGGCGCTATTTCGATCTCGCGGTCGCAGATGTCGTCGCCAGTGGCGCCAAGACAGGTGGTTTCGCGCAGCCGTATATCGACCGGTCCAAAGTGCGCTTGGAACAAGGCGACCATGCCGGGGCTCTGGCGGACATCGAGCAAGCCTTGTCGTTCGCCACCGGCGCGCGAGGTGGTGCGGAACACTCGGCAATCGTCGGATTCGCTGCATTGACTCAAGGCGATGTGTTCAAAGCCATGAGCCGGCCGAAGGATGCGGCACGGGCCTGGCGGACGGCTGTGACCAATCTCAGTCCCACGGTGGGCAAGTCACATCCGGAGGCGGTGCGAGCGCAACGCCAATTGAACGAACTGACCTGACTTAGAGACGTCCATGACCTAATTCGGCCATGACCTGATTCGACGCGCGGCTGCGTCTGGTTGAGCATCAGGAGAGTTCCGATGCCACCCGACACAGTTTCTTCCGAATCCCTTGCGCCTGGGTTGGATCGCTGGCTGCGATTCACCGTACGACGGCCGCTATTCATTGTCGCTTGCGCGCTGTTGTTGACGGTGCTCGCGGCGATCTCGGCCACTCGACTTCACAAAGACACGTCCGCGAATGCGTACATCGAGCCGGACAATCCGGCGCTGCTGTACCGTGAAAAGGTCATCGAGACCTTCGGACTGAAAGAACCCATCGTGATTGCAGTGGTGGGCTCGTCTCCGGCCGGCATCCTGTCCGTCGACAGTTTGCGTTTGGTGCGCGATCTGGTGGAGCGGGTGGAACGGATCCCGAATGTCGATCCGGATCGCATCGTCAGCGTCGTCAGCCAGAGTTCGATTCGTGGCGGCGCGGACACGTTGGAAGTGTCGCCGCTGTTGCCTGCCGGTGAGATCGATGCGCTGACGGTGACAACGCTGCGAGAGGCACTCGATTCCACCACGTTGTACGACGGCACATTGGTCGCACGCGATCGGTCGGCAACTGTCATCGTTGCTGAGCTACTCGACGAGCGGCAATCGGCTGCGACTTATCAAGCAGTGCTCGACCTGACGCGCTCGATAGCCAAGCCTGGCGGCATCGAGCTGCACGTCGCGGGCGCTGGCGCGATCACAGGATACTTTTCCACTTACATTGACCGCGACGCCGGCCGCCTCGTGCCGTTCACGGCCATAGCGGTGAGCATGGTCTTGTTCTGTGCGTTCTTCAGTACGCGCAGCTCGGCGTTACCGATGTTGATTGCGGCGATGACGGTGATTGCGACGCTCGGTGCCATGGCGGCGAGCGGCGTGGCGTTCTATGCCATCACCAACGGCATGGTCGTGGTGCTCATCGGCATCAGTGTGGCCGAGCCCATGCACGTGTTTGGTGAGTATTACGCGCTGCTTCGGAATCGGCCGACGTTATCCAATGCGGAGTTAGTGCGCGGCGCGCTACGCAATGTTTGGTGGCCGATTGCTTTGACCTCGGTCACTACGCTGGTGGGCTTCCTGTCGCTGTGGCTGACGAGCACCATGCCGCCGATTCGGTACTTCGGTCTGTTCGGTGCGTTCGGCGTGTTGGTTGCTTGGGTATTGACGGTGTCACTGTTGCCGGCAGCGATGGCCCTGCTGCCCAAAGGCGCGCCCAAAGAGTCGCCTTCGCCGGAGCGTGCGCCGGATGCAGTCAGTCGATTCATGTTTGCGGTGGGCGGGAGGGTCATCCGTGCGCCGAGAACGGTGCTGGCTGTGACTGCCATCTTGAGTGTGGCCGCCTTGTCGGCGGCAGCTCTGGTGCGTGTGGATCACGCTCGCATCGAGAACTTCAACGCTGATGAGCCGATTTACATTGCTGACCGCGAGATCAATCGCGTGCTGGCGGGGACCAATCAACTCGACATCGTGATCGAGTCTTCCAGTGACGATGGCATTCTCATGCCCGAGGCGCTGCGACGGATCGATGCGCTACAAACGTATGTGACGTCGA
>NZ_JAEUPY010000536.1 GCF_016790065.1 Steroidobacter sp.
GTGAGATCGCCTTCGTACCGGTAGTAATCATGGCTGCCAATTTCGCCGCGCATTCTTACGGCGGACTCCATCTCCGGCAGCTTCGAGACATAGTTGACGACACCGCCGGGCTCTGTCTGTCCATATAGGGTGGATGTCCCGCCCTTGATCAGCTCGACTCTGTCGAAGGACACCATATCCAGTTCGACGTTGACATCGGTGCCCTCGCGAAAGCCATCGATTCTGCGCTGCCCGGCAAAGCCGCGAATGCGACTGGATCCATAGCCGTCCTGGTGCGTCGGGCTGCCGGAAGGATCGATCTTGTACAAATCACCCACGCCGCGAATCGAGGCGATATCAATCATGTCCTCGGTGACGGCGATGACGCTAAACGGAGTTTCTGCAATGGGCAGGCCCATCTTGGTCGCGCCGAACGCGTCGTTCTGGGTGGTGATGATTCTGGAGGTCACCACGACTTCGCCGATCACTGAACTGCGATCGTCGTTGTTGCCCTCTTCGGCCGGCGCCGACGCCACTCGTTGGTAACTGGCCGATTCGACGGAGTAGTCGCTGGATGAAATCGAGTTCTGATATTTGCCGGTCTCGACCTTATTGATGACGGCGCGCGATCCCGACACGGTGGCTTGCAAACCGGAGCCGCGCAGCAAAGTGGCCAAGCCTTCATCTACCGTATATTTTCCCTCCAGTGCCTCGCTGATCTTGCCGGCAACCATTTCGGGATCGAACAGCAGATCCAAATTGTTCGATAGAGCGAACTGTCGCAACGCCTGATCTAGAGGCTGTTGCACGATGCTATAGCTGCGCACGGCGGCTTGCGCAGAAGCTACGCTGGGAATGAACGTGCAAATGGCGCACGCGGTCAACGCAGAATGGATGGCTCGACGCACTTTGTAACTCATCGTTCTCCCCGGCCGCTCTTTTGAGCGTGTGCGATATGTGTTCGGGAATAAGAACGCGCGAAGTGAGGATCACCCCCAGAAGAATTTTCGCTCAATCGGCTCGACGCCGGGCACGCTCGTCCGTGCGCTTCACCAAAGCAACTTGCCCATCGGCGCGCTTGATGGCTTTTACCGGAAAGGACGACTCGAGTGCAGCGATGAAATTGTCGACGTTGCCGGCACGAATGACGCCGCTCACGGCCATCCTCATCAGGCTCAGGTCTTCGATGACGATGGGCTGGGGCAGATAGCGATTGGCCTCGGTGACAGCATCGACCAGCGGCGTGGAGTCGAACACCAACTGTCGGCCCAACCACGCACTAGCACGCTCAACTGCAACGGACTCGATGAGCTGTTTACCACTGCCGTGCTCGATCGACAGCACCTGTCCCGCCGTCAACACAGACGGCGTTCTCATACTGGCGGGTTGGATGATCGGCGTGACTTCTACCACGCCTTCCACCAGCGTGACCGCTACGCGTTCGCGGCTGACCTTCACGTCGAAAGCTGTGCCGACAGCTCGTACTCGCGCGTCACCCGCATCGACAATGAACGGTCGCGAGTGATCTTTCGCCACTTGGAACCGCGCCTCGCCCTGAGTGAGACGGATCG
>NZ_JAEUPY010000540.1 GCF_016790065.1 Steroidobacter sp.
TCCACGTCGCCGACGATGCGACCGTCAGGCAAACGATTGAAGCCCACATCGATGACCACCGCGCCGGTCTTCACGATCTGCGGCACGATCAAATTCGGCACGCCGGCCGCGACCACCAGAATGTCCGCCAGCAACGTGAAATTGCCCAAGTCGACGGTCTTCTTGTGACAGATGACGACGGTTGCATCCTGCTGCATCAACATCAGCGCAGTGGGCTTGCCGACGATGTTGCTCGCACCGACCACGACGACATTACGACCCTCGACCGGAATGTTTTCGTGCTCGAGGATTTTCTGCACACCGTAGGGCGTGCACGGCGAAAACACTGTGCTGCCGGTGACCAGGCCGCCCATGTTGTACAGATGGAAACCGTCGACGTCTTTCTCGACCGAAATGCGCTCCAGCACGCTCGACACTTTGATGTGCGGCGGCAGCGGTAATTGCACCAGGATGCCGTGAACGGTGGCGTCGTTATTGAGCCGATCGATGTGCTCCAGCAATTGCTCTTCGCTGGTGCTGGCCGGTAACTCGACCAACTCGGAGCGGATGCCGACTTCTTTGCAGCCCGCAATCTTGTTACGAACATAGGACTGCGAGGCTGGATTGTCGCCGACCAAGATCACCGCCAAGGCCGGCGT
This sequence comes from Steroidobacter sp., assembly GCF_016790065.1. Taxonomy (GTDB): domain Bacteria; phylum Pseudomonadota; class Gammaproteobacteria; order Steroidobacterales; family Steroidobacteraceae; genus Steroidobacter. The sequence goes on from NZ_JAEUPY010000540.1 coordinate 639, forward strand.
GACGCTGTAACGAGAGCGCAGCACATCGACACGGCCGTGATATTCGGCCCGCAGCTTTTTGGCAATCGCCTTGCCGTCGATGATTTTCGCAGTCACTTCAGCTCCCAACCGGACGGTCCCGCCGCCGCGCGGCGACGGGACCTCAAGTGCGGTATCAGTAACGGTAATGATCGGGCTTGTACGGCCCGGCCTTGTCGACACCGATGTACTTGGCCTGCTCGTCGGTCAGCGTGGTGAGCTTGACGCCGAGCTTGGCGAGCTGCAGCCGCGCCACCTTCTCGTCCAGATGCTTGGGCAGCACGTAGACGCCGATCGGGTAGTTGGCGGTGTTGGCGAACAGTTCGATCTGCGCCAGCGTCTGGTTGGCGAACGACGAGCTCATCACATACGACGGATGGCCGGTGCCGCAACCCAGATTCACCAGGCGGCCTTCAGCCAACAGGATGATGCGCTTGCCGTCCGGGAAAATGACGTGGTCGACCTGCGGCTTGATGTTTTCCCACTGGTACTGCTTGAGCGCGGCGATATCGATTTCATTATCGAAGTGGCCGATGTTGCAGACGATGGCATTGTTCTTCATCTTCTTCATGTGATCGTGAGTGATCACATGGAAGTTGCCGGTGGTGGTGACGAAGATGTCGCCGAGCGCGGCGGCATCTTCCATGGTCACCACGCGATAGCCTTCCATCGCCGCCTGCAACGCGCAGATCGGATCGATCTCGGTGATCAGCACGGTGGCCGACAACGCACGCAGCGCCTGCGCCGAGCCCTTGCCCACGTCGCCGTAACCCGCGACGACCGCAACCTTGCCGGCGATCATCACGTCGGTGGCGCGCTTGATGCCGTCGACCAGCGACTCACGGCAACCGTACAGGTTGTCGAACTTGCTCTTGGTGACCGAGTCGTTGACGTTGATGGCCGGGAACGCGAGCTTGCCTTCCTTCGCCATCTGATACAGGCGCTTGACGCCGGTGGTGGTCTCTTCGGTGACGCCCTTCACGGCTTTCAAACGAACCGAGTACCACTTCGGATCGACCTTGAGCTTGGCCTTGATGGCGTTGAACAGGCAGGTCTCTTCTTCGCTGCCCGGATTGTTGAGCAGGCTGAGGTCGGTCTCGGCGCGAGTGCCCAGGTGCAACAGCAAGGTCGCGTCGCCGCCGTCATCCAGGATCATGTTTGAATAGCCGCCGTCCTTCCATTCGAAGATGCGGTGGGTGTAATCCCAATACTCGTCCAGGGTCTCGCCCTTGTACGCGAACACCGGCGTGCCTTTGGCGGCGATCGCGGCGGCGGCGTGATCCTGCGTCGAGAACACGTTGCACGACGCCCAACGGACGTCGGCACCGAGAGCCTGCAGTGTCTCGATCAACACGGCGGTCTGGATGGTCATGTGCAGGGAGCCGGTAACGCGGGCTCCTTTCAAAGGCTGGGACTTGGCGAACTCTTCACGGATGGCCATCAGACCGGGCATTTCGGTCTCGGCGATCAGGATTTCCTTACGACCCCAGGCGGCCAACGACAGGTCGGCCACATGAAAATCGCCCTGGGAAGCAGGCTTGGCAACTGCGCTCATACGTATCTCCGTCAATGGTTGGAGGGCGCCGTTGCCTAATGGCAGTGCGAACCGAGCCTGGCAGGTCACGACAGAACGTCTGAGCTGCTGCAGCGCCCCTCGATTCGCGGGAGCGGGATTCTAGCAAAGTCTCCAGCAGCCGTCCCTGGAGCGTCGACCAGCCGGCACTTCCGTGTCCCGGCGTTCACGCGGTTCGAGGCGACGTTAAGTCGCCTCGAAAAGACATCCGCGTTCACCCATTGGCGGCGCGCTTGATGCCCGCCTCAGCGGCCAGCAATTCGGCCTTGTCGGTCTTTTCCCAGGTGAATTCCGGCTCGCTGCGGCCGAAATGGCCGTAGGCGGCGGTCTTCTGATAGATGGGCCGCAACAGGTCCAGCATCTGGATGATGCCCTTGGGCCGCAGGTCGAAGTGCTTGGCGACCAGCTCTTCCAGGCGGTCGTCCGACACTTTGCCGGTGCCGAAGGTGGTGACCATGATGCTGGTGGGCTTGGCGACGCCGATGGCGTACGACACCTGCACCTGTGCCTTGGTGGCCAGGCCCGAGGCGACGATGTTCTTGGCCACGTAACGGGCGGCGTAAGCCGCCGAGCGATCGACCTTGGACGGATCCTTGCCCGAGAACGCGCCGCCGCCGTGCGGAGCGGAGCCGCCGTAGGTGTCGACGATGATCTTGCGGCCGGTCAGACCGGCATCGCCTTGCGGACCGCCGACCACGAAGCGGCCGGTGGGATTGATCAGATAGTTGACCTTCTTGCCGATCAGTTCCTTGGGCAACACCGGCTTGACGATCTCCTCGATCACCGCTTCGGTGAGCTTGGCGTGCTCGATGTCCGGATGATGCTGGGTGGACAGCACCACGGTGTCGACCTCTTTGGGCTTGCCGTCGACATAGCGAATGGTGACTTGCGACTTCGCATCCGGACGCAGCCACGGCAGCTTGCCGGACTTGCGCAGCTGCGCCTGACGCTCGACCAGACGATGCGACAGATAAATCGCCAACGGCATGTGGCCGGGCGTTTCATCGCAGGCGTAACCGAACATCAAGCCTTGGTCGCCGGCGCCCTGATCCAGGTCGATACCGCGGCCTTCGTCGACACCCTGAGCGATGTCCTGCGACTGTTTGCCGTAGGCCACCAGCACCGAGCAACCTTTGTAGTCGATGCCGTAGTCGCTGTTGTCGTAGCCGATGCGCTTGATGGTGTCGCGCGCCACGGTCTGATAATCGATGTTGGCGTTGGAAGTGATCTCACCCGCCAGCACCACCAAACCGGTGGTGCACAATGTTTCGGCGGCGACCCGCGAATGTTTGTCTTGCGCCAGGATGGCATCCAACACGGCGTCGGAAATCTGGTCCGCAACCTTGTCCGGATGACCTTCCGAGACCGATTCGGAAGTAAACAAGAAGCTGCTGCTGCTCATTAAAAAAGTCCTTTACTCTAGAAACCGAATGCTAACCCGCCGACGGTAACAGCGGGGTGCCAAAATTTTCCCGATAGCGAGTAGCAAATTCGTCGCGGCTGAAGCGATGGTTCTGCGTACCCCGCGATTCGATCTTGATCGCACCCAGCAAGGAGGCGATCTGCCCGGTGGTCTGCCAATCCAGACCGTGCAACAAGCCATGCAGCAGCCCCGCCCGATAGGCGTCACCGCAGCCGGTGGGATCGACCACTGCCTTGGGTTTGGCGGCCGGCACCACGATTTCGCCGGTGCGCGTGTAGATCACTGAACCCTCGGCACCACGCGTCACGATCAACGCTTCGACGTGCTTGAGTATTTGGGCTTCGTTCCAGCCGGTGCGCTGTTGCACCACCTGCCATTCGTAGTCGTTCAGCGTCACATAGGTGGCTTGCGAGATGAAGGTCTTCAAATGCTCGCCGTCGAACAGCGGCATGGCCTGACCCAGATCGAAAATAAAAGGAATGCCCGCGGCGGCGAACTGCGCAGCGTGCTGGATCATGCCTTCGCGGCCATCCGGAGCGACGATGCCGACCTTCACGTCCGTGGCCTGCGACACCTCATTAACATGGGAGTGTTGCATGGCTCCGGGATGAAACGCCCAGATCTGATTGTCGTCCAGATCGGTGGTGACGAAGCCCTGCGCAGTGTGTTCGGACTCGAGCACGCGCACGTGGTCGGTGGGGATGCCGTTCTGCTGCATCCAATCCAGGTATAAGCCGGCATCGCGGCCGACCGTCGCCATGAGGTATCCAGTGTCGCCCAACAGTTTGAGGTTATAGGCGATGTTGCCGCCGCAGCCGCCGTACTCGCGCCGCATCTGCGGCACCAGGAACGACACGTTCAGCATATGAATCTTGTCAGGCAGGATGTGATTCCGGAACCGGTCCTCGAACACCATGATGGTATCGAAGGCCACCGAGCCGCAGATCAATGCCCGACCGTGCCGGGGCGCATGCTGAGTCAACCGCCGTTCTCCTCAAATCTCGAAAGTTTTTAACAGTATACGGACGCGGGCCGAATTGTAGGCCAACGCAATGCCCGAGCGGTGAACCCGTAGGACGGTTCAAGCGTTAACGCAGCTATCCAAGGCGGGGGCTGCCCCCCAGGGGAGTGGACGGATTGATCAACGTGGAGCCTCGCAACCGCTTCGAACGCTCGACGGCTGCCGATTCGTCGCCAGATGCCGACGTCCCGGATGCCCGCCCGGCCTCCATCCTCATCGTCGAGGACGAGGGCATCGTCGCACAGGATTTGATGGAGGCCCTCCTCCGTTTGGGGTATCGCGTCAGCGGCGTGGCCAGCGAAGGCACCCAGGCCGTGGCCATGGCGGCGCAATTGCAGCCCGAGCTGGTGGTGATGGACGTGAGCCTGCGGGGCGAAGTCGACGGCATCCAGGCGGCCCGCATGATGCAGGAACGCTCGCACACCCCGATCATTTTTCTGACCGGCCATCGCGACGCCGAGACCTTGCAGCGGGCGGTGCTGACCGGCCCGCTCGGCTATCTGATCAAGCCATTCCAGGAAGACGAGCTGCGCTGTGCGATCGAGGTGGCCATCCACAAACATCGCTCGGTGCTCGAGGTCCGCGAGCGCGAGGAAGAACTGCGCCGTAGCGCCGAGCTGCTACAGAACCTGTCGTTGATCGACGAGCTCACCCAACTGCGCAATCGTCGCGGCTTTTTCGAGCTGGCCCAGCAGGCGTTGAAGGTCGCCCAGCGCGAGCACTACGCCATGGGCGTGTTCTTCATGGACTTGAACGGCCTGAAACGCATCAACGATTCGCTGGGCCATCAGGCCGGCGACCAGGCCTTACGCGATACCGCCGTGGTCCTGCGGGACACCTTTCGCAGCTCCGATATTCTGGCTCGCATCGGCGGCGACGAATTCGTCGCCATGGCGCACGTGCATTCGACTCAGGACCTGCACGCGCTATCCGGCCGCCTGCGCGAGCATCTGCAAGCGTTCAACCAGACCCATCGCCGCCCTTACCCGCTGAACATCAGCGTCGGCATGACGCTGGTCGACATCCCGACCGAGGAAGACCTCGAGTCGCTGCTGGCGCGCGCCGACGCCGCCATGTACGAAGAAAAGCGCGCTGGCGCCAGCCAGCGCTGAGCACCGCCCCCGCCGCTTAGCGACGGCACCGAGCTATCATGGGTGCCTCGAGGGGACCGTGCGTCCCGCGCCTGATGAGATCCGCCGATGTCGAATGCCGTTGCCACCGACGATCCCTACCGGTGGCTGGAAGTGATTGCCGCCGAGCATCCCGAACGCCTGTTGTTGGAGACCGGCGGCGGTCGACGTTTGAGTTATGGCGCTATGGCCGCGTTGACCGGCCGCTTGGCAGCGTCGCTGGCGGCTCTGCAAGTGGCTCCCGGCGACCGGGTGGTCGCGCAGGTCGAGAAATCACCCGAAGCCATCGCGCTGTACCTGGCCTGCTTGCACCTGGGCGCGTGCTTCGTGCCGCTCAACACCGCCTATACCTTTGCTGAGCTCGAATACTTCCTGGGCGACGCTGCGCCGACCGTCGCGGTCATCCGGCCAGCAGATCTCGAACCAGTGCAAGCCATCGCCCAGCGTTGCGGCGTCACGCACGTTGCAACGTTGGATGAGCATGGCGGCGGCTCGTTATTAGAGCGTGCAGAGTCGGCATCGCCTGCTCGCGCACCTCATGACCCGGCCGCGCTGGCAGCGTTGCTGTACACATCCGGCACCACCGGTCGTTCCAAAGGCGCGATGCTGACTCGTGCCAACCTAGGGTCCAACGCGACCACCCTGGCGCGAGAGTGGCGCTTTAGCAGCGACGATGTGTTGTTACATGCGCTACCGATTTTTCATGTGCATGGCTTGTTCGTGGCCATCAACACCGTGCTGGCCTCGGGCAGCTCGATGTTGTTCCTGCCCAAGTTCGATGCCGATGAAACGGTGCGCCTGTTGCCTCGAGCCAGCGTGATGATGGGCGTGCCCACGTTCTACACACGGCTGTTACAACATCCCGGACTGAACCGCGACACGGCCCGCAACGTGCGACTGTTCGTTTCCGGCTCGGCACCACTGCTTGCCGAAACCCATCGCGAATTCCAAGCGCGCACCGGGCAGGCCATCCTGGAAAGGTATGGCATGAGCGAGACGCTGATGAACACGTCCAATCCCTACGTCGGCGAGCGCATTCCCGGCTCGGTCGGCCCGGCCCTGCCCGGCGTCGAGGTGCGCATCGTGAATCCCGACAGCGGCGCGGTGCTACCGGAGGCCGACAGCATCGGCATGATCGAAGTGCGCGGCCCGAACGTGTTCTCCGGCTACTGGCGCATGCCGGAAAAAACTGCTGCCGAATTCCGCCAGGATGGTTTTTTCATCACCGGCGATCTGGGCAAGTGCGACGCACGTGGCTACGTTTATATCGTCGGGCGCGGCAAGGACCTGATCATCACCGGCGGCTACAACGTTTATCCCATCGAGGTGGAACTGGAGATCGACTCGTTGCCTGGCGTCAACGAGAGCGCGGTCATCGGCGTGCCGCATGCAGACTTTGGCGAAGGCGTGACCGCGGTGGTGGTGCCAAACAATGACGCCACGCTCGATGAAGCCAGCATTCGGCAGGCACTCGAACAGCGGCTGGCCAAATTCAAACTCCCCAAACGCGTGCTGTTCGTTACCGAGCTGCCGCGCAACACCATGGGTAAAGTACAAAAGAGCGCACTGCGCGCACGTTACAGCGATCTTTATAAATAAATATTCTGTTAACAGGAATCTCATGACCGCCACTTTGATCGACGGCCGCGCCGTGGCCGAACGCTTGCGTGAACGAGTTGCCGCTCGCACGGCCGAACTGGCTCAACACGGTTTGATTCCAGGCCTGGCCGTGGTGTTGGTGGGCGAGGATCCGGCGAGTCAGGTGTACGTGGGCAGCAAGACCAAACAGGCAGCAGCAGCAGGCTTGAGACATTTCGATCATCGCTTGCCGGCAACCACCAGCACCGCGGAATTGATCGCACTGGTCGAGAAGCTGAATGCCCAGGCTGACGTGCACGGCATTCTGGTGCAGCTGCCATTGCCAGCCGGCGTCGACAGCGCGGCAGTATTAGCAGCCATCGATCCCGACAAAGACGTGGATGGTTTTCACGCAGTGAATGCCGGCCGCTTGGCACTCGGCCAGGAGGCAACCGTACCCTGCACGCCGCTGGGATGTTTGATTCTGATTCGCGAAGCGACGCGCGAACTGGCCGGCAAGCGCGCAGTAGTGGTCGGGCGCTCCAACATCGTCGGCAAACCCATGGCTCAGCTGCTGCTACAAAACGATTGCACTGTAACGATTGCGCACTCGCGGACTCGCGATTTGGCGCAGCTATGTCGTGAAGCGGATATTTTGGTGGCGGCCATCGGCCGGCCCAAAGCCATCGCCGGCGACTGGATTCGACCCGGCGCCATCGTCATCGACGTGGGCATCAATCGTATCGTCGGCCCGGACGGCAAGAACAAACTGGTGGGCGACGTCGACTTCGAAGCCGCCTTGCCGCACGCGGGCGCTATTACACCAGTGCCGGGCGGCGTGGGCCCGATGACGATTGCGTGCTTGCTGATGAATACCGTGAACGCGGCGATCCGTTCCAAAGCCGGCGCCGTCGGCGCACCGCTCGGCGTTAAGTAGTCGCTAACGTAACGCGCGGCTAGTGGCCGCGCGTTTACTAATACTCAGCGACGAGCCACTTATTCGGCGTCGGCGGTCTCGACATTGCCGATGGTGGCCGACAATTTGTCGATGATCGAATACAGCGAGCCGCGCTCCGCTTCGCTCAATGTAAGCAACATATCCGCCTGACGTTTGCGCGCCACCGGTAGCACAGCTTTGTACAAAGCTGTGCCTTTGGGCGTGATGGAAACCATCACCGGCGCCGCCAAGGCCTCGGTGGAACGCGAGCCACTCTTGATCGCCTTGGTCTTGGTGAGACCGCGCGTCGCCATGACTCGCAACGTGCGACTCACCTGGCCCTTGTCCATGCCGCTGCGTGCGGTCACTTCGGAGAAGCGCATCGGTGCGAAGCGCGCCACCAATGCAAGCAGGCGCCACTCCGGCAAGCTCAACTCGAAGGATTCGAGATAGGGCTTGGTGAGATTGGTGCGCAAGGCGTTCGACAGGCGCGTCAATCGAAACGTGAGGAAGTCCTCCACGTTCAGATGCGCGCCACTGCGCGACACCGCGACCCAGGGCGAAGATGTTTTATTGAACGAGCGCTGACGCGGCTTCTTCTGCGGAGCTTTCACTTACGTGCCGATTCGGCTGCTGCCGAGGAATTGAGGAGGACGCGGATTCTGCCGTAAGCAATCCCGCTTGAATAGAACATCAGCATCGCAAAATGTTGCAAACACGATTTTTTTCATCATCTCGCGTTATGCAAACAAAGCTACGGCAGCATGCCTCGCTGAAATGTTTCTGCGCGAGAATTTGCCGTGATTTCTTGGTTCGTCGTTACTCGCCTCGCAGCGGCGCACCTGACAAATTTTGTCCATTTGTTACTCGGCTCTCGCTATCTGCCTGTTTGCACGCTGCGAATCAGTAGTGACGTTTCCTGTCCATGCGCACGCCATGAGCAGTGCGGAAAAAAACTGATGCGGCGATAAAAACAGACTGCTATGGTCCGGCGCGCTTTGTGGAGCGCCCCATGCCACAACCAGAAGCCCAAGCCCGCGTTCTCGAAGAGTGGTTCCGGTTACCGGAATCGCGCCGCTTGCATGCGACCGATGCAGTGGCGTTCGCGTTCAGGCTATTGCAGGACCGGCCAGAGATGTTTGCGCGCAGTCCTGGGCGCAGCGAGGTCGATTACGACCTGATCGTCAGCTGGCTGCAGCCGTATCTGAATCGCCAGGTCAGCTAGCCCGGCAGCGCCCCTTCAGGCGCCTTGCAGCGCCTGACTGATGCCGCCGACGGTGGCCAGCAACGCTGACAATAATTCCCGATCTTCCCGCTTGCCGGCGCGCCAGCGTCGGAGCAAATCCACCTGCACCAGGTGCATGGGATCGATATACGGGTTACGCAGCAGGATGGAACGCTGCACGGTCGCAGCACCGTCCAACAGCTGTACGCAACAGCGAATGTTCAATACCTGACGTTTGGCGAGTTCATATTCGGCGCGCAGCAACGGAATGAAACGCCGATATTTTTCTTCCACCAGCTGTTCATATACGCGGGCGATATCCAGATCGGCACGCGCCAACGCCAGCTCGATGTCATCGACAAGATTCGTGAAGAAGAACCAGTTCTGGTACATGTCGCGCAAGGCGGCCTCGCCCAGCGTGCGCTCTGCGAGTGCCAGCGCCGAGCCGGCACCGAACCAACCCGGCATCATGTATCGACACTGCGACCACGCGTGCCACCACGGCATGGAGCGATAAGCCGCGATACCGACGCGATCCAGGCGCGACACCGGCCGGGAGCCGATTTGCATGCGCTCCACCACGTCGATGGGCGTGAGCTGGCAAAAGAACTCATGGAATTCGACATCGTCGAACACCAGGCCGCGATAGACGCGCGAGCTTTCCTTGCCCAACAGCTCCATCGCTTCGCGCCAGTGCGGCTCGACCCGTTCCGGTGGCATCACGCCCGCGCGTGACAGCGACTGTGCATTGAAAGCCTGTTCGAAAACCCGCAGCGCTATCGGACGCAGCCCGTATTTCTCATTGATCAGCTCACCTTGTTCGGTGATGCGCAGCCGGCCGCGACGCGCGCCGTCCGGACCGCTTCTAACCAACACTTCGGTGCGACCGCCGCCGCGATCGATGCCTTCAGCCTGACCGTGCACCAGTGTTAACTCGACACCGGCTGCATCGGCAGCAGCAAACAACGATTCCTGCGCCTGACGGATCAGCCAGCGCGCGCGCACGATGCCGCTTTCTTTACCGCTCGCCGAGTAGCCGATCATCACGTACTGATGATTGGCCCGGCCTTGCAAATGACGCTTGTAGGCCGGCTCCTCGAACAACTGTTTCATCATTTCGCCGCAGCGTTGCAGCGACTCGGCCGATTCGAACATCGGCGCCACATCGGTGGGCACATCGCCGGTGCGACGGTCGGCGGTATCGGCCCAGCGCGCCAGCAACAGCACCGACAGTATGTCGTCCAGCCCTTGGGTGCCGCTCACCACATAAGGACCGATGGCATCGTCACCATAGCGGTGCCGAGAGTGCGCCAGCGCTTCCAACACCCAGAGGCTGCGTTTGCCGCTGGCATCCATCACATTGGTCGGGCCTTCGTCGCGTTCCAATGCGTCGCGCAGACGCGCGGTGCGTTCGGTGGAACTGCGCTTCATCCACTCGGGATCGTTGAATCCCTGGCCGATCACGGCACGATGCGCGAGCGCGTTTTGTCGAATATCCAGCGTCGCCAAATGAAAGCCGAAGGTACGCACGCGGCGAATCAGGCGGCGGACTTGAAACAAACCGGCATGCTCGCCTTTGTTGGCCAGCAAGCTGTTGGCGATCAGATTGATGTCGCCGAGGAATTCGTTGGCGTTCTCGTAGTGGTTGGCACGGCCTTCATAGGTGGCGCGCAACCGCTCCATCACCTGACCGATGAACACTCGATACGGCATGCGGTCATGACGTGCCGGCGACAAACTGCCGCCGGAACGCAGTAACACCGTGTATTGCTCGATACGAGCCGACAGCTCGGGAGCGATGCCGACGCGCGACGCACTCTGCGACAGCACCTCGGCCAGGCTCTTACATTCGAGGAAGTAATTGTTGACGATGATCTGTTGCTGACGAGCAATGGTCTCGCGCAACGTCTTGGCGTGCACGTCCGGATTGCCGTCCATGTCGCCGCCCACCCACGAGCCGAAGCGCAGGATCTCCGGCACTTCACGATCCAGCGCCTCCGGACCGTACGCCTGTTCCAGCGCCGCTTCGATTTCCTCGTAAAAGCTCGGCACGATTTTGTAGAGCACTTCGGCGATGAAAAACAGCACGTGCTCGCGTTCATCGGCGACGGTGAGACGTTCGCGCGAATTCTCAGCGGTCTGCCAACCGGAAGTGATTTCGTTACGGATCCGCTCCCACAGCACCCGGGTTTCGTTGGCGCTGCGCGCCAGGCCCAATCGCTTCAACAACAACTGCGCGATCTTCTGCTGTTTGCGCAGGATGGTGCGTCGAGTGGATTCGGTGGGATGGGCGGTGAACACCGGCTCGATCCACATCTGTAACAACAGCCGTCGCACGGCGTCGAGCGACAAGCCCTGTTCCTTGAGCTTATGCACGGCTTCGATGACGCCGCTGGGCTGAGTCTTGCCTTCGTTGAAATAGGCGCGGCGGCGACGGATGCGATGCACTTTCTCCGCCATGTTGACCATCTCGAACCAGGTCGAGAAGGCCCGCACCAGATCGCGCGCCTGTTCCGGGGGAACGTTGCGGGTTCGTTCAGTCAGGTCGCGGGCGCATTGGTTGTCGCCGTCGCGCCGGGCAATCGCGTCCTGGCGGTCGCTTTCCACGGCTTCGAACAAAGCGTCGCCGCCCTGTTCGCGAATGACTTCGCCGACCAGCGCGCCGAGCATGTGTACGTCTTCCCGCAGTTCGGCGTCTTTTTGCGGAAAGGAAATGTCGGAGCGAGACATGGGGGCGCGGAGTTTAGCCCGTATCAGGCCACCCGCGCAGGGAAAGTCTTCAGTAACGACTGCTTGCAGGTGTTGCACGCCTCCGGCTCCAGCCGCGGCAGAGTCGCATCGGCCGGGATCTGCAAAGTGCGCTGGGCGTCCTCGATTTCCTCCCAGGCCCCCAGGCGAACCTGAATCCGCCGGCACCACATACAGCAGCGCAGGCTGCGCTCGTCGCGCGGGTAGGAGGGATCGAGCAAAGCCACCGCCGGACGCGCTTCGCGCCATACGGGCTCACAGATGTGCCTGATGGAGCCATCGCCGAGCGGGCGCAGCTCGATGTCGATCAGGCGGCGCTCGTCGGGCCGATCCACCCGCGCCGGCACGAACACGCTGCCGCCCACGGCCCGGACCCGGCTGTAAAGCAATTCCCACAACTGCCGGACCACGCCGTCGGGGATGCGATCCCAGATCGACCGCCCGATCACCTCGGACAGGGTCGGCCCGGCACCCCGCGCCGGGGCCACGAAATCGCTCCACGCCTGATTGACGAACACGATGCGATCGGTCGCATCGATGATGTACACAGGCCGGACATCTGCAAAATCGTTGACCATAAGCTGTCACGGCCGCGGGAAACTGGACTTGGGAACGATCGCCGCCGTGACAGTTACATCATCGGCGCGGGCTGTAACCCGGCCCATGAGGCTGGCCCTGAATGCCGGCCTAGCCCGAGCGCGGTATGCGGCTGATACGATCACCCCCTCGCACTGGCATTTGCGCTGCATCGGTGCGTCCCCCTGACGAGATCGCCATGACCCTGACCGGACAGATTGCGGTGTTTCTGGGCGCCACGGTGCTGGCCGTGCCGCTGTTTCGCCGCCTGCGCCTGAGCTCCATCCTGGCCTATCTGGCCGCCGGCGTGGCCATCGGGCCGTTCGGCCTGGCGGTGATCGAGGACGCCGAGGGCGTGATGCACATCGCCGAATTCGGCGTGGTGCTGCTGTTGTTCGTGATCGGGTTGGAATTACAACCGTCGCGTTTACGCGCGCTACGCCGCTCCATTTTCGGCCTGGGTCTGGCGCAGGTCACCGTAACCACCGCGGTGTTTACGACCCTGGCCCATTGGCTTGGCTTGCCGATGCATGCCGCGTTCGTTACCGGCTTCGCGGTGTCGTTGTCATCTACGCCGCTGGTGCTGCAATTGTTGGCCGAGCGTCGCGAGTTGAATACACAACACGGGCGGCCGGCGTTTGCGGTGCTGTTGTTTCAAGACATCGCGGTCATGCCCATGTTGGCGATTCTGCCCATGCTCGGTGCGACCGGCGCCACGCAGTCGTTGGGTGCCACGCTGCTCGGTGCGGTCAAAGGACTCGCCGTGCTCGCGCTGCTGGTGTTCGGCGGTCGCTATGTGTTGCGGCCAATCCTGCGGTTCGTCGCCGAGACCAAAGTTGCTGAAGTTTTTACCGCCGCTGCATTGCTGGTCGTGATTGGTACCGCGTTGTTGGTGGATGCCGTCGGCATGTCCATGGCGCTGGGCGCATTCGTCGCCGGATTGCTGCTCGCCGAGAGCGAATATCGTCACGAACTGGAAGCGGACATCGAACCGTTCAAAGGCCTGCTGCTCGGCTTGTTCTTTATCTCGGTGGGCATGGCCGCCAACATCAGCTTGTTGCTGGAACGGCCGTTGTTGATTGCCGCGCTGGTGGTCGGCTTGATGATCGTCAAGGCCGTGCTGTTGTGGGGTATCGCGCGCGTCGCAAAGGTGCCGGCGCGACACGCCTCACCGCTGGCCGTTTCGCTCGCACAGGGCGGCGAGTTCGGCTTCGTGCTGTTCTCACTGGCCGTGAGCTACGGCGTGATGGAACAGAGCCTGGCGCAGATGCTGGTCATCGTCGTGACCATCTCGATGGCTTGCACGCCGCTATTGATCAAGCTGCACGGCGTGTTCGTCGAACCGCATCTGAACAAGGCCGAGCCGGCGCGCGACTTCGACCTGATCGAAGATCACAACAGCCGTGTGCTGATTGCCGGCTTCGGCCGCGTCGGCCAAATCATCGCTCGCGTGCTACGCATGCGGCGCATTTCGTTCACCGCGCTCGAAGCGAGCGTCGCGCAAGTCGACTTCGTGCGCCGCTTCGGCAACAAGGTTTACTACGGCGATCCTTCGCGACTGGAGTTGTTGCAGGCGGCCGGTGCCGGGCGAGCGGAGATTTTTGTGCTGGCGATGGACGACATCGAGGCGTCGGTACGCACCGCCGAACTGATCCAGAAACACTTCCCCAACTTGAAGGTGTTCGCACGGGCGCGCAATCGTCAGCACGCTATCAAGCTGATGGATCTTGGCGTGCGCTACTTCATGCGCGAGACCTACTTCTCCAGTCTGGACATGGCACAGAACACGCTCGAAGCGCTTGGGCTGTCACGCGCCGAAGCTTTGGAAAGCATCCGTCGCTTCGATGCTCACGACCGCAGGGTGCTGGAACTACAACGCCTGGCAGGCGACGACGAGCAGAAGTTGATTCAGTCAGCCCAACAGGCCGCGCGCGAATTGGAAGATTTGTTCGAGGAAGACGTGCGCGGTGGCGAACCTACGCCCGAGCCCGAGAAGCGTCAGGCGACGGTTTGAATGGTACGCACGTAGGCAGCGTGCATCAGGCCTTCGATTGCCTTCTCACTGCGCGGCGCAAGCAGTAGCCGCAACGTGACATCGTCAGAGGGGCGCGCCGGATCGTCGATCAGAATCTGTTCGATGAAGCGCGTGACCCGATGCTGCACCTCGTTGATGAACCTCAACTTCATCGGGTCGATGTTTTGCTGCCCACCGGGCGCATAGAAATTCCGCGCCTCCAAGGTCAGCTCGTACATGAAGTGCGTCATGAAGCGCGCCTGCTCGATGGACGATAACGCCGTAAAATTCCGAATCTCCGACTCGATGTTCATAGTTCCCTCCGTGGCCATCATCGTGGCGCCCGGCCGGCAGCGGCAAGGCCAGTCGTTGAACGGTCCACTGGTCCGGACAGGCGGTCAAAACCCCGGGCCTATGTCACATTGAGGGGAGGTAATGCTGGCTACAGCCGCGTCGCGACTGTGAGGGGGCGCTCAGTTGCCAATGATTTCGCCATCGTCGGTTTGGAAGTCGTCGTAGAACTCTTCCACACAGCTGCGGCAGATGGTGGCTTGCGGGCCTTCGATCAGGCCGTCGACTTCGAACGGGCGTTTGCCGCAGAACGAACATTTCAACCCCGCGGTTTCCGAATCGTAGAATGCCAACGCTTCCTCCACGGTGACGTTGGTGTCGATCCATCGATTGCTCACTCCCGGGTAAACGCGTTCCGCGTCTTCCTTCGCCTCTTCGACGCTATCGGCGCCGGAGGTGCCGAGCGAGATCCATTCTTCGTCGCAATGAAAAATCTGCGGGCTGGCATGCGCGCTCAAACCGACTGCGATGGCGAGTCGGGGCACGGCATCGAGCGACGGCTCTTCGGCGAACGGCGAACTCGCACCTAGGAAAGGAATGTCGTCGACGAACGCGTACGAGATGACGCGCGCGGCGTCGATGACGGGAGGGGGAGGATTGCGTTTGCTCATTGTCAGGAAGATTCGCATCCGGTGAAGTGCGCTGCAAGTGTACCGGCTGACTGTTCTGGCCGTTCGGGCCGTGCGGTGTGTCTGCCGCAGGGAACGCCTCTCATTTAACGTGAGCCGTCATGGCAACCTCCAACATTTTGTTGAGCCAAGCAGACGGACCGGAACTCGTCGCGACTGCGCGCGATTTATTTAAAGAATACGCGGAAGCCATCGGCACGGATCTCGAGTATCAAGGATTCGCTGCTGAGCTCGCCGCTTTGCCTGCGCCTTACGTGCCGCCGCGAGGCGCGCTGTTCATTGCACGCGTTGACGATGAGTTGGCCGGTTGCGTGGCGCTACGCCCGCTCGATGACGGCACCGGAGAAATGAAACGTTTGTATGTTCGGCCGGCTTTTCGCAGTGTCGGCTTGGGCGTGCGTTTGGTCACCGCTGTTATTGAAGCTGCCCGCCTCGCCGGTCACCGCGAACTGCGGCTCGACACGCTCGCCAGCATGACGTCCGCGCAAGCGCTGTATCGCCGTCTCGGCTTCGTCGAGACGCCGCCGTACAACGACAAGCATTTGCCAGGCACGCGCTTCTACGCGCTCGACCTGTCCAGATAAAACGCACCGGCTTGGGAAGAGGCCTCCACACAACGCGCCTTCTTCCGACTTGGAAATAAAAAAGCCTCTTCCAGCACGGAAGAGGCTTGGTATTTCAGCCGAGGCTGCTTGGGTTCAGGCCGGGAAGAAGTCGATCGGCTTGGTCACAGTGATGGTGCCGACATCCTTGGCTTCGAAGCGGAACAGCTTCACTCGTGCCACCAGCTTGCGTTCCAGCTCCGGATCGTTGAGCGAGCTGGACACGATTTCGCAGCGCTGAATCGAACCGTCGGCCGCGATGGTCAATTCGAACACCACCTTACCCTGCAGGTCCGGCTTGTCACGCAGCGCGCGGGTGTACAGCGTATTGATCGCACCCTTGTTCCGGTCGAACACCAGCGCGATCTCTTCCTCGCTACGCGAAGCCTTACCGCTGCCAGCGCCACGCTGCACTTTGTCTTGAGCCTGCTGAGTCAGCACGGCCGACGTCACCTGCGTCGTGTTGTGACCTTCCAGCGCGCCTTGGCCGCCGCCATAGCCACGGCTCAGCGCCGCAGTGTTGATACCACCGCTGCTGGCACCGACCTTGGAAGTCAACAGCGAACGCTCGGAACGCGTTTGCTCGCCGACCTTGCCGGTCAAATTCTTGGTCTGTGCAGCCTTGTCGAGCACGGTGTTGTCACGCAGGTCGGCGAGCTGGTCCAGCACATTAGCCATGGACTTCTGCGCACGCTCACGCGCGGTGGGCTGCGGCTTGGGCTCGGGCTTCGGCTGCTCCACCGGCTTGATGGGCTCGGGTTTCTTTTCCTCGACCTTGGGCGGCGGAGGCGGCGGTGGTGGCACCTTTTTCTCGATCACCAGTTTGACGATGCGATCGGGAATTTCCGGCGCCTTGACCAGCGATTTCTCCGGCACGGGGATCAAGGGAATCAAAATCGCAAAGACAGCGAACACGATGAACGCGTTACGCACCACTTTGCGGAAGCGGGCTTCGACCTCCTCGGTCGGCGACCAAGGCAAGTCATATAGACGGTAATAAGGGGCGAGACCGGTGCTGGTGGCTGTGCTCATGAGTGGCTGCTCCTTTAGCTACCCTGGGCACCGGAGAACGTCGCGGCACGCGCACTCGCATTCGGCGAGATCTTCGGGCCCGCGCCCTCACGCTCCACGACCGCCAGCGACACCTTGCCGTAATCGGCATCGGTGCAAGTCGCCATGATCTTACGCAGCACGCTGTACGGCGTATTGCGATCGCCCATGATGGTGACCTCGCGATCCTTGATCTCTTGCTTGGCCGCGTCGGTCAGCACCGTGTCGGCCTGGCTCTGCAACGCCAGCTTCAGCGGCTGAATCACCGCATCCTCGGCAGCGATCACATCCGCCACCTTGGCGATGGCCTTGCCATCCACCAACAAATCTTCCTTGGTGATCATCACCACCACGCTGGGCCGCGGCTTCTTGTCCGAGAGCGATTGCGGAATGGCAATGCTCTTGGTGTTCGGCAGGATGTCCACGTCGGAGTTATGCACGAGCAAGAACACCGTGAGGATCATCAACATGTCGATGAAAGGCACGAGCGTCATGTGGCCCGCTGCCTCGGCGCCGCCGTGCTTGCGCTTACGATGACGTTTGATGCGATTGATCATGTCGGCGCGTCTCCCACGGACACATCGGGGAACAACTCGCCATAGGTCCAGCTGTTCTCGCCCACGCTGAAGACACGCACGGTGTCCATCACTTGCACCAGCGTGTCATAGGCAATTTCCTGTTCGAGCAGGATGGTGGCGTCGGTCTTGTCGGGATACTTGGTCTTCACCAGCTTCAAGAAGTCCTGCAGCGCGACCAGATCGTAGCTGCCGCCCTTGACCGGCATGGTCTGCAGTACGCCGGTGCCGCGATCGGAGACTTCGATCTTGTCCTTGCGAATGATCACTTCCAGATTCAACCCCTCGGGCAGGTCCGGCACCGCACTGTCGGCGCCCGGCAGGTTGAGTTCCAGAATATTGGTCTTGGTGAACACCGCGGTGAAGATCAGGAAGAACACCAGGATGATCATCATGTCGATCATCGGCACGACGTTGATTTCGTGCCGGCCACGGTAGCGCGCATGATTGCGCGTCACCCGCCTCTGTGCCTTGGACTGAGCCATTGTCTATCCCTTTAACGGATCGCTGCGACGTTCTTCAGCTCAAGCGAGACCGTGAGCAGCGCGGCCGCGCTGTTGCGCCGGCGCCAGATCGTCACTGCCGCCTTCCACGTCCTGACGGCGCTCGACCACGGAGTTCATGAACTTCACCGAGGCGATTTCCAAGCTGTCGATCACCTTGGTGGTCTTGGCTTCCAGGAACATGTGGGTCAACAACAGCGTGATGGCGACGAACAGACCGGAAGCGGTGTTGTTCATGGCTACCGAGATGCTGGCCGCGAGCAAGCTGGCCTTCTCCGCCGGGTTGGCCTGCGCGATCGAGGCGAACGCCGCGATCAAGCCGATGACCGTGCCCAACAGACCGATCAGCATGCCGATGTTGGCCAGCGCCGAAAGGTAGTGGGTGCGCTTTTCCATGCGCGGAATGATTTCGAGCAAGCTCTCGTCCATGGCCTTTTCGACGTCGTCGCGTCGACGCGCGCTCGCCAGGCGAGCGATACCGTAGTTGAGCACGGTAGCGATGGAGGACTTGGACTTGGAGGTGATGGCCACCACCTGCTTGAAGTTACCGCTGTTGATCAGCGGCACCACCTGCGCCCAGACGCGACGATTCTGGGTGGTCTCGTTGGTCAGGTAGATGAAGCGCTCGATGGAAATGGCGACGCCGACCACGAAAATGGCGGCCAACGGATACAGGAAGAATCCTCCCTCGCGGAAGAAATTCACTATGAAGTGAACGAGTTCCATCGTCAGTAACTCCTATGCGGTGCGGGCTCGAAAATAAAGTGGGCTTTATGGCCTTACATAAATACGTGCGCTGCGACCTACTTCTCAGTGCTTTGAGGTTGCGGGCTCGCCGGAGCGGCCGCACCGTTCATTGCACCGTAGTAGGTCACTTCTCGACGAAAAACGTCACGATCCACCGGCGTCAAGGCTTCATCGAGCAGCGTGTTGAACGGCTGCGCGGGCAAGTCGCCGAGATCGGATTTTTTCCAAGGCACGATGTACAGCACCTTGGGCAACTCGCGGTTGCCGGTCACCACGGTGGTGTCGAGATTCAATCGATCGTTACGCACCACGGCTTGCGGGCCGCCGGCGCGTTGCGATGTGGTCGTCGGCTGCGCCGCCGCCTTCTTAGATTCAGTGGGCTCAGTGGCCTCGGCAGCGGCCGGCGCAGTGACAGTTGTCTTACTGGTGTCCACGGCCGGGCCGGCGGCGGTCGCTTCTTTCGACAGCGTGCCGGGCTTCTCTTCGGCCGCATGCACGGCGGCCGAAGCCAGGACCAACATCAAAGGCAGTGTGCAGCGCATTGCTGTGCTCATGGTTCGCTCATCCTGCAGTTTGGGCACTGCGCGGCTCGGCGCCGATTCGTTTCTTCAACTCGGTCACCCAACCGGTGACTTTGGCATCGGGCGTCGCTGCCAACTGCAAATAACGTTCGTAAGCTTCCAGCGCACGTTGCGGCTCCTGCAGATACAGGTCGCACAGCACGCCCAGATTCAAATAGGCCAGCGCATAGTTCGGATCGATCTGTACCGCGCGCGTATAGGCTTCGTCCGCCTCCTTGAAGCGCCCCAGCTTGCGATACACGATGCCGAGCTGATTGAACGCCGCGGCGTTGTTGGCGTTACGCGCGATGGCCTCGCGAATGGCCTTTTCCGCCTCGTCTAATTTGCCGGCCTTGGCGTGCAGGATGCCCAGATTCAGCAGCGGTCCGGAATACGATGGATACGCAGTCGCGAGCGAGCGAAAGCCCTGCTCGGCTTGCGCGAGATCGCCTGAACTCATCAGGGTCACGGCACGGTCGAACTGTTGCACCGCCTCGGGTGGCAACACGGGTTCGGCCGCTGCAGTCAGCGCTGCGGCTTCTTCGGGCGAGCCCGGCTTGGCCGACTGTTTCGCTGACTGGGCGGGCAGCGCCGGCTCAGACTCTGTCGGTGCCGATCCACAGCCTGACAGCAAAAGACCGAGCAACGTACTGACGATCAGTCCGTACCGCGTCTGATGCCGGGCTACGCCGCTATCAAGGCAACTTCGGCACATAGTCTTCACTGATCTCGGTCTTGGCGTAACGCGCCGGCAACAACTTGGCCAACACATCGAAGCTGCGCTGGATCCATTCGTCGTAGACACCGTCGCCGGTGCGCTTGGCATTGGTCTCGTGCAGCTCGATGGCCTTTTCCTCGAACGGAAACGCCTGCTCTTCCAGCAACACGTCGTACTGTTCCTTGGCCTCTGCGTCCAGATTCTTGGGCCGCTCCGAGGTCATCAAGTCGGCGCCCAGCTGACGATACAGCTCGGCCATGCCGAAGGTCGCCTGCGTAGTGACTTCGGCCACGCCGTAATCCAGCGCCTGGCCGTAAATGGCCAAGGTCTTTTCCATGGCGCTGCGCTTGTTCTTGAGCGACTTGTCGAGCGGCACCGACAACTTGATCGAGTTGTACAACGCCGCCGGCACGGCCGCGGTTTCGATGGTTGCCTTGGCCGCCAGATATTTACTGCGGTCGGTACGAGCGGCGCCAGCCGATTTGTCGGAGCGGATGATTTCATCCAGCCATTGCGAACGAGTCTTGACGTCGTTCTGTGCCTTCGCCATGTCGGCAAGCTTCTGGCGCGCATCCATGGCCGGATCCAGCGGCGACGGATATTCCTTCACGTAGCTGGCATACAAGCGACCGGCGTTGGTCGGCGAACCCGCTTTGTCATAGAGCTCTGCCGCCTGCCACAACGCCGCGCGGCGCACTTCGACCGGCTCTTGCGGACGGGCCGCCACGCGCTCCAACTCAGCCGCCGCTTGCGTGCCTTTGCCGAGTTCGAGATAGGCGACCGCGAGCGAACGGGTCGCATCCGGCACCAACTCATGATTCGGATAGTTGCGACGGAACCCTTCGAGTACTTGCGACGCGCGCTCCCACTGCTTGTTTTGTAGCAGGATACTGGCCGCGTCGTACTCCGCGTTGGAACGCGCCTTCGAGTTCGGCGCCAACGCCGCGACACGCAGGAAGTCGTCGACCGCACCGGTGGAATCGCCGGCCGTGCGTTTGGCTTCCGCTTGTTTGTAAATCGACGCAGCGATGCGCTCTTCGATGCCCGCACGATCCGGATCGTTGGCCGGCAGGAAGCCTTGCACGCGCACGTACGCAGCCTCGGCGTCAGCGAAGCGGCCACGATCGAACAACGAGTGCGCCAGCAACGTGGTCGCGGTGCGCTGGAATTTGCGATCCACCGGTGGATTGCGTTCCAGGATGGCGGTCGACACCTCGATCACCCGATCGAAATCGTTCAACGCGAACAAATCTTCGTCCGCCTTGGTCTGGACGCGCGCCGATTCGGGATGCTCGGGGAAGCTGGTGGCGAACATCAACGCACTTTCGATGCCTTGCTGGTGCCACAGATGCTTGGACTCGCCCTGCAAGCTCGGCTCGTGCTTCTGATACGACACCAGTGCGGCATAGCCAGCAGCGGCCGACTTGGCGTGTGCCGGATAATCGTAGGCCGTTGTCTCGTATTCCTTCGCGGCTTCGGCGAAGCGGCCAGACTCGAACAACACTTCACCCAACGTGAAACGTGTCGCCGGAGCTTCGGCGTCCTGCGGGAACGAGTCCAGCATGGCGCGATACCAACGAGCCGCGGACGTGTAGTCCTCGGGCTTTTTGTCTTTCTGCGCCAGCGCGTAGTGATATTCGGCCAAGTCCTTCTGGTTGGACTTCAACTGCGCAGCGACTTCGGGCGCATCGGCCACAGTGCGCTCACGCCAGAACGCCGAACCGAACGCGTAACGCTCGACGAACGATTGTTTGCCTTCGATGACCAGCGACGCGAAACCACCCTTGGCATAGGCCTCGATGGTGCGCATCTGCAGCGACGGCGCATAACGCGAGTCGGGGCGACGCTTGGCGAACGCTTCGTACGCCAGCGCGGCGTCTTGATAACGTTCCTTCTCGATATAGAAGTTGCCCAGCGCTTCGTACAACTGATGCGCGTACGGCGGATCGCCGCGCTCGGCCAAAGCGGCATCGAGCGTCGCCGGGCCGTCGAGATCCGAATACGTGATGGCCATGGCGCGCAAGGCGTCATCGGTCAACTCACGCTCCGGGCGACTCAGCGAGTCACGATCGCGCAGCTGACCGTCCTGAACCAACACGCGATCCAACATGCGCAAGAATGCAGCGACGCTTTCTTCGCCGCGCGATTGTTTGAACAGCGACCAGCCCAGCTTGTACAGACCTTGTTCGAAGAAGCCGGTGTCGGCTCCCGGCGTGGTCACCGCGATATAGGCATTCTCAGCGTCGCGGTACTTGCCCATGCTGAACAGGATTTCGCCGCGACGGAACTGCGACTCGACCAGCCATTGGCTGCGCGGATAAGTCGCCACCAATTTGTCGAGCACCGCCAACGCTTTCTCGGGCTGCGCCTGCGCTTCATACGCACGCGCCAGCTGATACATGACGACGTCGTTGCGTTCGTAGTCGGGATAAGACTTCAGCAGACCTTCGTACAGCGTCACGGCTTCGGCAACGCCGAGCCCGCCGAACTCTTCGCCGGTGCGCGCGCTCTCGTCCACTTCGACCTGCAAGTCGCCGAGACGCCGCATGGCTTCAGCGCGCATCTTGTCGTTCTTGGATTCCAGCTCCAGGAAGCGACGATATTGTTCGATGGCCTGTTGGGCCTTCACATCGCTGGGCGGATCCGGGTTGACCTTGACCTCTTTTTTGTCGAGATCGCGGATGGTCCGCGGCGGCAGCTTATTGGTTTGCTCGGCTGCCAATGCCGGCATCGCCACGGCACTCGACAGCGTGAACGCGATCAGCACGCGCAGCTTGCGATGGCTCATGGCGTGCCTCCCTTCTCACTGCTCTCGCCGGTGGCTGCCTTGTCGTAAATCGAAGCGAGCGCGAAGCGCGCCTGCAACGAGTACGACGCCAGCCGCTGCTTCTGCGATTCCAATTCCTTGATGGCAACCGCAGCGAGATAACGATTCTGCGCCTGAGCCGTCGCGTCCAAACGCGCGCTCAAGCCATCCATACGCGGCGGCAAACTGGCCACGCGACGCGCGAACTCTTCGGTCCGAGCCGGATAGTCGCCGCGAGCTCGTTCGACCAGCACCGAGCGACGCCGAGCTTCTTTATAAGCGACGTCCAACTCGCGAACTTCCTTGCGCGCGCGCCACAGACGCGCCTTGTAACTGGAGTTGAAATCCCACAGCAGCTTGCCGCGAATCAGACGCGCCTTCTCGCGCATCTCCTGCACCATGGGATCGTTCTGATCGGCCTTGGCCAGCACTGCTTCGATCCGCTGCACCTTGGCCCATTGTTCCTTTTCGCGTGAGGTCGCCAGCGCCGTCACGTCGTTGTCGCGCTCGGTAGCTACCAGTCGCGACTCCAATTCGTTCTTGTGCGCTTCCATGCCGTCCAGGTCGACGCTGTCGAGCGTCTTCTGCAAGCCTGGCACGCGCTGCTCGTAGGCACGGCGAC
>NZ_JAEUPY010000590.1 GCF_016790065.1 Steroidobacter sp.
CTCCCAATCCGGTGCGCGAACCTAGTTAGCCACCGACTTGTGCGCGGTGCCCCGGAGAGGCAGCAGCGGCCACACGCTGCTGTATTGATCCGACCAGCCCTCGAACGAATCGGCAGCCTGTGCAGCGTACGTGTTGCTGCCTTGGAATTCAGGTCGCTTCAGTAGCGCCTCATTCGCAGTGACGATGACCCAGATGCTGGTGTCGTAAGTCCCATCGCTCAGACTGCGCACCACGCGAGCGGATCGATTCACATGCTCAGCGGCTCGCGCGCACACCGGCACCAGATCGATGTACCGGTTGGAGATGTGCACGGCCAGTACGCCGTCCGGCTTCAGATGTTGAAAGTACAACTCGAACGCTTCTTTGGTGAGCAGATGCGTGGGAATCGCATCGCTGGAAAAAGCGTCGATGGCGAGCAGATCGAAACTCTGCGGCGGCTGTCGCTCCAACGTCAGTCGGCCGTCCCCTAACAACACTGCCACATCAGCGCCTGATTGCCTCGCCGCTGGCAGGAACGTGAAGTACTGGTCGGCGATGTCCACGACGTCCGGATTGATTTCATACAAGCGCGCATAGTCATCCGCACGCACATAGCCCGACATCACGCCGACGCCCAGACCGACCACCCCGAACCTCACCGGCCCTTCCGCTTGCAACGTGGTCAATGCCAGCCCGGCCCCGGAGTGCTTGGAAAAATACGACGACGGCAAGCGTCGATACTTCTCGTGCAAGTACTGGTAGCCATGACTGATGGTGCCGTGGATCAGATAGCGGCGTGCCAGCTCGTCGCCGCTGGGATCGTCTTGCACACTGAGCGTGCCGTAGAAGTTTCTTTGCACCAGCATGTTGTCTTGGCGAGTCTGAATCTCCGAGCCCATCAATTGGGCCAACAGCGTGATGACGCCCAAGACCATGACCGTTCGCACCAGCCACAGCGTTCTGCGTGAGCCACGACGATGCCATTGCAAGATGACATACACCTCGGCGATCACCACCAGCAACACCGGAAACTCGACGTAGGTGGTGAACACGTTCGGCGCGATCAAACCTACGAATGCGCCGCCCAACACGCCGCCGAGCGATATCAGCAGATAGAAGCGCGTCAGATACGGCCCCGCCGGCCGACGCAGCACCAACTCGCCGTGACACGCCATGCAGATGACGAACAAGCTCGCCAGGTACAACGGAATCACATATTGGATCGGCCAGTTCGACAGCCGCTGCATGTACAAGTAAGCCAGCCCGCCGATAGCCAACGCCACCAGCGGAAAAAAACCTGTCGGGTGATAAACGCGACGATTGCCGAACGCGAGAATGAAGGTCAGCAGATACAGCGCCAGCGGCACGACCCACAGCAACGGAATCGGCGCGACGTTGGCGCTGAGATTGGCCGATACCGTGACCAACAGTCCCGAGGCGCACGCGGATAACACCAGCCAAAGCACCATCTGTCCCAGCGGTGGCGCAGGCGCACCACGACTGGCGGCGATATCACCCATCGCAGCTTCAGTCACGGTAGATTGTTTGCTATTCAATCGCGCCACGGCGATTGCCAGCAGCGCATAGATGACGAACAGCACGCTCCAACCGATGGCCAGGACTTGCGAACTGAATGCCGGCTCGAGCAACAGCGGAAAGCTCAGCAGTGCCAACAGCGACCCTGCATTGGACAGCGCGAACATCCAGTACGGTGGCTCGCTGCCCGTGCGCCGCATGTACCAAACCTGCATCAGCGGACTGGTCGAACTCAACAGCAGCGACGGCAGGCCCACGGTGAGCGTCAGCAACAGCAGAATTTGCAAAGTCGGATCAGCGTTGCCGTCGGGCCGCAAGGCCTCCGACGGCAAAATCGGCATCGTCAGACAGCTGACGAGCAACAACACACCATGAATTGTGGCTTGTTTTTGCGGCGAAACTCGCGTCGTCAGCCAATGCGCGTAGGTGTAGCCGCCGAGCACGCAGGCCTGGAAAAACACCAGCGCGGCGCTCCACACCGACGAGGTGCCGCCGAACCAGGGCAGAATTATTTTCGCGATCAGCGGCTGCACCAGGAACAACAGGCACGCACCGACGATCACAGTGACGGCATAGAGAGAAGTTCGGCGTGCCTGGGTCGTGGGCAGCGGTCCGACGTTGGACTGAGCGCTCATCGCGCGAGGATAGCGCATATACTCGGCCTCCTGACTCATCCCATAAACATCCAAACAGCGAGACACCCGTATGGATCTGACGCTCCCTCGTTCATCGTTGCTGAAGGCGGCCACGCTGTCGCTGTTGACCCTGTGCGCAGCCTGCTCGCGTGAAGCGGCGCCGCCGGCCGCAAGCGCCGATCAAACAGCCGCAGCGAGTGCCGTTGTTCCCGGCGGTCCGCTGGAAACCCGCGAGCCAAATGGCAAGGACTTCAAACCCGCTTTCGCCGGTCAGACGCGCGCGCCCGCGATCAAGAGCGAGTTCGCTATCGACGTCTCGGTGGTCGCGAAAGATTTGAATGGCGCCTGGGCCTTCGAGTTCCTGCCTGATGAGCGCATCCTGGTGACCGAGCGTCGCGGCGACCTGCGCATCGTCGGCAAGGACGGCAAAGTGTCGGCACCGTTGAAAGGGTTGCCGAAGGTGTATTTCGAAGGCCAAGGCGGCTTGCTCGACGTAGCACTCGATCCGCAGTTCGCGACCAACCGCACCATCTATTGGACCTATGCTGAGCCGCGTGAAGGTGGCAATGGCACCACGCTCGCCAAGGGCGTGCTATCGGCGGACGAAACCGCTGTGGAACAAGTCAAAGTGATTTTCCGACAGCTGCCGGCTTGGGAATCCAACCTGCACTTCGGCTCGCGCATCGTGTTCTCGGCGGACGGCACCAAGCTGTTCCTGGCGCTCGGCGAGCGCTCAGTGCCTGATGCTCGCGTGCACTCTCAAGATCTGACCATGCATTTGGGCAAGGTGGTGCGCTTGAATCTGGACGGCAGCGTGCCGAGCGACAATCCTTTCGTCGGCCGCAGCGATGCCAAGCCGGAGATCTGGTCGTATGGTCATCGCAACATCCAAGCCGCCACACTCGATGCGGAAGGCAAGCTGTGGACCATCGAACACGGTCCGCGCGGTGGCGACGAGCTCAACCAGCCGCAGGCTGGCTTGAACTATGGCTGGCCCGTCATCACCTACGGCATCGAATACGCCGGCCCGAAGATTGGCGACGGCATTACTGCCAAAGAAGGCCTGGAGCAGCCGGTGTACTACTGGGATCCGGTGATCGCCCCGTCCGGCATGGTCGTATACAACGGCAGTGCGTTCCCGGAATGGCAGGGAAATATTCTGGTCGGCGGCCTGGCCACCACCAAGCTGGTGCGGCTGCAGCTGCAGGATGGCAAGGTGGTCGGCGAAGAATGGCTGCTGCAGGATCGCGGCAAGCGCATTCGCGACGTGAAGCAAGGTCCGGATGGCTCGGTCTATGTCGTGACCGAAGCGCCCGATGGTGAAATCTTGAAGCTGTCTCGCAAGAGCTAAGCGCTGGCGTCGATGTGCGCTCCGGTTGCTTACGCAGCCGGAGCGCACGCACTCGATTTAGATAGGCTTGTAGGTCAGGATCACGAACGTGTTCGGGTGATAGCTGGACTGGACCTTGCCTTCGGCGTTCGGCGCCGTCTCGGTGAAGGCGACGTTGATCAGGTACATCCGGCCGTTACGCTCGTCCATGGTCATCATGCGGGCGCCGAGCTGCGACGACACGGAGCCGAGCAACTTGAAGGTGTCCGCGCCTTCCTGGCCGATGACGGTCAGCGTGCCGTCGTGGTTCGAGGCCACGATGCGATTACGCTTCTCGTCGATACCGAAGCCGTCGATGCCCTTGCCGATCGGCAGCTTGGCAATCAGCTTGCCGCTGGTCGCGTCCAGTGCGAAGAAGCTCGGCGTGTCGCCACCGCACGCACCCAGGATGCGATTGGTGCGGGCCTGGAAGCGAACCTTGCTGACGTTGCAAGGCGCATCCCAACGAGCCGTTTCCTTCAGGGTCTTGGAATCGAGCGTCAGGATGATCTTGTCGCGGCGAGCCGGGGCGAACAGGCGGCCTTTGCCGTCGGTGGCCGGGTCGTCCATCTTGGCGAACGGGAACGTGGTGGTCTTCAGCAGCTTGCCGGTGGCGGCATCCAGCGTGTACCAGTTGGATTCCTTCGGGCGGGTGCCGACGATGGCGTGCACCTGCTTGGTGACCGGATCATAGATGGCGCTGTTCAGGCCGCCGTTCTTGTCCAGCGCCAGACGCGCGGTCTGCTTGAGGGTCTTCAGATCGACGGTCGACAGCGAGCCGTCAGTGTTGGCGATGTAGCCGCGATTGTACTCGGGCAACAACAGCGGGCCGTTGGCACCCTGCGAGTTCTCGACGGTGGTGATGACCTTCTGGGTGTCCACGTCGAACACCGTCAGGCCGTCCTGGTCGCGGGCGATGAACAGGCGGCTGGTGCCGGGCTGCATCTTGATGTAGTCGTAGCCGGTGACGATGTTCGGCAACGACACCGAATTCTCCAGCGTGTAGAGCAGATCGACAGCGCCGGCGGGCGCGGCGACCGCGGCCACACCGATGGCGGAGAACAACAGCGATTGAAGTTTCATTGATAGTCCTGACAGAAGAGCGAATCACCGGCGAGCGTGCCCGCGCCCGCCGCGCCGGTCATCCAAGTAAACACTTAAGCGGGCCGCGGACTTGTAACCTTGTGTATCGCTCTTCTGTCGCCCTCCGCTACTCGGCGTCCCGCAACCAGGCGCGCCAGCCGACTGCACGAAAAATCCCGTCGACTTGGTCGTAGTGCAGCTCCAGATCGTTCAGATTCAGATCGTCGCGGCGAAAGTCGCCCCAAGCCTGCAGTTGCGGATGCGGAGCCACGTCGGTGCGTACCGGATACTTGAACACATGCTGGGATAGCAACGCCTGGCCCTTCTGGCTGAGCAGGAATCGCACCAGCTTCATTGCATCGTCCTTGCGGGTGGTCGCGGTGTTCACGGCGACGCCGGTGACGTTCATGTGCTGACCGGCGCCCTGCTGGCCGAGCCAGGCGATGCCGATGTTGTCAGCTAGTTTGATGCCGTTCTTCTGCTCGCTGCCGCGCGCGATTTCGTAGTTGATGTAGTAAGTGTTGACGAAGCTCAGCGCCGCTTCACCCTTGGCCACGCGCCAAATGTTGGCCGTGTCGCCACCGTACTCAGGCTTGTCGCCGGCGTTCGCTCGCACCGCTCGCGCCCATTCCAGCGCCGAGGCATAGCCATCATGCACGATCATCGACGCGAGCAGCGAGCGATTGTAGACGCTGGTCGCGGGACGTAACGCGATCTTGCCCTGCCATTTCCTGTCGGCCAGATCGGCATACGATTTGATTTCGCCGGGTTTGACTTGCGCCTTGTTGTAAATCACAGCGCGCGCACGAAGCACGACGCCATACCAATAACCATCGCGGTCTCGCCAACGTGGCGCCACGATCGCATCGAGGTCCGGTGAACGGATGGGCTGAAATGCGTTCAGCTTCTTGGCTTCGGTGAGCGTCTTGTAGTCGGAGACCAGGATCACATCGGTATCGAACTTGTCGTACGCATCCGTGACCTTGACAGCAATGCCGGTGTCCTTGCTGAAGGCATCGATCACCGGCTGCAGAAACGTTGCCTTGTGATACCAATTGATGGTCAGTGGTTCGCGCTCGGCTGCGGCTGCCACCGACAGTAAGCTACAACTCAATATCGCCAAGGCCAGGGTGCGAGCGGCGGTAAGAACAAGCGATCTCATGCGGGTCAGTTCTCGTTGTAACGACACCCCGGTTGTTGGCGGTGCCCGTACCTACATAGATCTGCCGCCGCGAAATTTGTTTACAGGGTCGCGAAGTGAGCACGCATGTAGTGTCACGATGCGAAGCGAGCGCATCGTCGACGCGAAGTCGCCGGGAACCGGGGCGGTCGGCTGATTCGAAGGGCTATGGGGCGAATGGAGGCTCGGGCCACAACCGCATTTAGCGCGAATTGTAGCTTTTCCATACATAGACCGGGCATCACTCCCTAGGACTTACCCCGAATAGTTACCCCTGCGTCGAAGCGGTGCCAGCCAAAGCGAGCCGAACCGGGTATTTGCCGGACCCGGCCGGCTCTAACCACCACGTTGAGACTAACGGAGTCAACGCCATGGCTAAGAGCCATTCTATCCCCCGTCCTTCTGCGACGGCTTCAAAGCCCATCACAGCCCCTGCCACGCAGCGCCTTATGTCCGACCTGGACGCGGCCGAGCTGGCCATCGAGCGCATCAATGCAGTCATCCACGTAATTGTGGAC
The DNA here is from genome assembly GCF_016790065.1 of Steroidobacter sp. GTDB lineage: Bacteria > Pseudomonadota > Gammaproteobacteria > Steroidobacterales > Steroidobacteraceae > Steroidobacter. The sequence continues at coordinate 6,302 of NZ_JAEUPY010000590.1, forward strand.
TCTCTCTACGCACGAAACGCCGATACCGACCTTGGTCTCGCGGCCTGCCTGGAGA
>NZ_JAEUPY010000654.1 GCF_016790065.1 Steroidobacter sp.
CTCGACAAAGATCATTGGTCAGAGGGCTACGTGTAGCCCCAAAGAATCGCCTAACACGCACCCTCACGGACAACGCAGGAACAGCGTGTAGCCCATCCCCGCTACCAACCTTCAAAAAGACGTGCGCTTCGTGCGAGCTACGCAGCTCTGATTTCATCAAGCAACTCAGGGTGACGATGGAGCACCTAGCTCACGCGTCGCGTCTCTTAAGGCGGTCGAGTGCTGCAGCTTGTTGGGCTGCAGTGTGATGGAGTCCGCTGAACCTATCAGTTAGGTCGGGCCGCAAAGGCAAGCAGATGCATGACGTTTTATCTGTAGCCAATCATCTGTAGCCAAAAACGGTAGCCTTATTGCCTTCGATTACACACTCCAAGCCGATTAATCCAGCGATCGCAGAAAGGGCGTCTACGTTTGTGGACGCAACTCGTTCGATGTATGCGAACAGGTAGGGGTCCATGCAACCACCTTCGATGTAGTTTCGAGCTGGGGACCAAACGACCGGACATTGAAAGACTTCTGGTCCGTCGAGAAGCTGAATCTCCAAAGGGACACGCTTGGCGATGACTTGAGCAAAGAACTCCTGCCACTTAGTGTCATTCGCCAACGCTCCCAGATTGCGCTGCGAAGCGAGTTTTTTTGCCTTTTGCCGCTCGTCTAGCTTTGCCATATTGAAGCCCAACTTGGGTATAGATGGCTCAAACGACGCGATACATCGCGTCAGGGGATGGCGCTTCGCGATTATTTTCGGTCATTCAAAGTGGTCGTCACATTGTGACATGAATTTCCAAGGGCAGAATAAGCAGCATCTCGTCACTGCTACCAGGTGTCTAAAACAGTAAGTCGTCAATGTCACGAGCGCCGTGCAGTACACGCGTGAGTTCGATGCCACCGGGCTCCGGTCGATAGAACAAGATGTAGTTCCCCACTGGGACGCTGCGAAGACCTTCGTGGATTTCGGGGCGGGCGCGGCCGAGTTCGGGGTTGGATGCAAGCAAGACGCTTTTTGCCACGAGCTTGTCGAGAAGCGCATCAGCAGCCGCGATGTTGTCGGCCGCGATGTAGAGCCAAATTTCCTCTAAGTCCTCCTCGGCAAGAGTTGTCTTTCGGACGCGGGGCAAATTCTTGTTACCGTGGTTGTGGTGGTTTCCCAAGACGTGCGCGGCCACGCCGCTTGATCTCCTCGGCGTCGAGTGTGCCGGCGTCGCCGCTCGCGATACCGGCCTGAATATCTGCTCGCAACTGATCGAGCTTCATCTTGTTGAAGCGGTCCTTTTCTTCCATCAGGCGCAATGCCTCGCGCACAACTTCGCTTGCCGAGGAATAGAGACCGGTTGCCACCTTGTCGCGGACCATGGCTTCGAGTTCAGGCGTGAGATTGACGTTCAAGGTCATGTCGGTAGCCCTCCTGGGGGGATGGTCCCCTCTATAGGGTCATTGTCCATTATTGTCAATGATGGACAACAATAGAGGTACCCAGGGGCGCTGTCCGTAAACTCTGACCCGGCCGCTAAGGCCAACTTTACTTGAGCCGGACGGACTGCGGCACCGGAGGAACGGGCCACATCACGCCCCCGCTACCAACCTTCAAAGGTGATAAACCCGCTGTCAGCGATGCTGGCAGCGGGTTTGTTTTTTCTGAGCGTCGCTGATTAAGACCTGCTCTTCAGGTCATCACCGCTACCGGCCTCTTTTCTCAAGTTGCCGAAACCGCGGTGGCCGAGTTTTTTCTCCATGCCTTTGCCCAGTTTGTTCGGCTTGCACAGCAGGCAGCCGGCACGTGCGGCTTTGGGGCGGCGACGGCGATGATGGCTCATGAGTCCTCCAGCTAGTGCTCTCGTGAATTCACAATCTTACCCACGCCGCGCGAGCGAGGGTCGGCGGCTGCTTCCAGTTGGGCGCCGTTGAGGCGGATCGCCTGGATGTCGCCCATTTCCCCAGGGAACTCTAGGCGTTGCAATACAGGCTGGCAATTGCTGGCCAACAGGGCCGGGAACGTACCAGGGGCGCCCAACCGCCATCCCCGCCGAAAAAATTCAGGCACGCCGACACAGGGGCTTCTGCTCTATGCTTTCCACGTGGTGTGGAGAGTTTCATGGCTGATCGCGCGGCCCGGTTAGCGTGGTTCAAATCGATTGTTTTGCCGCATGAGGCCGCGTTGCGCCGTCATGTGCGCCGGCTGGCCGCTTACAACTTGGATGCCGACGATATCGTCTCTGAAGTGCTGACGCGTGCCTACGCGACGGCGGACTTCGAACGGATCGATCGCGGCCGCGGCTTCTTGCTCACCATTGCTCGCAATTTGCTGACGGACATGGCGCGGCGCCAGTCGGTGATTTCGTTCGACCTGGTGGCGAACCTGGAATTGCTGGATATCGCCGACGATGCGCCTTCCACTGAAGCTGTGGTTTCCAGTCGCGACGAATTGCGCCGGCTGCAGCTTTTTGTCGACAGCCTGCCATTGCAATGCCGGCGGGTGTTCTTGTTACGTCGGGTAGAGGAGTTGTCGCCCGGCGAGATTGCAGAGCAGTTGCAGTTATCCGTATCGACGGTGGAGAAACATCTGGCCAAGGCGATGGCGTTGTTGACCGCCGCCATGGCGGATTGCGACCTGGTAGCCAGTGCCAAAGGGTTTTCATGGGGCAGGAAGCGAAAAATTTGAATAGCGCGGCAGCCGAATGGCTCGCCAAGCTACAGCACGGGGAGCTGTCGTCGGCGGACCAGGCGGAGTTCGATCGCTGGATGGATGCCAATCCGGCGCATGCCGTTGCGTTCGCGCGCGCCGAGCAGGCGTGGGAGCAGGCAAAACGTTTGCAAGCACTGCCAAAGACCAATGTATCCGCGACGAAGTCCGCAGCTCGCCCGCACTGGGCGATTGCGGCAAGTGTGTTGGTTGCGGTGCTGGGCTTCGCGTTTTGGTATTTCGTGTGGGAATCGCGCAGTTACAGCACCGACGTCGGTGAGCGTCGCAGTGTGATGCTGAAAGACGGCAGTCAGATCAATCTCAATACCGCCTCTCGCGTTGAAATAGACATGAGTGAGCAGCAACGTACCGTGCGTCTGGTGCGAGGCGAAGGGCTGTTCAAGGTAGCGCACGATCCGACGCGGCCGTTCGTCGTCATGGCGGGCAACACAGCGGTACGTGCGGTCGGCACTGCTTTCAACGTGCGCATGCGCGGTGAGCAGTTGGTCGAAGTTACAGTGACCGAAGGTATCGTCTCGGTGGGTGATCGACGCATCTCTGCTGATTCGACGGCGGTGGTGGCTGCAGGCGCGGTGAGTAGCGCGACGCTCGAGAAAGATGAACTACATCGCCGAGTGGCGTGGCGCGAAGGTGTCATCGAACTCAAAGGCGAGACGCTGGCGCAAGCGGTCGACGAGTTCAATCGTTACAGCAAACGCAAGTTGGTGGTCGCCGACCCTGCCATCGCGGCCATTCGCGTCGGTGGTCGATTCGAGACCGACGAAGCGGACAAGTTTCTGAATGCCATCACCACCAGCTTTGCGATTCGGGTGGTCGCAGCGGAAAACGATCAGGTGTTCTTGTTGGGCCGGCCGTAGTTGTCGTATTCGATAGCGGTTTGGCAGAGGTGGCTCGTTTTCTTCTCATGTCGGATCACAAAAGATATGGGGAGAGCATCGTGCCGAGTCGATCGATTTCTGCCGTGACGCGTGCTGTGCGTCGTAGTCTCACCGTGGCTGCGTTGGGTCTGGTCGCTGCGAGCGGCGTATATGCCGCCGAGCTGAGCGACGCAATTCGCCGCTTCGATATTCCTGCGCAAAGTACCAGCGACGCGCTCAATCAATTCTCTCGACAGAGCGGGCTGCGACTGTTCTTCGCCTACGATGAATTGGCGGGCAAGCAGGCCGATGCGTTGCAGGGCGAGTTCACTGCGGCCGAGGCGCTCAAGAAATTGCTGGCGGGCAGCGGTCTGGAGTACGAGGTCAACGCCGATTCAGTGGTGCTGATCAAGCGGCCGGGCAGGTCGGCTGCGGATGCTTCTCCCAGCGCCTCGCTGGGACTCACCGACGAAGTCGTCGTGATCGGCAAGACCAACACCGCGACTAAACTCGATCTCACGGTGCGCGAGACGCCGCAGTCGGTCACCATCATCGACCGCCAGCGCATCGAAGATCAGAACACTACCGAGATCTCCAAGGTGTTGGATCAAACCGTCGGCCTCACCTATCGACAGAGCGGCCCGCTGGGCGCAGATAACAACAACATCATGTCGCGCGGCTTCTACCTGAACAATTATCAGGTGGACGGTGTGGCGCGCCTGTCGAACTTCGGCTTCTCGAACGACATCGCCGACATGGCGTTGTTCGAGCAGGTGGAGGTGGTGCGCGGCGCCACCGGTTTGCTCAGCGGTATCGGCGAGCCTTCTGGCACCGTCAATTTGATGCGCAAGCGCCCGACGACGAGTTCCTCAGGCTATCTGTCGGCACAGTTCGGTACCTTCGACAGCTATCGAGTGGAGGCGGACGCAAGCAGCGCACTTACTTCGGGTGATCGCGTTCGTGGCCGACTGGTTGGCGCGTATGAGGACAGCGACTCGTTCGTGGATCGGCTCAATCTCACGAAGAAAGTGGGCTACGGCATCGTGCAAGCGGATCTGACCGACTCGACGGTACTGACTGTCGGTGTGGAATATCAGGAGCATCGTAGCGAAGGCGCTGCACGCTTCGGTTCGGCGCTGTATTACTACGACGGCCGCGAGACTAACTTTCCCCGCTCGGTGAATACCGCCGCCCGCTGGAGC